>CACKSN010000057.1 GCA_902602845.1 uncultured Alphaproteobacteria bacterium | reverse complement strand
TTATTGGTATTATTTTATCATTTACATTCATTTCTATGAGAAATGTTTTAAAAAATTAAAAGTAAAATAATTTATATTATATCAAAATATTTTTTTATTTCAGTTTTATAGTCAACCTGAACTTTAGAATTAATATTTGAGTCAAAAAAATTTTTTATAATTTTATTATTTAATTTTTTTGATCGGTTAATTATTTTTTCAATTTTTTTCCATGATCTCTCAGTATTATTTATATGATTACTTTCTAGTAGATTAGCTGAATAGCGATTTTCAATTATCTGTCTAGAGGTAAAAGAGCTATCATTAACTAGTAAAAGAGGAGTGTTATATAGTACTACTTGATATAAAGCTAAAGAACAATGACCAATAGTTAAATAGGAATTTGATATTAATTCTAAAGTTTTATTATAAATAATTTTTCTTCCATTAAAAGTTTCATTATCATAAAAATACCTACCTGACGCCCCAATAATAACTTTTTTACCTGTTTTAGTTTCAACAAAATCAAAAAAAGCATTCATTCTTTTATGATAATTTTTAGTATCATTACAATAAACTTCATCATACATTTTGGCATCTGGCTGATTTATAAAACTTTCCTCTATAAATAAAATAAATTTTTTAAAATTTTTATTTGTTTTGACATGCCAATTTATTAATGGCGATGCTACATTTATTGATTTACTTTTTGGGTAAATTTTTTTAGACCAATATTCACCATATTTACCTACTGAAATAAAAAATTTAGGATTTAACTGGTTGGATAAATATCTATTTTTATAAATTCTATATATATCTTTAAATTTTTGATAAAAGGTGTTGCCTAATGGTCTTGTATCAAATTGTATTAGGCCTAATTTTTTAAAGACACGTAATTGTTTAATTAACCAGTCATCTTTAAAATTTGAAATTATAAAAGGGTTTCTATTAAAGTATAAAATAATTGCATTTTTGTCTAGTTTATCTAATTCATTAATTAATTCATTCTTATTTTCAAAAATTCTATTATTAGGTCCTGTAAAAAAATAATTTTTATGAACTTTATATTTTTCTAAAGTTTTAATCTTAAAAAAAAGTCTAGATATATCCCAAAATAAAACATTAAAATTATTTTCATGGTACCACCACGGATTTAATTGACTACCATGTAATGGAGATGTTGGAGCTAGTCTTAAAAAACAAATAGTTTTTTTCATTTACTTATTATTTTTGTAAAATTGTTAATTAAATATTGGAAATCTTTCACAGAGATAAACTTTATTAAACATAATATCAAAACGTATAAAAATATTATTAATAATTTAATGATTATTTTTATAACCATATCGACATTATAGTCTATAAAATATAATTGAGATAATGATGAAAAAAATAGAAATATATATACTAAGTATATTTTATGATATTTAATTGGTAGTGTGCACACTTTCTGTCCATAAAAAAAACCTATCAATGATGAAACTATAGATGATGCCAATAGAGATATTATTGCACCAAACATACCAAACATGGGTATAAATACTATATTAAGTGATAAATTTATTAAAATTTCTACAAATGTAATAGGTAATATATACTTCGTTCTCTCAGAATACATTATCTGAATAGAATAAATAGCTGCACTCGTTATTGAAAAAAACATTGAACAAATAATTAAAGGCATTAAATATTTCGCTTGGTAAAAATCTGGAGTCGTTAAAATATAAACAATTTCTTCAGAGAAAAAAATAAATGAAAGATAAAAAATACTTAGAAAAAAAATGATCTTATAATAAATTTCAACAAGCAACTCATTATTTTTATTTATATTATTAAAAAAATAAGGTTGCCATGCCCTAATGACATTATCAACAAATAGTCTATTTAAGTTGCTTAACCTTTGAGATAATTCATAAATTCCCAATTCACTTAAATTTCTAAAAATCGATATTATATATTTATCAGCATTTGTCTGTATTGAACCCATTACTTTATTAGGAGTAAGTGGCAAAGCAAATTTAAATGATCTTTTAGCTTTATTAATAGAAAATGATATTCCAATATACTTTCTTTGTAAAAAAATCGAAATTATAAGACACAATAATACAGATAGAAGATCAC
>CACKSN010000056.1 GCA_902602845.1 uncultured Alphaproteobacteria bacterium | reverse complement strand
TATGCTATTAAAAACTCTGACATTCTTGGTCATTCTGATATCGCTCCTTTTAGAAAAAAAGATCCTGGGTCTAAATTTCCTTGGTTAAAACTTAGTAACAAGAATTTAGTGTACATAAATTCAAAAAAAAATTTCACAAATAAAATCAAAATAAAAAAATGGTTTTTTAAGAACAAAATACGTTCACAAAAGAAAATTACTTTGTTTATTCTAAGTTTTATTGGCTATGATACAAAAAAAATAAACAATGATAGTAATTTATTTTCAAAACTTGTTTTAGCTTATCAAACACGTTTTTTGATATCCAAGCCAACAGGTAAAATGGATAAAAAAAGCATGGATTATTTGTATAGTCATTTCATAAATATTATGTTGACGAAAAACTAAAAAAACATATAGCGTCAATTGATGGTGCGATGATCGCTTGAGAAATCAAGAGGAAAGTCCGGGCTCCACTGGAAAAAAAACCAGGTAACACCTGGCAAGCGTAAGCTTAGGGAAAGTGCAGCAGAAAAAAAACCGCCTTTAATTAGGTAAGGGTGAAATGGTGAGGTAAGAGCTTACCGCTTATTTGGTAACAAATAAGGCATTGCAAACCCTTTTTGGAGCAAGGTCAAATAGGAATAGCAATCAGTTCCAGCTGAGCTATTCGGGTAGACTGCTTGAAACAAATGGTGACATTTGTTCTAGATTAATGATCATCAATTTTATTAAATTACAGAACCCGGCTTATGCACCATCTTAAAATTTATGAAGAACATATAAAGAACATTTATCATAATTTCATATACCCATTGACGCCCATATAATCCCATGATAACCCATATTTAATGGATTTATTTGTTTCTAAATATATTAATAAAATAGATAAGAAAGGAAGAGTTTCTTTACCTTCTAGCTTTAGGAATGTACTTCCAAAAGCTAATAGAAATGAAGTTATTTTGTACAAATCTATTAAAACACCATCTATTGAGGGCTGTGGTGTTGGGAGGTTAAAAGAAATAGCAAAAAGAATTAATAATTTAGATTTTTTTTCCGAGGATTATGATGATTTTTCAACATCAATTTTTTCAGAAATAATTACAACTAATATAGATAGTGAAGGAAGATTTTTAATTCCTGAAGAACTAAAACTATACTCTGGCATTAAAACTGAAGCTGCTTTTTTTGGTCAAGGTCATTACTTTCAAATTTGGGAACCAAAAAAAGGTCTAAAAAATACTGAAGATTCAAGAAGACGCCTTTTAAAAGAAAAAAAATCATTACGAATGATGTTAACACAGCAAAAATAATATGGAAAATTTACATAAATCAGTAATGATTAAAGAAATAATATCATTTCTACCATTAACAAAATCAATAAATGTAATTGATGCAACTTTTGGTGGAGGTGGCTATTCAAAAACTATCCTTGAAAAATTTAATGTAAATCAATTGTTAGCAATAGATAGGGATCCAATTTCAAAAATATTTGCAAAAGAAATAGAATCTAAATTTTCAAATTTTTCTCTAATAAATGATAAATTTAGTAAAATTGAAGAAATAGTACAAAATTAAAGGAGAAAAAATTTGATATAATTCTTTTCGATATAGGTGCAAGCTCAAATCAAATAGATAATGCTAAAAGAGGTTTTTCATTTAATAAATCTGGACCACTTGATATGCGAATGGGTTCTTCAAATAAAAATGCTTATGATATAATTAATAAGTATGAAGAAAAAAATTTAGCTGCAATAATTTATAAATATGGAGAAGAACGTTATTCAAGAGTTATTGCAAAAGAAATCGTAAAAAACAGAAAAATAAAATTTATAAATGACACTATAGAATTATCAAACATTATTAAAAAATGTTTGCCAAAAAAGAATTATTTAAAAAATAAGATTCATCCAGCAACAAAAACATTTCAGGCAATTAGAATTTATGTGAATGATGAGTTAAGTGAACTAAAGAAGAGCCTAGAAAAAACTTTAAAAATTTTAAATAAGGATGGTTTAATTTTAGTAGTTTCTTTCCAAAGTCTAGAAGATAGAATTGTGAAGGATTTTTTTAACCACAATAGTGGTAAACGATGGCGTTCCTCCCGCCACTACCCGGAGTTACCTGATAAACTGGCAACTCAACTTAAAATAATCACCAAAAA
>CACKSN010000055.1 GCA_902602845.1 uncultured Alphaproteobacteria bacterium | reverse complement strand
ATCTGTTATTTAATGTTTACTAAAGGTTACAAGATTAAATTTTAATAATGAAAAATATTTAGATTTTGCAAGTGGTATAGCTGTTAATTCTCTTGGTCATAGTCACCCAAAACTTACAGATGCTCTATATAAACAAGCAAAGGCAGTTTGGCATGTTTCAAATTTATATACTATTAGAAAACAAGAAAAATTTGCAGAATTACTATGTAAAAATTCTTTTGCAGATAAAGTTTTCTTTACAAATTCTGGTACTGAATCAATAGAATGTGGTTTAAAAATTATTAGAAGTTACCATTCTTATTTTGAAACAGGCAAGAATGAAATCATCACTTTTGAAGGTGCATTTCATGGAAGAACTTTTGGGGCACTATCAGCTCAAAAAAATAAGAAGTATTCTGAAAACTATGGACCTTTACTCCCAGGTTTTAAAAAGGTTGAATTTAATAATATTACAAAACTTAAATCCGCTATAAGTAAAAAAACAGCTGGAATATTAATTGAGCCAATTCAAGGTGAGGGAGGAATTCGACCTGCAGATTTAAAATTTTTGAAATTTATTAGAAAAATATGTGATAAAAAAAATATCCTTCTTTTTTTAGATGAGGTACAATGTGGCTTTGGAAGATCAGGAAAATTATTTTCATACGAATGGGCAAAAATAAAACCCGATATAATGGCAGTTGCTAAAGGAATTGGTTCCGGCTTTCCGTTAGGAGCATGTCTTTCTAACAAAAAAGCATGTATTGCAATGACAAAAGGAAGTCACGGATCCACATATGGTGGAAATCCTCTTGCGATGAGTGTAGGATTAGAAGTTTTAAAAATTATATCTAATAAGAGTTTTCTTAAAAGAGTTGATAAGTTATCAAGATATTTTTGGCAAAAACTCAAAGATCTTGAAAATCAATTTGATTATTTAGAGGAAGTAAGGGGTGCTGGTTTGTTATTGGGAATAAAGGTTGCTAATAATCATATAGAATTTTCAAACATACTTAAAAGTCAAAAGTTATTAAATGTTCCAGCTGCTGATAACACCATTAGACTTGCTCCACCATTAATTGTTACAAACAAAGAGATTGATAAATCAATCAGTATTATTAAAAAGGTTTTAACAAAATATAATGATTAAAAATTTTATTGATTTAAGCAATTTTAATAAAAAACAATTAGATGAAATAATTTCAATAGCTAAAAAAATAAAAGCAAAACCCCAAAAATTTTCTTCATCTTGCAAAAATAAAACCTTAGGCACAATTTTTCAAAAACAATCTCTGAGAACAAGATTAAGTTTTAATGTTGGTATGCAAAAACTTGGAGGTAATGTTATAGAATTAAATAGTAAAGATATTGGTTTTGATAATAAAAGAGAGTCAGACAAAGATGTATTAAATGTTCTTGCTCAATATATTGATTGCATAATGATAAGAAATAATGATCATAAACAACTTCTTAATCTAGCTAAAGAAAATATAATACCTGTAATTAATGGTCTTACTGATTATAGTCACCCATGTCAAATACTTGGAGATTTTTTAACAATTCAAGAAAATTTTAAAAGCTATAAAAAACTGAAAATAACTTGGATTGGTGATGTAAACAATGTTTTGATTTCATTATTACACTTACAAAATATTTATCTATTTAATTTAAATGTTGTCATTCCCTCAAAAATTTTAAAATTAAAAAGAAATTTATTAAAAAAATATTACAATAATAAAATTAATTTATTATCTGATCCAAAAATTGGCTCAAAAAATTCAAACTGTATAATGACAGATGTTTGGTTATCTATGGGAGATAAAGATAAAAACAAAATTAAATATTTCAAAAATTTTACTGTTACTAAAGAAATTATAGATATTGCATCAAAAGATTCTATTTTCATGCATTGTCTACCAGCAAAAAGAGGTCAAGAAGTTACATCAGAGATTCTAGATGGAAAAAATTCAGTTGTATTAAAGCAGGCAAAGAATAGAATGTATATCCAACAAGCAATTTTGTTATATGTCCTTAAAAAATAAAATATTTATATATATATTATTAATTTTTATTTATTCGTGTCAGCCAGTAGAAATAATTCAACCAACAGAAATAAGTTATTCAAATTTAAATAAATTTGAAATTAATGCTAAAGAAATTTCATTAAAAATAAAATATAATCCAATTTTTTCTCAAGAGAATATTGAGGATCAAATTAAAA
>CACKSN010000054.1 GCA_902602845.1 uncultured Alphaproteobacteria bacterium | reverse complement strand
ACCATTTAAATCTTATGAGAAAATATCTACATTTCTTCCATTACCTTTAGATGAAAATCAATGGGATAATTTTTATGTTATTTTTTCAACTAAAAATGGAATGGTTAGAAAAAACAAATTAATCGATGTTGCTAAGAGCGGAAAAAGAGATTTAAGAGATTCGGGCAAATTATCAATTAAACTTGATAAAAAAGACGAGTTAATAGGCGTTAAACTTTGCACTATAAATGATGATATTTTATTATCTTCTTCAAATGGAAAATGTTTACGTTTTCCAGTTGAAAAATTAAGATTATTTTCTGGTTTAAATTCTTCTGGTGTAAGAGGTATAAAGTTAGATGAGGGTAACGCTATTATTTCTATAGCAATTTTAAAACACTCATTAATTGATATGAATATTCGAGAAGAATACTTAAGAGCAGCATCTGAAAGCAGAAAAGAAACATCTTCTCTTAAAAATGGTTTTGAAGAATTAAATAAAAACGAAGAATTTCTTTTAGCTATTACATCAAAAGGTTTTGGTAAACGATCATCTGCTTATGAGTATAGAATTTCAAATAGAGGAGGGAAAGGAATTACAGGAATATTAACATCTAAAAAAAATGGTGAAGTTGTTGACTGTTTTGTTGTTAAAGATAATGATGAGATAATTCTTGTAAGTGATAAAGGTCAAATAATTAGAGTAAATGTAAATCAAATAAGAATAGCTGGAAGATCAACAAAAGGTGTAAGTATTTTTAAGATACCAGAAAGTGATAGAATTGTCTCAGTTTCTAGAATACAAGAGTATGAGGGCAATGAATAAAATTGGAATATATCCAGGCACTTTTGATCCTATGACTGCTGGTCATATGGACATAATAAAAAGATCATTAAGAATAGTAGATAACTTAGTTATAGCTGTTGCTAATAATATTAACAAAGACTCATTATTCAATATTCAAGAGAGAATTAATATTATTAAAAGTGATATTAGTACTATAAATGAATTAAATTTAAAAATTGATGTTGTTGAGTTATCAGGATTACTTACAACCTTTGCTAAAGATCAAAATGCCACATGTATAATTCGCGGTTTAAGGGCAGTATCTGATTTTGAGTATGAATTCCAAATGACAGGTATGAATTATCAACTTAATCCAAATATTGAGACTATATTTCTTATGACTTCTGAAAAAAATTCATTTATTTCATCTAATTTTGTTAAAGAAGTCCACAAACTAGGTGGAGATGTTTCCAATTTTGTTTCAAAAAATACTTTAGAGCAACTTAATAAAAAAAACTCTTAGTTAATCACTTGCGCTTACAATATTTGAACTATATAGAATACACATTCGATGGGCCCTTAGCTCAGTTGGTAGAGCAATTCCCTTTTAAGGAATGGGTCGCAGGTTCGAATCCTGCAGGGCTCACCATCCAAAATGAAAAAAACCAAAATTAAAAATATTGCATCAGGAATTGAAAAAAATTGTGATATCTTAAGAAAAAATGAAAATATTCTTGAAGTAGTTCTAGAAGGTACAACAATAAAGATATTACTAAAAAAAAAGACTCATAAATATATTGGATATTTCAAAGAAATGGAATTTGAGTCTGATGGTTAATTTTTATTTATTATATTTAATTCGTTTTCATAATCAGTTTGTACTTGCTTTAAAATTTCTTTCTTTGTTTTTACTTTACCTTTACCAACACCAGGGCAATTTTTAGCAATATCGTTATTCCAAGTTTTTGTATTCATATTTTCAGGCCAAAAAGGCCAAGTTCTGCATTGTATAGGTCTCGACTTATATACAGTACATTTATTATCTTTCAAAAATATGCAATTTCCCTTATTTTTTTTAAGTTCCTTTAAGTGAATGAAACCATCAGTTTTTTGACAATAGTTTTTTACAAAGTTTTGTTCCGTTGTTTTAAATCCAATAGACAATTTTTTAATATCTTTCTTACTTAAATAAACAAAACCATAAGATCCTCTTGAAACACAACAATTTCCAGAACTCTGGCATTCAAATTTTATACCTTTTTCTATATCCATAACTATTATCCCGCAGTAAGTGTTAAAATTGCTACATCTCTTTCTTGTAAATACAATAAGTTTCGAAGATTTTCTCCTTCAATGTTTTCCAATTTTGGATTTTTGGATAATACATCTTCAACCATAATTTTAGCATCTTCTAATAGATCGTAATCAAAACTAAGATCGGCTATATAAAAAGATGGGCTACCAGA
>CACKSN010000053.1 GCA_902602845.1 uncultured Alphaproteobacteria bacterium | reverse complement strand
CCTGCTTTACATAGCCCATTGATGGGTGTGACAAATGCTATATCAAGTGTAATTATAGTTGGGGCAATATTAGCAGCCGGTCCTCAAGGTTTTGATACTTCAAAAATTTTTGGACTAATTGGTGTTGTATTAGCTTCAGTTAATATTTTTGGAGGTTTCCTAGTAACATATCGAATGCTCTCTATGTTTAAGAAAAAAACGAAAAAAACAAAGGAAAAAGAATAATGTCTTCTAACATGGTTGCGATATTATATTTAATTTCTGCGTTATTATTTATCTTTGCTTTAAGAGGTTTATCTCACCCAGAGTCTTCAAGAATGGGTAACATTTTTGGTATTATTGGGATGATTATAGCTGTTTTTACAACCCTAATGTTTAAATCAGTCCTAAGCTATTATGAAATTGGTGCCGCGATACTAATTGGTGGTGCTATAGGCTCATTTATAGCTCTTAGAATTGAAATGACTGCACTACCACAATTGGTAGCAGCATTTCATAGCCTAGTCGGTTTAGCAGCTGTTTTTGTTGCCGCCGCTGCTTTCTATGATCCTGTAGCTTTTAATATAGGAAAAATTGGATCTATTAAAACTGCAAGTTTGGTTGAAATGAGTATTGGAACATTTATTGGTGCAATTACTTTTTCAGGCTCAGTTTTAGCCTTTGGAAAGTTACAAGGTACAATTTCAGGTAAACCAATAGTATTTAAGTTTCAGCATTTTATAAATGCTTTAATTTTTTTACTTATTATTTTACTAATTGTTTTATTTGT
This sequence comes from uncultured Alphaproteobacteria bacterium, assembly GCA_902602845.1. Taxonomy (GTDB): domain Bacteria; phylum Pseudomonadota; class Alphaproteobacteria; order HIMB59; genus CACPNW01. The sequence continues at coordinate 1,568 of CACKSN010000053.1, read as the reverse complement.
TATTAATCAATCTCCTACAATATTTTGGACTATTGTTATTGTTTCAATAATACTTGGTTTCCTAGTGGTAATTCCTATTGGTGGTGCTGACATGCCTGTTGTAGTCTCTATGTTAAATTCTTATTCTGGTTGGGCAGCTTGTGGGATAGGATTTACCTTAAGTAACAATCTCTTAATTATAACCGGAGCTCTTGTAGGAGCATCAGGTGCAATATTAAGTTATATTATGAGTAAGGGGATGAATAGATCTATCATTAATGTTGTCCTAGGTGGGTTCGGTGGGGAACAAGATTCTAGTGCAAGTAAAGACAACTCTGATAAGATTGTTAAACAAGGTAATGCAGAGGATGCGGCATACATAATGAAAAATGCAGACTCTGTAATAATTGTACCAGGATATGGAATGGCTGTAGCACAAGCTCAACATGCTTTAAGAGAAATGGGCGACATATTAAAAAAAGAAGGTATAGAGGTAAGGTATGCAATTCATCCTGTTGCTGGTAGAATGCCAGGTCATATGAATGTTTTGCTTGCTGAAGCTAATGTTCCATACGAGGAAGTCTTAGAATTAGACGAAATTAACCATGATTTTCCAATGACTGAAGTTTCTTTTGTTATTGGTGCAAATGATGTAACTAATCCTGCTGCAAAAACAGATGAATCTTCTCCGATATATGGAATGCCAATTCTTGATGTTGAAAAATCTCAAAGTGTTTTATTTGTAAAAAGATCAATGGCTACAGGGTATTCTGGTGTTGATAATGATTTATTTTATAGAGATAATACTACAATGCTTTTTGGTGACGCAAAAAAAATGTGTGAAGATATAGTAAAAAGTTTATCTTCCTAATCATTATTTCTTTTTGCTGATTTTCTAGCACGCCTAATATTTTCTTCTTTTTCTCTAGCTCTTTTTAGACATGGCTTTTCGTAGTGTTTTCTTAATTTCATTTCTTTATACAGACCCTCACGTTGCATTTTTTTCTTAAGACTACGAATAGCTTGTTCAACATTATTATCTTTTACATTTACAAATAGAGTCATTGTGGCGGGGTAGTAACACAAAGTATATTTTTTTGCAAATACATATAATCAAAATTTACAATGGCATATTGAAAAAAAAGAATTATATTTAAATAGTGTCTATATTAAAAATCGCTAGAGTTGGTAATCCAGTGCTACTTAAGAAATCTGAAGAAATTAATGAATTTTCTAGCAATAAATTAAAGAAAATTATCTATGATATGTCAGAAACAATGATTGATTATAATGGTATTGGTCTTGCTGCACCTCAAGTTCATTTATCAAAAAGAATTATTATCTTTATAAATCCTGACATTGAAGAAAAAGAGAAGATAGAAGTTACACCATTGATAAACCCAACTTTCAAACCACTAAACGATGAAAAAGAAGATGATTGGGAAGGTTGTTTGTCAATACCAGGAATGCAAGGGTTGGTGCGAAGATATAAAAAAATAACTTATTCTGGATTTGATTTAGATGGAAGAGAAATTAGCAGGCAAGTAGAAGGTTTACATGCTAGAGTTATACAGCACGAGATTGATCAT
>CACKSN010000052.1 GCA_902602845.1 uncultured Alphaproteobacteria bacterium | reverse complement strand
TTAGTTAGCTGCTCATCTTCAAATATAAAAGAAGAAAATGATGTAAAAAATGATGTAAAAAATCCAGAAGAAATATTTATAGTAGGAATGCAATATTTTGACAATGGAAACTTTATATCTGCAGAAGAAGAGTTTACAAAATTACAACAATTATTTCCCCTTTCTAAAGAGTCAATTCAGGGTGAAATTACTTCTGGTTTCATAAGCTATTTGTTGATGGAATATGAAGAATCAATTTATAAATTTAATAAAATTACAAAAAAATATCCCTCTCATAAAAATCTAGATTATGTGTATTATATGATAGCAATGTGTAATTATGAACAAATTAATCATCATGAACTCGATGGAACTTACAATGATAAGGCATTAAATGCATTTAATCAGGTGATTATTAGATTCCCAGAAAGCGAGTATTCAAAAGATAGTATGCAAAAAATTATTCTTGTAAAGTCTAATCAAGCTGCAAAACATATGGAGATAGGTAGATTCTACCTTAAAGAAAAAAAATTTACTGCTGCTTTAAATAGGTTTAAAATAGTTATTGAAGATTATTCAATGACAAAATTTACTCCTGAGGCATTGCATAGAATGGTTGAGGCATATTATGAAATGGGTATGATTGAAGAAAGTACTAAAACTGCATCAGTTTTAGGACATAACTATCCTAATTCAGATTGGTATAGACATAGTTATAATTTAATAAAAAAAATAGATGAAAAGCAATCCTTTGTTAAAAAAATTACTAATTTTTTTTAATTAATGAAATCGAATGTCAAAAAGAAGTTAGTAGTTAAAAGATTAAAAGATTTATCAATAATTATTCAAAAACATAACGATCTATATTACAATAATGACAAACCAGAAATTAGTGACTCAGAGTTTGATAAACTTATCAAAGAGAATAATGAATTAGAACAAAAATATCCTGAATTAATTTTAAGTACTAGCCCAAATAAATCAGCTGGTGCCAAAATAAAAAGTAAATTTGAAAAAATAAAACATCTATCACAAATGTTTTCTTTAGGAAATGCATTTAATGAAAATGACATATTTGAATTTTTTAAAAGGAATAATAAATTTTTAAAAAATAATCAAACAAACACTTTTAAAATATTATGTGAACCTAAAATTGATGGGTTATCTCTAAATCTTATATATAGAAAAGGTAATTTAATTTCTGCTGCTACTCGAGGTGATGGTTTTGTGGGTGAGAACGTTACTGAAAATATAAAAAAAATTAAAGATATTCCTTTTGTGATTAATAAAAATGCTCCAGACTTTATTGAAATAAGAGGTGAAATTTTTATCAACAAAGATGATTTTGAGAAAATTAACTTAAATTTAGAAAATAAATTTAAATTTGCTAATCCAAGAAATGCTGCTGCTGGAAGCTTAAGACAACTAAACACATCAATTAGTCATCAGAGGCCATTGAAGTTCATTGCGCATGGAATTGGTAAATGTTCTAAATCTTATAGCACTATTGAAGAATATTACGATGATCTAAGAAAATGGAATATACCAACAAATGAGTTATCAAGATTTTGTCATACTGTTGATGAAATTATGGATTATTTTAAGAATATTAATTCTAATAGATCAAAAATAATGCATGATATCGATGGGCTAGTTATTAAAATCAATAATGTAAAATTTCAAGAAAGATTAGGATACGTTGGAAAAAATCCTAGATGGGCAATAGCACTAAAATTTTCTGCTGAAAAAGCGATTACTTTAATAAAAAAAATTGATTTTCAAGTTGGAAGAACTGGAGCAATAACTCCTGTTGCAAGACTTCAACCAATCAATATTGGTGGAGTTTTAGTCTCAAATGCCTCACTTCATAATTTTGATGAAATAACAAAAAAAAATATTAATGTTTTAGATACAGTAGAAATTGAAAGAGCAGGTGATGTGATACCATATGTAACAAGACTAGTTCAAAAAAATAAGCAATCTAAAAAGCAAATTAGCGTTCCAAAGTTTTGTCCAGTATGTAAGAGTAAAACTATTAAAGAACAAGATGAAGCTATATTACGCTGTGCAAATCAATATGGATGCAGATCTCAAATAATTGGAAGAATTATTCATTTTATTGGTAAAAAAAGCTTAAATATTGAAGGTTTTGGTGAAAAACAAGTGAAGCAATTTTTTGAATTAAATTTTATCAAGAAATATGAAGATATATTTGAGTTGCAAAAATTTAAAGAAAAAATACTGAAACTTGATGGGTGGGGAGAGTTATCTTTTTCAAATTTAATGAGTGCAATTGAGAAGTCTAAAAAGATAAATTTGGAAAAATTTATATATTCTCTTGGTATCAGGTTTATTGGGGAA
>CACKSN010000051.1 GCA_902602845.1 uncultured Alphaproteobacteria bacterium | reverse complement strand
GAAAAATTTTCTTCATATTTATTATAAGAATAATCTATTAAACATTCTTGAAGTTTAGGATTAATTGGAGGAGGAGCAACTTCTGATGAATAATAAGATCTAAGAGGTAAATAATTCACTAATTGTGGAAAATATCCAACTACACCTAAACCAACTAATTGAAGTACAATAAACACACTTGCACCTTTCCAAATTTCAGTCGTTTTTATTGACTTTGGTGCTACACCTCTTAGATAAAATAGTGAAAATCCAAATGGTGGAGTTAAAAATGAAGTTTGCATATTTACACCAATCATTACACCCAGCCAAACTGCAGTAACATTTGCTGATGTTTCAGCTAATAGTATCGGTGCAACTATAGGAACAACAACAATAGCAATTTCTATGAAATCTAAAAAAAAACCTAGTACAAATATAACTGCCATTACAACTATAAATTGCGTCCAAAAACCTCCAGGAAGACTAGTGAGAAAATCCTTAACTATTTCCTCACCTCCAAAACCTCTAAACGCTGCTGTTAACATTGCAGCCCCAATCAGAATTATAAAAACCATTGAAGTAGTTAAACTTGTTTCAATCATTACGTTTTTTAAAACATTATTTATTTTAAATGTTCTCCAAAAACTCCAAACAACACCAACAAGTAAAAATAAAACTGCAAATATTGCAATTACTAAAGCCACCACTTCTGATGTTGATGAAATATTTTTAACATTAAGTTGAAAATTTATTACAATAAAGGTTATTACTATTAATGAAATTATAGTTATTAAAGCTGGTGTATATTTGTTTTTTTTATCATATAATCTATAACCACCCATCACACCTGCGCCCACAGCACCAATAGCACCTGCTTGATTTACTGTTGCAATACCAAGCAATATTGAACCTAAAACTACAAAAATTAATGCTAATGGCGGGACAAGCGATAAAAAAACTCTTCTAAAGAAATTTCTGTCATAATTTCCTTCATAATCTACTGGAGGTACTGCTTCTTTTTTAAATATTCCAATCAGTAAAACATATAACATGTATAGACCAACAAGAACTAAACCAGGTAAGAAAGCTCCTAAAAACATATTTCCAGCACTGACTGAATCTACACTAAATTGACTTGGTATATTTGTAGAACCAGTTACGTTTTTATAATTTTCTATTCTCATATTATCTGCTGCATCTGAAGCAGATGCTAATTGATCTGACAAAATAATAAGGACGATTGAAGGTGGAATTATTTGACCAAGTGTACCAGAAGAACACACAATTCCAGACGCAAGTGATTTATTATAATTATTTTTCATCATTGCTGGTAAAGAAATTAAACCCATCGCAACTACCGTAGCCCCTACAATGCCTGTCGTAGCAGCTAATAATGCGCCAACAAAAATTACAGAAATTCCTAATCCCCCTGGAATAGGTCCAAATAATTGCCCCATACTTATTAATAGGTCTTCTGCAATTTTTGATTTTTCAAGCATTATTCCCATAAAAATAAACAGAGGTATTGCAATCAATGTATCTCTTTCTACCTCCCAATATACTCCTCGGAAATTTGTTATTCCTGCATTCAGCCATTGAAAAGGGCCATCAGATATAAAATATTCGTTTGGATTACCTTCAATTAAATATCCTGCTAAACCAGCTAAAAATATTGATATGATAGCTGAACCAGGAAGAGCGAAAGCTAATGGATATCCAGAAGCAAGTGCAAATGCCATTAAAAATATTAATAAAAAAAGAAAAAATAATTCCATTATTAATTCTTTCTAATTACTTCTAAACTTCTTAATGAATAAATTATAAATTGTATCAGCATTGTAAGAGCAAATATTATTAAAAAACCCGCCATTAAATATTTGATATTCATTCCTTGAGTACTTTGAGATGTTTCAAAATTCATTATTGGTTGATTTAAAACACATTGTTTACAGTACATCCCAAGAAAGAATACAGTTAAGCAAAGTGGAATACCAAGTAATAAACTTCCAAAAAGATTTACTTTCGCTTTATTTTTTTCACTAAAATTAGTATACAAAACATCAACTCTTACATGACCATCTTTAATTAAAGTATAATAACTTCCAAATAAAAATAAGCTTCCATACCAAAATCTCACAAGATCGCTCATTAAAGTTTGTTCATATGAAAAAACAAATCTTAAAATGACAATTTGAAATTCTGCTATTACAACTAGAAATGCTAACCAGTAGAAATTTAGAGCTCTGAAGTAATATGCAAAAATTAATGATACAAATAATAGAGGAAAATGAACATATGGGGCTCGAAAAGAATTATTTGAAAATTTTATGTTCCAAGTTTTTCCAATCATTTGTTCAAGGAA
>CACKSN010000050.1 GCA_902602845.1 uncultured Alphaproteobacteria bacterium | reverse complement strand
ATTCTTGCTTTACTATCACTATATAAACACTCAAATCCATATTTTTCAAAAAGTGATACTAATGTATAAGATGCAAAATAATGATAATGATAAAAAACAACATCTCCTCTAAAATCACCTTCTCTTCTTCCATTTTTTAATGAATCAATACCAGGAACTTCAATAAAAATTTTTGTTTTGTATAAAGTGCAGAGTTTTTTTAAATTTATAATTTCTGTTTCAAAATCACTCCAATGCTCAACTACGTGATTTAGAATAATCAAATCATATCTTTTTTTAGTATTTAATACTTCTTTAATACCTCCATAAATAATTTTTATATTATTTTTATTTGCATGTTCTAACCATTTAAGATTGTAATCTGCTGCATAACAATTATGAATATTTTTATATTTATGAAGAAAACCACCTCCACCAGCTCCAATATCAACTATATTTAATTTTCTTGAACCAGAGAGATTGACATACTCTTCAATAATATTCCAGTTTTCCTTAATATATTCAGATTCTGATAAAGCATTATAGAGGCTTTTAGAATTTTTTTGAATTTTTAATCTTTCATCTCTATAGCTACTTTTGTAAATATCTAATATGTCTTTTGTAGAAAAATAATATTTTGATCTTATAAGCCCACATCGTTTGCAAATAACAATTTCAAATTTGTTTTTACACCTGTCAAAATTTAATATTTGTTTATCATCTCTACTTTTACATAAGCAAATAGTTGTATTTAAATTAAATTTTTTTAAAGAATTTAAGAAATTAATTGTATAATCTTTATCAATATGGCTTTTATAAAAGTAATTGTCATAAATTTTTTTTATCATATTGAGATTAAGATTTAATTATATTAAATTAACTTTTATTCTCGTTATTTTCAATAAAATTAAAATACAAAAAGAAACCAAGTGGTAGGTAATAAATAAAAGATACATAATTATTAAATATATTACCACTGGGGGCTAAAGGAAATAGCGTTATAAAAAAAGAAATAAGTAAACAAATCTTAAAATCAGATAAAAATAGTTCTCTATTTAAAAATTTAAAAATAAATAATTTAAATAAATTAAAAGTGACAAAGATAAACAAGCAAATTGGAATAATCAGACCAAAAATTCCCGTTTCAGAGGCTAATTGAATATACATGTTATGGGGATGCGTACTACAACCTGAATAAGTTTTGAATTTATCAAATTCGCATTTTTCTCTGAAAGTTTTAGGTCCATGACCAATAATAGGCTTGTCAAAAAACATTTTTATGCCTGTCAAATAGTGTCCATGGTGATTAACAGAAAACATAATTAATGATCTTTTGCATTTTTCTGGTGTATTTGCACAAATAATCCCACTATTGGCTTCTCTATCATATGGGTAAATTTGATTATATGTTGTATCGATAATTCTTTTTCTTATATCCGAATTTAGAAAAAACATTATGAAAAGAATTAAACAAATTGAAAAAAGTAAAATTAAAGATGATTTAAAACTTATTTTTTTGATTGTAAAAATCATTATTATTATTGACATTAAAAGTAAGAATAAGGCTGTTCTTTCTCCACTATGAAGTACAATAGATAATACAGCTAAAGTAAATAAGATAAATAACAAAAGAAAATTAAATTTTATTTTAGAATTTAAATAAATTATACACAAGGTTGCTAATGGATAAAACCTTGATACTACACCACCTAAAATTAATTCATCATTGAATGGTCCAGATAATCTATTAAGCGATGGCTTTTCAAATCCAAAGAGATCAAAACCTATATAGTATTGAATAAAACCATCAAAAATTATAAAAATATATATACATAAAAAAAATATGCTAAAATAGTATAAACTATTTTTAAATTTACTTAGTATATAAAAAGTACCTAATGAAAAAAATAAAAATCTGAAATAAAATAACGAACTTTCTAAAGACAAAAATATAAAGTCACTCCATAAAGAAGACAATAATATAATAACGTAAAAAATTAAGAAAATAAAAGTGAATCTATTATAAATATAATCCCTTAGTATATTTTTTTTTAAAGCAGTTACTATGAACATTATACCTATTAAGCAAATAAATAAATCAGTCAAAAATGGTCCGGTAAGAAAAAATAAAGGCAGAGTTAAAAGAGATAAATAAAATAAATTCTCTACATTAAGATATTTTATGTTCATTTATTTTAAATTATATATATAAACATGATTAAATTACAATTTTATAATATTTATAAAAATTTGAAAGTTTGATCATGTCCAATAAATTGATAAGAGAATATGACTTAGTTGATATTTCTAAAATAATTTGGGAGTCTAAATTTATAATTATCTTCATTACTGCGCTTTGTATATTTGCCTCAATTTTAATTTACAATTTGCAAAAAAT
>CACKSN010000049.1 GCA_902602845.1 uncultured Alphaproteobacteria bacterium | reverse complement strand
TCATCAGAAGTAAAAGTATTGAACTTAATAAAGCTGAATTACCATTAATATTAGTGAAGAATAGTCCATTTAATAAGTATATTACTACAAACAAAATAGCTGAACATAGTAAAATTTTGATGGAATTTCTTACAAGAAGATCATCAAATTTCATATGATTTCTAATAGCTAAAAAGAGATACAATAATAATGCATTTACCCATGCGCTTATAGCTGTTGCAACAGCAATACCCATTTCTCTCATTGATCCAATTAAAAGTAGTGATAACACTATATTACTAATCACACTGACAATAGATATATAGAGAGGTGTTTTGGTATCTTCTCTAGCAAAGAAACAGGAAACTAAAACTTTAATTATAATATAAGCAGGTAGACCTAATGCAAAGTAACTTAATACTTTAGCAGTATAAAAAGTATCTTCTGCTACAAATGCGCCTCGTTCAAATAAAATATGAATAATGGGTTCAGCTAAAATAAATAATCCTATGGCTGATGGTAAAGAAATTAATAATGAAAATTCAATAGATCTATTTTGAATATTATTTATTGTTTCTTGATCTGATTGTTTAATAGCCTTTGATAAACTTGGTAAAAGAACTATGCCAAGTGCTATTCCAAAGATGGCAAGTGGTAATTGGTTAAGACGATCCGCGTAATAAATATGACTGATAGCACCCACTGGTAAAAAGGAGGCGATGATAGTGCCAATGACAATATTTAATTGAATAACACCTGAACCAACAACGCCAGGTACAAATAATTTGAAAAACTTTTTTAACTTTTCATTTAAAACTGGGATAATAATACGTGGTCGGTAAAAATTTAAAACTGATCTGTATAAATATAGAAATTGTAAAACTCCTCCTATTAATACACCATACGATAATGCATGACCTGCAGTTGTCACAAAGGGTGTTAAAAAGAATAATGACAGAATAAAACTTATATTCAAAATAGCGGGAGCAAATGCACCGGCGGCAAAACGTTCATGAACATTATTTATTGAAGCAAAATGAGCAGCTAAGGAAATAAAAATAATATAGGGGAAAATTATTTTTCCAAAATGGACGGCAAGCTCATAGGCTTCTTTATTATCGGTAAAACCTGGTGCCAAAACTTGAATGATATAAGGCATCCCAAAGAAGAAAATGATTGTTAAAACAACCGTAGCAAAAAGTAACATTGAGGTTGTGTTTTCAACAAAATCAGAAGCTTCACGTTCATCTTTTGGGTTGAGCACAACACCCGAGAAAACAGGGATTAATGCAGCGCTGTATGCTCCTTCTGCTAGGACACGGCGAAAGAAATTAGGAATACGAAATGCTACGAAGAATGCGTCAGCAATTACTGTCGATCCAAGATATCTTGCTATTAATATGTCTCGAATAAAACCTAATACTCGACTTAAAAATGTATAAAAGCTGACAGTAAAGAATGATCTAAAAAGACTTTTCATATGGTGGTTTTATAGTTTGGTAAGTGATTTGTATAAGTGAAATTTATGGCTTAATTACGAGCCAAAACAATATCCTGCTGATCTCACGGTTCTTATAAAATCTTCTTTTACGTCATTATTAATGGCCTTTCGTAGTCTTCTTATATGAACATCAACTGTTCGAGGTTCCACATGGGCCTCATTTTTCCAAACATGATTAAGTAATTGTTCACGGCTAAAGACACGACCAATATTTTCCATAAAGAAAGCTAATAAATTAAATTCTGTTGGACCAAGATGAAGAGTTTCTCCATCTCGTGATGCCGAGTGAGATACAAGATCAATTACTATTCCTTTATAAGTTAAAACTTCATCTACAAATATTGGTCTTATTCGTCGAAGAACAGCTTTTACTCTTGCCACTAATTCGTTAACCGAAAAAGGTTTTGTTATGTAATCATCTGCTCCAGTTTCTAAGCCACGAAGTTTATCTTCTTCTTCACCTTTCGCTGTTAACATTATGATAGGAATATTCTTATGTTCTTTATGTTTTCTAATTCTACGACAAAGTTCAATTCCTGATAACTCTGGTAACATCCAATCAAGAATAATTATGTCAGGTGGTTTATATAAGATTTTTTCTAAAGCAGTTTCACCATCCGTTGCAGTATCTATTTTATATCCTTCTTTGTTAAAATTAAATTTTAAAAGATCTAATAATGCTTCTTCATCTTCAACGATAAGCATTTTAAGTTTCATGAGTCTCTACTATTAAATTTTTGTTACAGTTCTATTAAAACTTATTTTTTCTTTGGAAGAATTACTTCCCAGGTTGGGTCTGGATTACCATCAAATAGGGGCTGACCAGAAACTGCATAATAAATATCTTCCGCAATATTTTGAACATAGTCACCTATTCGCTCTAGGTCTTTAACCATATATAAAAGACTTGTACATGCTGTGATTCTTTTTGGTTCTTCCATCATGTAGGTTAATAATTGTCTTAATATTCCAAGATATTCTTCATCAATTTGTC
>CACKSN010000048.1 GCA_902602845.1 uncultured Alphaproteobacteria bacterium | reverse complement strand
TTGTTATTAAATGTAGATAAAGAAATTATATGTAAATTTTTAGATTGTGAAAATTGTTTTTTAATATCATTTTTAATTTTAGATAAAAATTTTATTTTATTAAATTTTACCAAATCTACTTTGTTAATTAAAAATAGTAAAGTATTAGATTCATTATAAATTAAATTAAAAATTTTCTTTGACTGATTGTCAAAGCCTTGTTGAACATCAATCATAAAAATATTAACATCAATATCTTTTATAATGGATATTGTTTTTTTTGTAACATAATAATCTAAACTATTTTTATCAATTTTATTTTTCTTAATTAAACCTGCAGTATCTTTTATTGAATAATACTTCGATTTATACTTATAATTTGAGGAAACTACATCAGTTGTTGTTTTGGGTATATCGCTAACTATAGATCTATTAAATCCAACTAGCTTATTAAGTAATGTGCTTTTTCCTACATTAGTCTTTCCAAATAAACCAATAGAGTAATCAAATTTTATCGTATTAATTTTCTGGACCTCATATTTACTTAAAAAAAACAATAATTCTCGAATACCAATTCTATGTGAACACGAAATATAAAATACATCTTTAATACCAAAAGAACTTAAATCTATGTTTTGATCAATATTATCATCTTTATTTACTACAAGAATTATTTGTTTACCAAATTTTCTTAGGCTGTGTAATAGTGATTTATCATTTTCAAAGCTATTTGATTTAAAATCAATTACAAATAAAATAAGATTAATTTTTTTAATTAGATAATTAATATGTTTATCTAAAAACTTATTTTTGGCAATAATACCTGGTGTGTCATAAATGTTTATATTTTTATTACTTTTTAAAGGTGATACATGCCAATCTCTAGTAGTTCCAATAGTTTTATGGATTATATTTTTATCTTCCAGGCAAATTATATTGTATAGTGATGTTTTACCTACATTAGGAATACCTGCAATTAAAATGTTCATTTTAAAATATAAATGTATGTCCACTTTCAGTATTAATAAATATTTTGTTCTGATAACTAAAAACTTTACTAATTTTCTTTATTTTAAGATCAATAATTTTATTAATTTTAAATAATTCATCTAAAATCAATAACTTTCCATTATTAAAGAATAGATGAAGTTTTTTATCAATTGCCATTACACTTACTATTTCAGAATTTTTATTAAGTTTTTTTTCTATATTAATATTAAAAAATAAATTTCCATTTTTTATATTATAAAAATAAATATTTTTATTATTATTTGATATAATTGTATTATTGAATAGGTAAGTAGAATGACCCAAATTTATTTTGAATTTATTTAGCAAAAACTTATTTTCTATAATATCGTATGTATAAAGGTATCTTCCATTATCCAAGTAAACAAGTAGATTTTTATAGTTATGTATTATATCATCTAAATTATTTAAAGAGGTTTCAATACTGATAGAATCTAATTCAGATGAGTATTCATCAAACAAAAATGTATCAATCACATGGAATTCACTATTTGGAAGAATAAAATATAAAATATTAAAAAAATTAATTAATTTACCACCAGTAGATTGTAAAATTTTATTAGATTCATATTTTTTTTCATAAATTACCTTTCCATTTTCAGGTGAAATAAATACTATATACTCTGGATATAATGCAATTAAATTACCATCTAAAAATTTTATAGGCGTATTGAGAAAATTTTGTTTCTTATATTTCCATATTACTTTTCCAATTTTATTAGTTTTAACTATTTCTCCTGATTTAAAACCAATAATAAAGTCATTTTTTATAATTGAAAAAGATATTGGAGTTAGATCTGGTATGGTAAGCTCTACAGGATGCTTTGAAATTAATTTACCAATTTTATCGAATTCTAATATTTCTGCTTTATGATTTATTGAAAAAAAAGACGACCCAATAATATAACTATTAATCGTGAGACTATTTTCAATTGTTTTTTTATAATTATTTATTTTAATTTTGTTGATCTTTGATCTTAAAAAATCATAATCAGAAGTTTCATTAGAAAAATAATCGAAAGAATTTTCTTCTAATATCTCTATAGAAACTAAATCTACTTTATCTTTTTTTTCAATATCATATTTATCAAAAACTAATTCCTTGTCTTCATCAAAAAAACTTATTCTATTCTGACATGAAATAGTAAATAGAAGTAAAAAAATAAATACTGATTTACTTATACAATTGAAAATCATGTATTTTTTTTACTCTCTCTTTTACTGAAGATGAAATTAAACTGGAGTCAATAATTTCATTGTAAATTTCAAATGCTTGTAAATTTGTTTTATAATCCAATTTATTAATATCAACATCAACGACAATTAATAAATATTCAATTTCTCTTTTAATTGAAAAAAAATTTTCATACTTATCACTTATATTATCTTTAAAATAAGATATGTCGCTAAAGTATTTAGTTGTATTTTCAATGTAAGATGCATCAATTAAGGTATAGGCAGCATGTGCAGAAATAATAGATTTATAAAGATTATC
>CACKSN010000047.1 GCA_902602845.1 uncultured Alphaproteobacteria bacterium | reverse complement strand
AAAATTTAGAAACTTATCAAATTACTGGGACTTTTATAGTGATCGTAAGTTTATTATTAGCCTCTTATATTAGTAGTAAAAATTAGAATTGATTTTTCATAAAATTAAACCAATTTTCACCAACAATTTTAGCAGCTACTTTTTCTGAAATGTTATTTTTACACATTGTTTTAAACAAATTTTTTAAATCACTTGGTAGCTTATACCAGCTTGGTAATTTAGGCCATTTAGGATTCTTATCTTTAGACTCGCCATAATCAATTTTTTTGGTCCATTTTCCATTTCTCATCCACATAACCACATCATCTGGCCAATTTAAACAAAGATCAGATCCTATTCCGATATTATCTTCACCAATTAAATTTATTAATTCTTTAATCATTGAACAAAATTCTTCTGCTGTACATTCACTTAAATTTTTAAGATGGTATGGATATAAGCTTAAGCCAATAAAACCATTTTTGTTTGCTAGTTGCTTTAATACATCATCATCGATATTTCTAATTGATTTATGAAAGAATGTTGGATTTGCATGAGATATTGCTACTGGTTTATTTGAAAATTCAATAGCCTCAATACATGTTTGCTTTCCTGCATGACTAAGATCAACAATCATACCTAAACGATTCATCTCTTCAATAACCGCTTTTCCAAATCTTGAAACACCTGAGTCTTTAGGCTCAAAACATCCGCCCGCAAGTGGCGTTTGATTATTGTAAGTTAGTTGCATAAATCTCAAACCCTTTTCAAAAAATTTTTCAACAAGAAAAATATCGTTTGCAATTGGAGCAGAGTTTTGAAAACCAAAAATTATAGCAACTTTTTTATCTTGTTTAGCTTTTAAAATATCTTTTGATGTCTTTGCATGAACAATAATGTCATTATGCTCATTAAAAAGATTATTCCAAAAACGAATTTTTTCGAATGACTCTTCAGTGTTTTCCCAATACACTAATGTCGCATGAATTGCAGTTAATCCAGCTTGGTGGGCATTTTCAAACAATTCCCTATTCCAATTACAATATTCCAAGCCGTCGATTAGAATAATATCTTCACTTATTTTTGACATAGATTAATACTTCTATTAATGAAAAAATTAAAATTAACTATAGATATTTTATAAATGTTACAAAAAGTTAGAGAAAATGACAGCTATATGAAATTAGCAAGAATGGGATCCCGTTATCCCTCAAGGCTAAGTTTTTCCAGAAGTATGTTAAGAAGATTAATTAATGATAATTGGAAGATAAATAAATCTAAATTTGATTTAGATAAAGATGGATACGGAACAGTTGTTTATGAAATTATTATTAATGAAGAAAATTATTCACTCGTATGCTTTTCTGCTTTTTTGGATGATAAGGATAGAAGTGACCGCGTAATTGCTAGTAAGTGGGATACGGCCTATACATTACATATAGGGAAAGTATCGGATGAAGATCTTAAAAGATTAAAAAAAACAATTCCTCTTCAAGAGTTAGGAAGGAATTCTCCTAACGAGTTAATTCTTAGTAGGGCAAATAAAAGTGTTAGATTGTTTCAATATGTTGTTAATTGTCTTTCAAGTGGAAAGCAGCCCGATATTAATGAGATTAATAAAGTTGGGTACTTATTAAGAACAACTGCTGTTTACGGTAGTGGTAAATTTGGTTTATCAGACTTTACTAACACAAAAAATACAACTGTATTCAATCAACCTTTCAGAGCAGAAATGTTGTCAGTTTATTTGATTAGAGAATTTAGTGTGGAATTAGTTGAACATGTTGCAAAACAAGCAAATCCAGATAAGGCAGTTAAGCTAAATAGAGAGATCAAGCAGCATTTAGGAATTGGTAATTCAACAGGCTTGGGAATGGCTCCATTTATAATTAAACATCCTAAATTAATTAATAAGTGGATGAGTCAGTATACAAAAACTTTAGAAAAAATTATTTCAATTGATTTAGAGAATATTCTTTTTGATAAGTATAAGAAGCTATTAAATAAAGCTTTAAATTATCTTGAGGAAGTAAACACAAGTGATGAATACCAAATTAATAAAAACAATTTAACAATTGAAGATTTAAAAAAATATATACGTTATATTAAAAATATTAATCTTTCTCAAAATTTAAAATGGTCAGATATTTTAGACTATTGTGATACAAATTTTAATAATGACACACAAGAAATAGCAAGAGTACAATTAATTGAATTGTTTCCAGAAATTTCAGAAAAATTAGCAGAAGATATGGCTGATGAAGAAATAATGGATATAGATGGCAACCAATCTCTCAGTGATTTGAAAAAAATAATAAATGATAGGTACTCTTGGGCAAAAAATATTGATTTTAATAATAGAGATAGCAACTATTTATTCTGGTATGTATCAGCAGCCAAGCTAGAACCTAGACTAGGTGAGAGATATAACGAAAAAGGCAGTGAATTAGAACAAAATTTAGGTATCGCTAAAATGGTTAGCTCTTTATTTAAACAAATTAAAGATTTAAATGAAAATCAATTAATCTGTGAATTTTTATTAGAGAACCCTCAATTCAGAGGCATTGTAAAAAGAATTCAATCCTTGAAAA
>CACKSN010000046.1 GCA_902602845.1 uncultured Alphaproteobacteria bacterium | reverse complement strand
TGTCATCAATATATTTGTCAAATGAGATTTTATTGTCTGCATTTTTTAAATCAATGGTAGACGATGACTGTTCAAAAATAAAATTTACTATCGAAATTGGTTTTTTTAAAAAATTCTTAAAAGCTAATAATGAATGTTCATTGATAAAACTATCAGGATCATAATTATTAGGAAGTTTTATGAATTGTAAAAATTTTTCTGGAGATAGAAATTGCAATGCCATTAAGGCTGCCTTATAAGATGCTCTTAATCCCGCATTATCTCCATCAAACATAATTGTGGGTTTGTTTACATATTTCCATGATAATTGTAATTGTAAGTCAGTTAATGATGTGCCTAAAGGTGCGACAGCAGTTTTGATATTATTTTCATATAAACTTATTACATCCATGTATCCTTCACAAATCAAAATATTTTTTTTTGATCTAATACTTTGTTTTGCATTATTTAAATTGTAAAGAATACTTCTTTTTTTAAAGAAATCACTTTCTGGAGAATTAATGTATTTTGGATTTGAATTGTCGAGAACTCTGCCTCCAAAGCCAACAATCTTGTCCTGTTCATTTGCTATAGGAAAAATTAAACGTTTATAAAAAAAATCTTTAATTCTTTTATTATTATCAAATTTAACAACATTACTTTTAATTATATCTTCGTCAGAAAAATTTTGTTCTTTTAGAAATTGGTACAGGGATGACTTAGGATTATAGGAGAATCCTATTTTAAAATTTTTTATAGTCTCATTTGAAATTGATCTATCTTGTAAATATTTTTTACATTGATCATTTTGTGCAAGATTGTTTTGAAACCAATTTGTAGATTTTTCAAGTATTTTAAAAATAGTATTTTTTTCTTTATTTTGTTTGAAATTATTTTCAGTTATTTTTACTCCAGCTATTTTGGCCAATTCTTTTACGGCATCTGGGAATGAAAAATTGTATAAATCAGTGTAGATTGTAAAAATATCACCTTTTGCTCCACACCCAAAACAGTAAAATGAGCCTAAATCATCGTTTATTTTGCATGATGGTGTTTTTTCATTATGAAATGGGCAACAGCACCAAGAGTCATTTCCTTTTTTTATGACTTTAGTTTTCTTTTCTATTTCATCAGAAAGTTTTATTTTTGATTTAATTATTTCTAAATCATTTTTTGAAAATGACATTATTTACCTAAACTAGACTTAGCGATTTTTCCTGCTACTCCCATATCTATAACTCCAGCATAGTCTGACTTAATTATTCCCATTAATTTACCCATTTCTTTAATAGAAGATAAATTATTTTCTTTAATTATGTTTTCAATAATTTCCTTGATTTCATTGTCACTTTTTTGCTTAGGCAAGAACTTTTCAATAACGCTGATTTCCAAACTTTCTTTATCAATTAGATCCTGCCGATTCGCTTTTTTAAATGCTTCTATGGAGTCTTTTCGTTGTTTAACTAAATTTTGAAGTAAAGATAGTACATCTGCATCGGTAATTGTTTCTTGCTTCCCTCTGTTTGATATTTCTTTATCTTTAATTGCACTTCTTATAAGTCTTAAGGTATTTATTGAATTGCTGTCTTTTTCTTTGATTGAAGATTTATATTTTTCATCAATTTTATCAATTAAACTCATTTGAATTATCTACTCCTAATTTTAAAATTTAATATTTATCATACTAATATAATTCTTCTTATTATTTTCAACTAATCCTTGACTAGATTGTTATAAATGCCTACTAACTATCATTTTGCTTCATCTACATATAATGGAAGTTTTAAAAAAAGAACCACATATACACAATAAAACTGCAGCTCTTGTATTAGAAAATGGTGAGATATTATGGGGTTATGGATTAGGAGAGAAAAAAGCTGCCGTAGGTGAGCTTTGTTTTAATACCTCTCAAACAGGCTATCAAGAAGCATTATCTGATCCCTCATATACAAAACAAATCATTACATTTACTTTTCCACATGTTGGAATTGTAGGTACAAATCAAGAAGATCAAGAGTCAAAAAAAATCTACGCTGATGGTTGTGTAATAAATCAGCCATTATCAGAATATTCAAATTGGAGAGCGGAAAGTGACTTAAATTCATATTTTTTAAATAACAAAATTCCATGTATTTTTGGAATTGACACTAGATACTTAACTAAGAAATTATCTGTTGAGGGTGCTAAGAAGGCCGCAATTATTCACTTTGGAGAAGGTGAAAATAAAATTGAAAAACTTAAAACTCAAATAAATGAGTGGAAAGGTCTTCAAAATTTAGATTTGGCTGGAATAGTATCGACAGAGCTAAACTATAATTGGAAAAAAGGAATATGGAAAAGTGATAAATCAAATAAAAGCCAATCAAAATATAATGTCACTTGTTTAGACTTTGGTATCAAAAATAACATTTTAAGAAATCTTAATGAATTTAATCTTAACCCAACTGTATTAAACTTATTTTCTAGCTACGAAGAAATAATAGAAACCAATCCTTCAGGAATTTTTTTATCAAACGGCCCTGGTGATCCTTATGCCACAGGCAGTAAAATAGTTGATGTGATTAAAAAATTAATTGATGATAATATTCCAATATTTGGAATATGTTTAGGGCATCAAATATTAGGATTGGCATTAAATGCAAAGACTAAAAAAATGTTTCAAGGTCATAGAGGTTCAAACCATCCCGTCAAAAATCTTACAACAGGCATTGTTGAAATTACTTCACAAAATCATGGCTTTGAAGTTGATAGAGAGAGTTTTGGCAAAGATATATTTGAAACTCATGTTTCACTATTTGACGGGACTAATGAAGGTTTAAGACATAAGCATTTACCAGTATTT
>CACKSN010000045.1 GCA_902602845.1 uncultured Alphaproteobacteria bacterium | reverse complement strand
AGGAGGCAATATCAATTTCAGAGCTAGTCATTAGCTTGCCTTACTCATCTGTAAATTACGAATCATTCGCTGCTAATGTAAAAACATTAATTTTAGATTATGATAAAAGATATAATCAGAAACACATTTATTTTAATAAATCAAAAATACCAGTGATTAATCAATTTAAGGATTTTGAAAATAGAACACTTCAAATCTTAGATATGGATAAAAATATTTTTTTAAATAATAAAGAGCTTTACTTTAATAAAATTTTTGATATTGAAAATTCTATCAATATCAAAAACCTTAATAATATATTATAAATTAAATTATGAGTATTTTTACTATAGCTGAAATTGGAATTAATCATAATGGCGATTTAAAAATTGCTAAAGAACTTATCGATGAGGCAAAAAAAGCTGGATTTGATTCAGTAAAATTTCAAAAAAGAAATATAGATAAAGTTTATACGCAAGACTTTTTAAATTCAGAAAGAGAAAGTCCTTGGGGCAAAACTCAAAGAGCACAAAAAGAAGGATTAGAATTTGGAAAAAATGAATATGATGAGATTAACAAATATTGTGTAAACAAAAATATCAAATGGTTTGCATCCAGTTGGGATTTAGATAGTCAAGAATTTATCAATTCTTATGATCTCGATTATAATAAAATTGCCTCTCCTATGATAGTTTATAAAGAATTACTTCATCAAGTTGCAAAACAAAAAAAACATACATTTATATCTACCGGTATGTCAAACCTCGATGATATTCAAGAAGCAGTAAATATATTTAAAAAAAATGATTGTTCGTTTGAATTAATGCATTGTGTTTCTACATATCCAATGAGTGTAGAAGACGCAAATTTACAAAAAATAAATACATTAAAACAAAAATTTAAATGCAATGTTGGATATAGTGGTCATGAGACTGGACTAGCTATATCTTATGGTGCAGTCGGGTTAGGTATTTCTTCTTTAGAAAGACATATTACACTTAATCGTGCTATGTATGGCTCAGATCAAGCAGCTTCGCTTGAGCCATCTGGTTTTAAAATGTTGATAGGAGTTATAAAAACTATAGAGTCTGCCATGGGTGACGGAAATATAAATATTAATGAAAAGGAGATTGAAGTAGCTAAAAAATTAAGAGCACATATAAAATAAATGCTCAGAGGGTTAATAACTGTTAGAACTTTGTCATCAAGGCTTCCAGGAAAATGTTTTTTAAGTTTTGGTAAATATTCCGTTCTGGAATACATTATTTTAAGATCAAAATATTATAAAATAAATCCGATTATATGTACTACTAATCACAAATCAGATAACAAAATTATAGATATTGCAAATAAATTAAAAATTCAATATTTCAGAGGCTCTATAAATAATAAAATTAAAAGATGGAGAGACTGCGCAAATCATTTTGACCTTAATTTTTTTCATACAATTGATGCAGATGATGTTTTCTTTTGTGGAGAAGAAATGCACGCAAGTATTAAATATCTAAAAAATAACCAAAAATTAGATATTATTTACCCATCTAAGCTATCATCTTCTGGATCTGCTATTTTAGGTTACTCTTTTACAAATAGAGCAGTTAATGAATTAGTAAAACAAATACCACAAAATAGAGATACAGAAATGATCAACCCTTACATAGAAAAAAATAAAAAATTAAAATATAAAATTTTTAGAGATCCAATAAATTATAAATATAAAGCCAGAATGACATTAGACTACATAGAAGATTATATATTTTTGGATACATTAAGATCTAAGCTTACGATGTTTCCAAACAGAAAAAATATATTTGATTTGTTAAAAAAACAACCTGAGTTAAAGAAAATTAACTATAAAAAAAATGTGGTATGGAAAAAAAATCAATTATTAAAAACTAATAAATATAAATAATTTATATAAAAACATAATTAATATGATAACATGATGAAATATGTTTGATTTAAGTAATAAGAATATTATTGTTACAGGTGCAGCAGGATTATTGGGAACATCCTTTTGTGAAGCTATTATACAAAATAATGGCAATCCAATTGCAATTGACATAAATGAGAAAAGATTAAATTCTTTAAAAAAAAATTTGAAAAAAAAATATAAAAAAACAATTTTTACATCTTTGATAGATATTACAAATGAAAAAGAAATAAGGAAGAATTCAGTTTTACTGAAAAAAAAATTTAAAAAAATTGATGGCTTGGTCAACAATGCTGCACTAAATCCAAAAATTAGAAAAAACAAATCTTTAAAAAATAATTCACTTGAGTTATTTGATTTAAAAAAATGGAATCAAGAATTAAACGTTGGTTTAACTGGTGCTTTTATATGTTCAAAATATTATGGGCAATTAATTTCTATTAATACTCAAGGAGGAACTATAATTAATATATCCTCTGACTTAGGTTTAATAGCTCCAAATCAATCACTGTATAAAAATCTATCTTATAAAAATGTACAAGATTTCAAACCAATTACTTATTCCGTTATAAAATTTGGAATAATAGGTTTAACAAAATATTTATCAACTTATTGGTCATTAAATAATGTTCGATCGAATGCTATTTGTCCTGGAGGCATAGAATTAGATCAGCCAAATATCTTTAAAAAAAGAATTAAAACTCTCATACCTCTAAATAGAATGGCTAAAATTGATGAATATAAAAGTACATTAATTTGGATGTTAAGTGATAATACTGAATACCTAAACGGAGCTGTCATACCAATCGATGGTGGTAGAAGTGCATGGTAATCCTATTATTTAATGATTAGAAATATAATTAATTATTTTTCATCATCTAGTATAATATTTATTTTAGGAATTTTCCTATTACCCATCTACACTAGATTTTTAACACCAATTGATTATGGCGTTTTGGCTTTATATGTAGCATTTGGTCAAATATTTACAAATATTATCTCCTTTGGTTTAGATACTGCTAATTTTAGATATTTTTTTAAAGATAAAAAAAACTCGAAGGATTTCAAAGTAACAAATTCGACTAATTTAATAATTTTAATAATTCTTTTATTTATAGGTTTAATTTTT
>CACKSN010000044.1 GCA_902602845.1 uncultured Alphaproteobacteria bacterium | reverse complement strand
CCAGGGTAAAAATTTTTATTTTTTGAAATTTTTTTTAATATATTTAAATAATTCTTAATTAATTTGTTTTCTCCAACGTATTTTTCTATTTTTTTAATCCCATGTTTATATTCTTTATTTTTCTCCATATATTTTGAAATATACTTATATAATCCATTTCCTGAGTGCGTATCGATGTAACTAATTGATTTATTATGCTTTTTTTGAAGATTATATAGATATATCAGTACAATATGTTTTAATACATCTGCATGGTTACCAGCATGAAATCCGTGTTTGTAGCTTAACATAAATATACAAAATATATCTTGAAATTAATTACTTATTAGTTATTTAATGAAATTAATTAATCAATATTTATATTATATATACGATAAAATAATAATTAAACCTCACAAAAATCATTAACAAAGGAGAATAAAATATGCCAAGTGGTAAAATAAAATGGTTTAATCCAACCAAAGGTTATGGATTTATAGAAAATGACGATGGAGGAAAAGATGTTTTCCTTCATGTTTCAGCTTTAGAAGCTGCAGGAATTGATACTTTAGAAGAAGGTATGCCAGTTGAATTTGAAATTGGTGAAAATCGCGGGAAAGAGAACGCTATAAATATAAAGAAAAAATAATTTTTTGAATTTCAATAAATCGTTAGAATGGGTAGGTGTTATAACTGCTATCCTATATTCACTTTTTGTGGCCTTTAATGTTGGTCTTGAATTTCTTGGTTTTTCTCTGTTACTTTTATCTGCTATACTAATTGGTGTATGGGCATACAGATTAAAGCATAATGGTATATTATTTTTACAATTATTTTATGCATTAGCTGGTATAATTGGTATGTACAGATGGTTTGGTTAAACAGATTATTATTTATATTTTCTCTGCTTTTTTGTTCGTCAAATCTTTTTTCAAATGAATTAAATAATGATGAAGAAATGTATTTTAATTTCGTTGATCTCAACAATGATGATCAAATTTCATTATTAGAAATTAACCAATCTATCAGTTTAATATTTCAAATTGTTGACTTCAATCAAGATGGTTTTATTTCTAAAGTTGAAATAAGTGAATTAAAAAATATTATTGACTCTTTAAGATGAGTATTTGGGGAAGAGTAATTGGAGGTGCAGCTGGTTTTGCATTAGGCGGTCCAATAGGCGCTATTTTAGGAGTGATGGCTGGCGGTGCATTTGATAGAAGATCTAAATCACGTTCAAGTTTTAATTTCAATCGAATAAATAATTATCAAAAACAACAGATATTCACATTAAGCTTTATAATACTTTCTGCAAAACTAGCTAAATCAGATGGTCAAGTTACTGATGATGAAATACGAGCATTTAAGGATAAGTTTAAAGTACCAAAATCAGAACTATCAAAAGTATCTAAAATTTTTAATGAAGCTAAAAAAGATTCTTATGGTTATAAACAAATAGCAAATCAAGTAGGAGATTTATTTTCCAATAATAAAATCCTTCTTGAAGAACTCTTGAATAATTTATTCTATATTGCAGCGTCTGATGGTAAAATTTCACTCAGTGAAGTTGATTTACTTAGATCCATTTCTAAATCTTTTAAATTTAATGAAAAAGATTTTCAAAGAATATTTCAAGCTAACTTAAAAAATAGTGATTCAGACCCTTATAAAGTTTTAGGTGTTAGTAGAAGTAGTAATGATGCAGAAATAAGAAAAAAATGGATAAAATTAAATAAAGAACACCATCCAGATAATTTGATTGCTAAAGGTATGCCGAAAGAATTTATTAAACAATCTAATAAAGAGTTAGCAGCTATTAATATTGCTTACGATAAAATTAAAGAAATTAGAGGAATTTCTTGATACCTAAAGATTTATCTGTCGATAATATTAGTAAAATTTATAAAAAAATTAGACCATTTATTAATAAAACACCTTTTTTAAAGTGTCCTAATGATATTGATAATTATTTTTCTACTAATTTATTTTTTAAATGCGAATTTTTACAAAAATCTGGTTCATTTAAGGCAAGAGGTGCTATTAATAATATAATTTCTCAAGATCAGAAGAAGTTTAATAAAGGAATTACAGCAGTTAGTGCTGGAAATCACGCAATTGCTGCTTCATTTGTAGCTAATCAATTTAAATTGAAAAATAAAATTTTTTTATATGAAAGTGCTAATCAATATAGAATACAAACTTGTAAAAATTATGGTGCTAACATAATCTTTACAAATCCAAAACAAGCTTTTCTTGATGCTGAAAATGCAAAAAATGAAGGCTACTATTTAATACATCCTTTTGATGGCCCTTTTACATTACAAGGTAGTGCTACGTTGGGATTAGAAATTGTAGAATATTTAAAATCAATTAACTCAAATATTGATAATTTATTAATTTCAGTTGGAGGAGGAGGATTAATTAGTGGAGTTTCGTCTTATGTAAAACAATTTTATCCTAAAATAAAAATTATTGGTGTTGAGCCAGAAAATGCCAATGGATTAAATCAAAGTTTTGAAGCTAAAAAACCATTAAATAATGTTAAAGTTAATAGTATTGCTGATAGCCTTTCAGCTCCTTTACATTTGCAATATTCTTTTGATGTGGCAAAACAAGTAATTGATGAAATGGTCACTATTTCTGACGATCAAATGAAAGAATTTATGGTTTTTTGTTATAAAAATTTTAAATTATTTCTTGAACCTGCCTGTGTTGCCGGACTTGCAGCCTTAAAATATAAAATCAATAATGGGCTTAATCGTAAAAATACAATGGTAATACTGTGTGGATCAAATATTGATAAAAAAACTTGGATAAATTTAACCAATTAATCTGGAAAATATAAAATACCACCACTTAAATTTTTTTTCGCACCTGTAGTATTTTTATTACTTATTACTAATTTTTTAAATGATCTCATGCCAATATATGCAAACATTTGAGCTTCTACTAAATCACCATTTATTTTATATTTATCAATAAGTTCAATTTTTATATTCAGTTTATTGACTAATATTTCTTTGAGTAATTTATTTTTTCTTCCCCCTCCAGTAAGTAAAATTTTTTCAATCTTAAATTTATTATTTTTTAATAATTCTTTAAATCCAATATATGTCATGTAGTTAGCAGTCATTAGTGCATCATATTTGTTCAATTTAATAAGCTTATTAAAGTAATTTCTAAAATAATTTCTATCTAATGATTTTGGTAAATTTTTCTTAAAGAATTTATCTTTTTTGAATTTATCGATTAATTTATTATCAATCTTACCTTTTCTTGCATAATTTCCATCTTTATCAAATTTTTTTTTAAAAAAGTAATTGCAAAGATCATCTGTTAAGCAATTTGCAGGCCCTATATCTGATGACAATAATGTTTTTGAAACAACAGT
>CACKSN010000043.1 GCA_902602845.1 uncultured Alphaproteobacteria bacterium | reverse complement strand
TTTAGTTATCGAATTAGACGATAATTATAAAAAAAATATACAGGAATCAGCTATTAAGCAATCACTGGAAATTGTAAGAAAAAGAATTGATGAGTCTGGAACTAAAGAGCCTCTTATTCAAAGATCTGGCAAAAAGAGAATATTACTTCAATTGCCAGGCGTAAAAGATCCAGAGAGAATAAAAGAATTACTTGGAAAAACTGCAAAGCTAACATTCCATTTGGTAGATGATGAAAATACTGATGCATTAAGGGCAAACATTGAACCTTTTGGCAAAATGATTGTTAGAGATTTATATGATCAAAATATTAAATACTTACTAGATAAGCGCGCTCTAGTTGGTGGTGAAAATTTAGTTGATGCAAAAGGTACTTTTGATCAAACTGAAGGCCATGCAGTCTCTTTTAGGTTTGATACAGAGGGCGCTCAAAAGTTTGGAAAAATTACTTCGGTAAATATTGGGGAAAGATTAGCAGTTGTTTTAGATGGAGTAGTAATAACAGCACCAAGAATAAATAGTGCAATTACGGGTGGATCAGGAATAATAACTGGAAATTTTAATGCCCAAGAAGCATCAGATTTAGCCGTTTTACTTAGAGCAGGAGCACTTCCTGCTCCATTAGAAATTGTAGAGGAGCGTTCTGTAGGAGCAGGTTTGGGTGCAGATTCAATAGCTGCTGGAAAAATTGCTGCAATTATTGGTATGGTTTTAGTATGTGTATTTATGATCCTCATCTATGGAACTTTTGGAGCTCTTGCCAATATTTCATTAATAGTAAATTTATTTATAATTATTTCATTATTAGGAACAATTGGTGCAACATTAACATTACCTGGAATAGCTGGCATTGTACTAACAATTGGTATGGCGGTAGATGCAAATGTTCTAATATTTGAAAGAATTAAAGAAGAGAGTTTAAAACATTCAAAAGTTTTTCAGATTGTAAAAAATGGTTTCGATAGAGCTATGTCAACTATTCTTGATGCTAATATTACTACACTAATTGCTGCTGTTTTACTATTTGCTTTTGGCTCTGGACCAATAAGAGGTTTTTCTATTACACTTTCTTTAGGTGTAATAGCATCCATGTTTACAGCATTAATGCTTACAAATTTTTTAGTATATATGTATTTATCATTTGCAAATAAAAAGGAATTAAAACTATAATGTTTGGTTTAAATAAAATTATTCCTGTTGAACCTAATATTAATTTTTTGGCATTAAGAAGAAATTTTTTAATTTTTTCTGTCTTATCTATATTAATTTCAATTGGTTTATTAAGTACTAAAGGTTTAAATTTAGGGATCGATTTTAAAGGAGGTACATTAATCGAAATAAGTACAAAAAATACTTCAATCGGCGAATTAAGAGAAACTTTGTCCTCTGCTTACAGTGATGTATCTTTACAAGAATTTGGTGACGAAAATATTATTCTAATTAGACTTCAAAATAAAAATAATCAAGAAAGTATTGAAACAGTTAATTCTGTAAAAAATTTAATACAAGATAAAGTTGTTGAGTTCAGAAGGTCTGAATTTGTTGGTCCTACAATTAGTTCTGAGTTATTGTTTAGAGGTTTTCAAGCTGTTTCTTTTGCATTAATTGCAATTTTAATTTACATTTGGTTGCGATTTGAATGGCAATTTGGTTTTGGTGCAGTTGTTGCCTTAACTCATGATGTATTATTCACTCTAGGTTTACTTTCTATTTTAAATATAGAATTTTCTCTAGCAACAATAGCTGCAATTCTTACAATTGCAGGATATTCTATTAATGATACGGTTGTAATATTTGATAGAGTTCGTGAAAATTTGAGAAAATATAAAAAATTAGAGTTAGTAGATCTATTTAACTTATCAGTTAATAATACTTTATCTAGAACAATAATGACAAGTTTAACTACACTTCTTGCATTAATGTCCTTATTTATATTTGGAGGAGAGGTTATTAGACCTTTTGCTTTAACAATGATTATTGGTGTAATTATCGGAACTTATTCATCTGTTTTTATTGCGGTCCCAACTTTATTAATCTTTAAGTTTAGACCGCAAGATGAAGATGATTAAGCTTTGTTTAAATTTTCTGTAACTTTTTCCCAATTAACTAAATTATCTATGAACGCTTTTAAATAATCAGGTCTTCTATTTCTATAATCAACATAATATGAATGCTCCCAAACATCACATCCAAGGAGAGGAGTATGACCATGAATGATTGGGTTTTCTCCATTTGGTGTTTTAGTTATTTCTAATTTTCCATTATTTAACACTAACCAACACCAACCTGATCCAAATTGACCAATACCTGCATTTATAAAATCTTCTTTCATTTTTTCAACTGAACCAATATCTGAAACTATCTTATTTTCGAGCTCGGATGGAATTTTTCCATCTGGGTTATTTTTCATTATTTCCCAAAAATGAACATGATTTATATGTTGTGCTACATTGTTGAATACTGGTGCATTTTTTTGATAAGAATTTAATACTATATCGTTAACGTTATCATCTAATATATTTTGTTCTTTAATAAACTTATTTCCATTAGTAATGTAAGCCATGTGATGCTTATCATGATGCAACTCTAAAGTTTCAGCCGACATATACGGCATTAGAGCGTCTTTACTGTAGGGTAGATCTGGTAACTCTAGATTTATCATTTTATTATTTCCTTTGATTTATAATATTTTTTTTAAAAATTCACCTGTATAGCTTTTTTTATTATTTGCAATATCTTCAGGAGTTCCTGTTCCAACAATTTGACCACCATTAACACCCCCCAGTGGACCAAGATCTATGATATGATCCGCTGTTTTAATAACATCAAGATTGTGTTCAATAACGATTACAGTGTTTCCTTCATCAACAAGAGTATGAAGAATTTTCAGTAGTTTTTTAACATCATCAAAATGAAGACCAGTTGTTGGTTCATCAAGAATATATAATGTTTTTCCTGTAGATCTTTTTGATAATTCTTTTGATAATTTTATTCTCTGTGCCTCTCCACCTGACAAAGTAGTAGCTGATTGACCTATTTTTATATAATCTAATCCAACATCCATTAAAGTCTGTAATTTTTGTTTTATTGCAGGAATTTTATCAAAAAAATTATAACCTTCCTCAACTGTCATTTCCAAAACATCTGAAATAGATTTATCTTTATATTTTACTTCTAAAGTTTCTCTATTATACCTTCTGCCTTTGCAAATATCACACTCGACATAAACATCAGCTAAAAAATGCATTTCAATTTTTTTTACTCCATCACCTTCACATGACTCACATCTTCCACCTTTAACATTAAATGAAAAACGACCTGGCTTATACCCCCTAGCACTTGATTCATTTAAGTTTGCAAACCAATCTCTAATGGGAGTAAAACATCCTGTATATGTCGCTGG
>CACKSN010000042.1 GCA_902602845.1 uncultured Alphaproteobacteria bacterium | reverse complement strand
GGTCAAGCTTGTGAATTTGATTACTCGGGTGCTCAGGCATGTAAATCTCTAAAAGATGAAGGTTACAAAATTGTATTAATTAATTCAAATCCTGCAACAATAATGACTGATCCAGAATTAGCTGATCAAACTTATATTGAACCTATAACTAAAGAATTTGTAGAAAAAATTATCGAAATCGAAAAACCAGATGCTCTGCTTCCAACTATGGGAGGACAAACTGCTTTAAATGTTTCAATGGAACTTTTTAATAATCGTATACTTGAAAAACACGGAGTAAAAATGATTGGAGCTAATCCAACAGCAATAGAATTAGCTGAGGATAGGCAAAAATTTAAAGATGCCATGAAAGAAATTGGTCTAAGCTGTCCTAAAAGTTACGTGGTTAACACTATTGAAGAGTCAAAAAGAGTAAAAAATGAATTAAATTTACCTCTTGTAATAAGACCAAGTTTTACACTCGGGGGTACCGGAGGTGGTGTTGCCTATGATGAAGCGAGTTTTATTGATTTATGTAATAGGGGTTTAAATGCTAGCCCAACAAATCAGATACTTATTGAAAAATCTGTTTCAGGTTGGAAAGAATTCGAGATGGAAGTTGTGAGAGATAATAAAGATAATTGTATTATTGTTTGCTCAATTGAAAATGTTGATCCAATGGGTGTGCATACTGGAGATAGCATTACAGTAGCTCCATCTTTAACATTAACTGATAAAGAATATCAAATTTTAAGAAATGCTAGCATTAAGGTTCTTAGAAAAATAGGTGTAGATACTGGCGGCTCAAATGTTCAATTTGCAATAAATCCTGAAGATGGAGAAATTAATGTAATTGAAATGAATCCAAGAGTTAGTAGATCTTCTGCATTAGCGTCAAAAGCTACAGGTTTTCCAATAGCAAAAATTGCAGCAAAATTAGCCGTAGGTTATACTTTAGATGAACTTGAAAATGATATTACTACGACGACACCAGCGAGTTTTGAACCAACTATTGATTATGTTGTAACTAAAATTCCAAGATTTACTTTTGAAAAATTTGTTGGCGCTAATTCTGATTTAACGACATCCATGAAATCAGTTGGTGAGGCAATGAGTATAGGTAGATCTTTTAATGAATCAATCCAAAAAGGGTTTAATTCTCTTGAGTACGGTTTAACTGGTTTTGATAAACCAAAACTTAGCTCAAATGATAAAAATACAATTTTGAATGAACTTAAAATACAATCTTCTCAACGCTTATTAGTTGTAGGAGAAGCCCTAAGAATTGGATTATCGGTTGATGAAATAAATCAAACTACAAAATATGATAAATGGTTTTTATATCAAATTAAAACAATAATTGACTTTGAAAAAATATTAAAAGAAAAAGGCCTCAACAAAGATATAATATTATATGCTAAGAAAATAGGCTTCTCGGATAGTAAAATCTCATCAATATTAAGTATTAAAGAAAAAGAATTAAGAAAATTTAGAAATAATAACGATATTAGCCCTGTCTTCAGACTAGTGGATACTTGTGCAGGTGAATTTAGTTCTAAAACTCCGTATCTTTATTCTACTTACGATTGGGATTTTGAAAATACTAAATTCTGTGAAGCAAATCCTACATCAAAGGACAAAGTAATAATTCTTGGAGGTGGTCCTAATAGAATAGGCCAAGGCATTGAATTTGATTATTGCTGTGTACACGCTGTCTATGCATTGAAAGAAAAGGGTATTGAAACAATAATGATAAATTGTAACCCAGAAACAGTTTCGACTGACTATGATACTGCTGATAGACTTTATTTTGAACCACTTTCAGCTGAAAGTGTTATTGAAATTTACAATAAAGAAAAAAGTAATGGAAATGTTCTTGGTGTGTTAGTTCAATTTGGAGGCCAGACTCCTTTAAAAATTGCAAAAGAATTAGAAGAAGCTGGAATAAATGTTATAGGAACTTCAACTGAAGCAATAGATTTAGCTGAAGATAGAGATAGATTCAGTGAAATATTAATTAAATTAAAAATTGCTCAACCAAAAAATGCTTTTGCAAATACTGTAGCTCAAACTTTAGAAAAAGCTGAAGAAATTGGATATCCTGTTTTAGTTAGACCTTCATATGTACTTGGAGGAAGAGCTATGCAAATCGCATACGATAAAGATAATTTAGAATCATTTTCTAATGAAGCTCTTGAAGTTTCTTCAAATAATGTAATTTTAATTGATGAGTATCTTGAGAATGCCAAAGAAATAGATGTAGATATAATTAGAGATAAAAATGGAGAAATATTTGTAGCTGGAATTATGGAACACATCGAAGAGGCAGGAATTCACTCTGGAGATAGTGCTTGTTCCTTACCTCCATATTCAGTTAGTAAAGAAACCCAGAATAAAATAATTGAATGGGTATCGAAAATTGCAAATGAAATTAATGTTGTTGGATTAATGAATACTCAATTAGCAATTAAAGATAAAAAAATATATGTTTTAGAAGTAAACCCAAGAGCCAGCAGGACTGTACCATTTGTAGCCAAATCAAAAGGTATTCCAGTCGCAAAAATTGCAGCAAAAGTAATGGTCGGGGAAAAGCTTAGTTCAATTTTGAATGATTATAAAATTAATGAATTAAAAAACTTTAATGTAAAAGAATCTGTGTTTCCTTTTAATAAATTTGATGGAGTTGATCTAATATTAGGTCCTGAAATGAAATCTACAGGAGAAGTTATGGGAATAGATGAAACCTTTTTATCTTCCTATATAAAAAGCCAAATAGCCTGTGGTAATATTCTTCCATCTAAAGGGACAGTATTTATCTCAATAGATAATGATAATAAAAAGTTCATTATTAAGATAGCACAAAAGTTAAAAGAATTAGATTTTAATCTACTTGCAACTAAAGGGACTGCTGAATACTTAAATACTAATAATATCAAAACAAAAATAGTAAATAAAGTAAAAGAGGGTAATCCTCATGTAGTTGACTCATTAATTAATAATGAAATTCAGCTAGTAATTAATACAACAAAAACTCAATCATCTATTACAGATAGCTATAGTATTAGAAGGACATCATTAATGTATAATATTCCATATTATACAACAATAGCTGGAGCAAAAGTTGCTGTAGATGCGATTGAACATATGAAAACTCAAGATTTCACAATAAAAAGTCTTCAAACTATAAATTAATTTTATTGACTATAAAAAATAAATAAATCATCATGAGTTTATGAATAAAATTCCTATGACTGCTGAGGGTTATACAAAATTACAAGATGAATTAAAAAAATTAACCTCTGAGGATAGACCAAAAATAATTGAAGCAATTGCCGAAGCTAGAAGCCACGGTGATTTATCTGAAAATGCAGAATATCAATATGCTAAAGAACAACAAAGTTTAATTGAAGGAAGAATTATAGATTTAGAGAGTGCTATCAGTAAAGCAGAGGTAATAGATGTTAAATCTGTGGAAGGTGACGATATTAAGTTTGGTGCAACAGTTGAAATAGAAGATGATGAAAGTGGAGAAAAACAAAAATATCAAATTGTTGGGGAATATGAATCAGATATTGAAAATAAAAAACTTTCAATTACTAGTCCTTTAGCAAGAGGCTTGATTGGTAAAACAGAAGAAGACAATGTTGAAATCAACAGTCCAAAAGGTTTAAAAAGTTATACAATATTATCAGTAAAATACATTTGAATATAGACAATCCTAAAATTTGGTCATTAACTGATGGTTCACAAGGCATGATAAGTCAGACTAAAGGTCTGGCAAATGAGTTGAGTGTAAATATAAAGGAAATTAAAACTGAAATAATTTTTCCTTGGAATAAATTACAGCCTGGGATACTTCCTATTTTTAATTGGATATTTAAAAATAAGTTACCAATAGATGAGATACCTGATTTAGTTATCAGTTGTGGAAGAAAAAGTGTCTACCTATCAATCCATCTCAAA
>CACKSN010000041.1 GCA_902602845.1 uncultured Alphaproteobacteria bacterium | reverse complement strand
TTCTTTAAAAATTACATCGGATGAAAACCTTTCATCCCATAGTATTGAAGGTTTATCAAAAAAGGCTTTAAGATTAATATTAAAATCTCTTACTAATTGGCTTTGTTTATTTTCACTATTGTCTAAACTAATTGGTAAGCCAAGAATAAAGCCGCCTATATCGTATTCATTTAAAATATCGCTCATTGCAACTAAATCTTTTTTCGTACCTTTTCTGTGAATAGTTGAAAGGGGAGTGGCTATAATTTTTAACTTATCACTCACTGCAATACCAATCGTTTTTGTGCCTAGGTCTAGACCTACAAGTATTTGTGATGTATTAAGGCCATCGATTAAATTATTTTGATCGTTCATATAATGGAGCTCATAAATTGAAGATTGATAAAAATACAATAAATAAAATCGCCCGTCTATCTAGAATAAAGTTAGATGATAAAGAATCTGAAGATTATATTAAGGACCTTAATTTAATTTTAGACTGGGTTGAGCAATTAAATGAAGTAAATACTGAAAATGTAGAACCATTAAGTAATATTTCATCATCTATTTTACCTAAAAGAGAAGATGTGTCTAAAGATGCCAATTCAAGTGAGGAAATTTTAGAAAATGCTCCTGATAAGCTTGAGGGTTTTTTTGCAGTACCAAAGGTGGTAGAATAATGACAAAGCCATCTTTGAAAAAAACGTTAAATGATCTTGAGACAAAAAAAATATCAATAAAAGAATTAAATCAGGATTACTTAAAACAAATTAAGGAAAAAGAAAATTTAAATATCTTCATCTATTTTAGTGAAGATAATGTTTTAGAACAAATAGAAAATTTAGAGAAAGATAATTCAACAAAAAAATTA
Organism: uncultured Alphaproteobacteria bacterium; assembly: GCA_902602845.1. Lineage (GTDB taxonomy): Bacteria > Pseudomonadota > Alphaproteobacteria > HIMB59 > CACPNW01. The sequence goes on along the minus strand of CACKSN010000041.1, from coordinate 3,101 downwards.
AATGGAATTCCAATTGCAGTTAAGGATCTATTTTGCACTAAAAGTATGCCTACAACTGCAGCTTCGAAGATTTTAGAAAACTTCAATCCAACTTATGAATCATTTGTTACTCAAAAATTATTAGATGAAGGATCTATCTTTGTTGGTAAAACAAATCTAGACGAGTTTGCCATGGGTTCAGCTACTAATACAAGTTTTTTTGGAAATACAATTAATCCTTTGTCAAAAAAGAATGAGCCATTAGCTCCTGGCGGATCTTCAGGTGGTTCTGCAGCAGCAGTTGCAGCTGATTTATGTTTAGGTGCTACTGGAACAGATACGGGTGGATCAATAAGACAACCAGCAAGCTTTTGTGGTGTTGTTGGTATCAAGCCAACATATGGACTATGTTCACGTTGGGGAATAGCTGCATTTGCATCTAGCTTAGATCAAGCAGGAATTTTTTCTCATAATGTTGAAGATGCATCAATATTATTAAAATCTATAGCTGGTTTTGATAAAAGAGACAGTACAAGTGCTAAAGTAGATATCCCAAATTATTTTGAAAATTTAGATGATGATCTAAATGGAAAAACTGTTGGCATACCAAAAGAGTATTCTATTGATGGTACACCGATGGAAATAAGTCAGATATGGGAAGATGCTATCAAAGTTTTAGAAAAAAAAGGTGTAAAAATAAAAAATATTTCACTTCCTCATACGAAATATGCACTTCCTACCTATTATATAATTGCTCCAGCTGAAGCTTCCTCAAACTTAGCCAGATATGATGGAGTAAAATATGGATTTAGATCGGAAGAAATTGATTCTCTTGATGCAATGTATGAAAATACAAGAGCACAAGGTTTTGGAAGAGAAGTAAAAAGGAGAATTTTAATAGGAACATATGTATTATCTGCAGGTTATTATGATGCATATTATCTTAAAGCACAAAAAGTGAGAAAATTAATTGCAGATGATTTTAATAAAGCTTTTCAAGAATGTGATTTTATAGTTACTCCTACTGCGCCAAGTGCTGCATTTCCCTTAAACGAAAAACAAAATGATCCTATCAAAATGTATTTAAATGATGTGTTTACGGTTCCTGCTTCTTTAGCTGGCCTACCAGGTATTTCAATTCCTTTTGGAAAGGATAAAAATAATTTACCGCTAGGTATTCAAATTTTAGGAAAACATTTTGACGAACAACAAGTTTTTAATGCTGCTCTATCTTTAGAAAGATCATATGAATAATTTAATAAAAGGTGAAAAGCATGATTGGGAAATGGTAATAGGTCTTGAAATACATGCTCAGGTAAAATCAAATTCTAAATTATTTTCTTCATCATCTACTAAATTTGGCTCATTACCAAATAGTCAAGTATCTTTAGTTGATGCTGCTATGCCAGGAATGTTGCCAGTAATTAATAAGTATTGTGTAGAGCAGGCAGTTAAAACTGGAGTTGGTTTAAATGCTAAAATTAATAATTATTCAGTATTTGATAGAAAAAATTACTTTTATGCCGATCTTCCACAAGGATATCAAATTAGCCAGTATAAATATCCAATCGTTGGAGAAGGAAAAGTTACAATTGATTTTAAAGATGGCACATCAAAAGATATTAGAATTGTAAGATTACATCTAGAACAAGATGCTGGTAAAAGTTTACACGATCAAAATCCTTCAAAGACATATGTTGATCTCAACAGATCTGGTGTTGCTTTAATGGAAATTGTTAGTGAGCCTGATATTAGAACACCTGATGAAGCTGGAATGTATATATCTAAAATCAGATCAATTTTAATGTATTTAGATACATGTGATGGAAATATGCAAGAGGGCTCGTTAAGAGCTGATGTAAATATTTCAGTAAGAAAACCTGGTGAGGAATATGGAACTCGTTGTGAAATTAAAAATCTAAACTCTATTAAGTTTATTAAACAAGCAATTAATTATGAAGCAAAAAGACAAATTGAAATTTTAGAGTCAGGAGGATCTATAGAGCAAAATACTATGCTTTTTAATACATCTACAGGTAAAACTAGACCTATGAGAAATAAAGAAGAAGCTCACGATTATAGATACTTTCCTGATCCAGATTTATTACCACTAGAAATTTCTGAAGAGGAAATAGGAAAAATTAAATCATCAATTCCAGAGCTACCAGATGAGTTAAAAAATAAATTTATTGATAATTATAAATTGTCTAATTATGACGCTTCAGTTTTAACGGCAGACAAACAAACATCTGATTATTTTAATCAATCAATAAATTCAGATCCAGAATTAAAAAATCATGCTAAAATAGTTGTCAATTGGATTACATCTGAATTGTTTTCATTATTAAACAAAAATAACATCGAATTAAAAAACTCCCCAGTATCCCCTGAAAATCTCGGACAGCTTATAAAGTTAATTTCTACAAATGAAATTTCTGGCAAAATTGCAAAAGATGTATTGGAAGATATGTTTTCTTCAGGAAAAACTGCTAAACAAATTGTAGATGATAAAGGATTGCAACAAGTTACAGATCAGGGAGAAATAGAAGAAGTTATTGATGAGGTTATTAAGGACAATCCAAAAATGGTCGAACAGTATCTGGGTGGTAAAGATAAACTTCTAGGTTTTTTTGTCGGTCAAGCTATGAAAAAAACCAAAGGAAAGGCTAATCCTAAAATATTAAATGATATTTTAAAAAATAAATTAAACAAAAAAAATTAATCTTAAAGAATAGCATCTATAAGCCACAATTATAAAAGTTAAAATAATCCAAAATATATTACCTTTATAATTTTCTGCTGATCTCCAAATTCCTATTGAAATAAATATTGTCCATATAAATATTGTCAATTTTGATATAATAGTTAAGTTAGAAAAATTAAAGAAAGGTATTTGAGATACAGAGCTATTGGCATTAAAAAAATAAATTTCGAGATTAAATATTATTAGTAATACAAGCCCATTTAATAGTTCGCCTACAAGCCAATATGATTTCCAGAGTTTTACTTTTCCTTCAAAGAAGTCTTTTATTGGTATTGAATTAATCATTATTTATTTATCTGGTGTTTTAAAAGTATAGGAAGTCCACAAAGAATGCCATTTTGCATAATTATGTTTTTTT
>CACKSN010000040.1 GCA_902602845.1 uncultured Alphaproteobacteria bacterium | reverse complement strand
AAAAAAAAATGATGAATATCAATCATCCTTATGTTGTATTTGATTCAATAAACATAAAGTTTAAAAATTATATAAAGAAAAATATGAATATTAATGAAACATTATTTATTTCTTTAAGTTCCAGATGGATATTTAAAAAAAAAGATATTAATAATTTTTTTAAAAAACAATTAATAAACTTTCATCCATCAAGACTACCAATGGATAGTGGAGGTGGAGGATATACATGGAGAATAATAAACAATGATAGAATTTCTAATCTTTTAATACATCAAATTAATGAAAAGATTGATGATGGTCCAATTATTTTTTATGAAACTAGAGTATTTCCACACTCTTGTAAAATACCGCAAGATTATTTTAATTTTGAGAATAATAATATTAAAAGTTTCTATGAAAAATTTATTAAATACATATTAAAAGGACATAGATTTAAGTTAATTCAACAGCCAGCATATCTTAAAACATATTTTCCTCGCTTAGATACTTCTATTAATTCTTGGATTGACTGGTCAATTAAAGACGTTAGTTTAATTAACTTTATTAATGCTTTTGATGATCCATATTCTGGAGCAAAAACAAAAATTAATAATATTGCAGTTGCAATTAAAAAAGCCCATCTTCATGGTGGAGAAGTTTTAAATCATGAGTATTTCTCAGGATTAATTATCAGAAAAGAAAAAAATTTTATAGTAGTTGCAACAGGATATTCATCTGTTTTACTTATAGAAGAAGTTTTAGATAGATCCAAAAATAATATAGTTAGTAAATTAAAATTGGGAGATAGATTTCATACTCCTAGTAATTTAATTAATAAATCATTGAAAAAACGCGTTTTTTTTAGTTCTAAAGGTAAAATAAGTAAATGAAAATCAATAAAATTAATAAAAAAATTAATTCTATTAAAAAAAAAGAATCTAAGTTTCCAAATAATGAAATCGAATATGTTTTAGATGTATTAGATACAGAAAATAAAAAAAAAGCATATGTCTATGAGTTAGAGAAAAAAATTTCTAAACTATTTAATGTCAAATATGCAATTGCTTGTAATTCTGGAACCTCAGGCTTACATGCTTGTGTGGCTGCATTAAATTTAAAACATAATGATGAAGTAATAGTTCCATCTTTAGCAGTTGTAATGGATGCATATGCAGTAATACATTGTGGTGCTAAACCAGTTTTTGCAGATGTTGATACTAATTCTATGCTTGTTACAGCAGAAACTATCAAAAGAAAAATAACAAAAAAAACAAAAGCTATTATTTTAGTATCGTTGCAGGGATTACCTGTTGACATTGATCCTATTATTAAAATAGCTAAAAAAAATAAAATCAAAATTATTGAAGACAATGCACAAGAATTTTTTGGTAAATATAAAAATAAAGTTTCAGGAGTGGCTGGAGACATGAGTATTTGGAGTTTTGAAAATAAAAAACATCTTAGTGGAGCGACTGAAGGAGGAATTATAACAACAAACAATAAAAATTATGCCAAAAAATTGCGAAAATTTTGCGGCATAGGATATATAAATTTAAAATCAGATAGTAATATTAATCCACTACCTTTATCTAAAATACAAGATCCAAATTATCTTAGATTTGATTTCATTGGATTAAATTATAGAATGCCTGAAATTGTTGGAGCTGTATGCTTGGGCCAATTAGAAAATTTTAGAAAAATAGTTTCTAGAAGAATTAAAGTTGCGAATATATTTAATAAAGAAATTAAAAAATGTGAGTGGTTAATTCCTCAAAAAGCCAATCATTCATATAAACATACTTATTATTCATTTGCTGTAAGATATTTAGGAAAGGAAAAACTTGGAAGGAGTTGGAAACAGTTTTATAATGATTATACAACTATGGGAGGAGATGGCTTTTATGCAGGATGTTATCCAATTTATAAAGAACCTTCTATATTAAATTATTTTAAGAGAAAGAAATATAAACAAGTTTTTTGTAAAAACGCTGAAATGGTGCAACAACAAATAATTCAATTTAAAACTAATTATAGAAATTTAGAAGATGCTAAAAAAAATGCAAATATTTTATCAAAATTAATAATTAAATATAATAATTCATATAATGAAAAATAATTCTAATAATACCTATAAATTAATACTAATTGGAGGGAATAGATTAAATGAAGATGGGCCAATTACAAAAATTTATAATTTAGCTAAAATAAATAAAATCAAAACACTTCTTATTGTTGACAATGATCATTATAATAAACTTTGTAAAAAGAAAAAATTAAAATTTGTTCTTAAAGACTTAAATATTAATTATCAAGTTTGGAAAAATCTTAATATTAAAAAAATTCAAAAAATATCTAATAGCAATACTATAGTATTATTATTAAATTGTACTTGGAAGATTAAGGCAGATTTTATTTTAAATTTTAAAAATAGAATTTTTAATTATCACGCTGCATCATTACCAGAATTGAGAGGAGCTGCAAACATAACCTGGAAAATATTAATGAAAGATCAAAGTAAATTTAATATAAATATTCATCATGTAACAGAAAACTATGATGACGGTAGAATAATTTTAGATAGTAAATTTAAATTAATTTCAAATAGTATTAAATCACCTCATGAATATTTAAAAATAATACAAAAAAAAGAAATTTTTATTTTTAGAAAATTTATAAAATTTATTAGTTCTAATAAATTTCCTAAAGGAAAAATTCAAGATGATAAAAAATCATTCTATTGGCCTAGATTGAACTCATCTAAGGATGCTAAAATAAATTGGGCTTGGAGTACAGAGGATGTTATTTTATTCATAAAAGCATTTTCTTATCCTTTTGATGGAGCATATTCCAAATTATATAATTATAAAATTATAATTTACGATGGGGTTATTACAAATGAGAAATTTAAATTTCATCCCTATCAAAATGGATTAATTTATAGAATCGATAAAAAATTTATTTTTATAGTATGTGGCTCTAAAGCAATTAAGGTTAAAAAAGAAGACATGGTTTTGCCTAGGAATATTGAAAAAATAAATTTATTAGGAAAAAGATTATGTTAGGATGTATACAGGGAAGGCTTACAAAATTTAAAAATAATAAATTGCAGGTATTTCCAAAAAATAAGTGGATTAAAGAGTTTCAGATTGCCTCTAAGGTAAATATCGATTTCATTGAATTTTTTGTTGAACGTGAGGGAGATTTTGCCCACAATCCTTTCTTTAATAGTAAAAAATTTACAGAATTAAAAAAAAATTCAAAAAAATATTTAAAAAAAAATCATAGTTTTTGTGATGATTATTACATTAATCATTCAATCATAAATATAAGAAATTTTAAAAGAATCGAAAATTTATTTATAAAAATGAATCAAATTAAAATTAAGGTTTATGTTTTGCCATTATTAGAAAAAAGCAACATTACATCTTCTAATTATTTGAAGTTCATAGACTCCTTAAAAAAAATTTCAAATATTGCAAAAAAATATAAAATTTTTGTTGCCTTAGAGTGCAATTTATCAATGAAAAAATTATCAAATCTAATAAAGCGAGTAGACAATTCAAGTCTGAAAATTGTTTATGATACTGGAAATAGATGTTTAGTAGATAAAAATCAGGAGCATGCAATTAATTATTTAGCAAAACATATTATTCATGTTCATATTAAAGATAAAAATAAAAAAGGGGATAATGTATATTTAGGTACAGGAATAGTAAATTTTGTAAGTATATTTAAGGCATTAAAGAAAATAAATTATAAGGCTAATTATGTCTTTGAGACTTTAAGGGGTAAGAATCCAATATTAACAATGAAATATAATATTTTTTTTGTAAATTTTTTTTTGAAAGAATTTGACTTATAATATCTATATTTTGCAATGAATAAAGTACTTATAGTTTGTGATAATACTAAATCAATATTATTTAATTATAATAAATACAATTATGTGGTTGGATACAGAAAAGATTTAATTAAATTAAATATTCCCAATCAGAGAAAAATTATTTTACCTATCGATTTTATTTCAGGCAGAAATAATAGATTATGTGATCATTTATCGGCTATTTTAACTGAAAAAACATATAAATTAT
>CACKSN010000039.1 GCA_902602845.1 uncultured Alphaproteobacteria bacterium | reverse complement strand
TCTTTTAGATGATAATAATTTTTTAATTGCTAATACTACTATTGAGAGTTCAAGATCCACAACATCCAAAAAGTATATATCTTTAAATGAAACTGATATGATTATTAATGACTTATTATTTAACTCTTTAAAAGACTTTACTATAGAAGCCCATTCCTTATTAAGTCAGTACATGAGTGAGTATTTAAAGTAATTATTTTTTCCAAAAATTTACTGATAATAAAACTAAAACAGTAAAAATTTCTAATCTACCAATAATCATTGTTATTGCTAAAATCCACTTAGCACCATCTGCTAAAGAAGAATAATTACCACTTGGACCTATTGTATTTCCTATTCCAGGCCCAACATTTGAAATTGCAGATGCAGCTGCAGAAAAAGCAGTTAGAAAATCTAAGTTAAAAAAACTCAAACTTATCGCAGATAAAATAAACAATAATATATACATAAAGAAAAAACCCATTACAGAATTGTAAGTATTTTCATTTACTGTTTTACCATTGAATCGCATTATTATTACTGCATGTGGCTTAGTTAACTTTTTTATTTGAGTCATAGCACCTCTAAATAATATTTGTAGTCTGAAAATTTTAATGCCACCTGTTGTAGAACCAGCACAGCCACCAATAAACATTATTACCATCATTATTACAGTACCAAAACTTCCCCAATTTGAAAAATTACTACTTGTATATCCAGTCCCGGTAAGAATTGAAGTAATATTAAATATAGCAATTCTAAAAGATGCAATCAAATTTAATGACTGATTAAGGTGAAGCCATATTGTTGTAAGTAAAATTATAATAATTAAAATTACAAAAAATAATTTTATTTGATCATCATTGAATATTAATTTTTGTTGTCTGTGTAATAGTTGTAAATATAATACAAACGGTAAGCTTCCAATTAGCATAAAGATAATACTTGTAATTTCTATGCTAAAAGAATTAAAGTAACCTAAAGATTGATTGTAGTTTGAATAACCTCCTGTTGATATTGTAGTCATCGCATGAATTACAGAATCAAAGCTAGACATTCCATTGATGTAATAAAGAAATCCACAAATTATTGATAATACTACATAAAATAGAAATAATTCTAGGACAAATCTATTTACTTTAGGTATAGTTTTTTCATATGGGTCGTCGTGTTCCATATGTAAGAGTTGCATTCCACCAATTTGAAGAGTAGGCAAAATAGCCATCGCAAGTACAATTATTCCAATTCCACCAAACCATTGAAGTAAAGACCTCCAAACTAAAATACCTTCTGATAAATTTTCAAGATCAAAAATTACTGTTGACCCTGTGGTTGTGATACCACTTACAGATTCAAAAAAGGCATTAGTATAGGATAAAGATGCAGAACTATAAATAAAAGGAATTGAACCAAATAAGGAAATTAATATCCAAGAGGATATCGTTAATAGAAAAGCCTGTCTAATGCCCAGTCTAATATTTTTTTTTCTAAATGAGATGTATAATATAATACCAATGAAAAAAGTAATTAAGCTAGAGTAAAAAAATTGAACCCAATCATTATTATTGTAATAAAGATCATACAGCATAGGTATTAACATCGCCGTAGCTTCAATACATAAAAGAAACCCTAATATATTAAATATCGACCTAAAGTCTCTCATCTTAATTAATTTAAATTAATTTAATTTACTTGTATCAAAAGGATTATCTAATGAAAATTGAGGAATTACAACATCAAACTTATCACCATTATCATTTTGCATTTCGTAAGAGCCTTCCATGAAACCAGATGAAGTTGTTAGTGGAGTTCCACTAGTATACTCATACTTTTCCCCTGGATTTAGTATTGGTTGCTCACCAACCACACCCTTGCCGCGCACCTCTTGTAGACTTCCATTGGCATCAATAATTTTCCAATATCTGTTTACTAATTGTACTTTTTCATTTCCTTGATTATCAATTGTCACGTTATAAGCCCAAACATAATGCTGATCATCAGGTTCTGATTGATCTTCCAGATAATATGGTTTTACTGTAATGTTTATTTTTTTTGTTGTTTTTGAATACATAAAAAAAAGATCAATACAGCAAAATATATATAAAAAAAAGTTAATTCACCTTTTTTATTTCAACTCTTCGATTTGCAGCTTGTTTTGTGTCATCTGGAGTCATAATTGCAAGTTTTTCCTCACCTTTACCTAAAATTTTTATTTTTGAACTTTCTACTCCATTTTCTACTAATATTTGTTTTACAATTTTTGCCCTTTTTATAGACAATATATTATTATAATTTTTTGAACCTTTTGTATCTGTATGACCAATTACAATATATTCATTTATTTGATTTTTATATTTATTTAAAAATAGATTAATTTTCTTATAACTCACTGAAGACAACATAAATTCATCAAAATCAAAATATATTATTTGTAACAATTCATTATTTTTATTTTTTGTAACTATTGTAGCTTCATCAATTATTTTATCTTTATTTTTATTTTTTTTATTTTGTATTTCTATTTGATTTTTATTTGAAGATAATTTTTCGTATAAATTATGGGTAGCATTTAAAAATTTTTCTTTACATCTCTTTATATCCCAGGTTTGCCAACCCTCTTCTTCTTGTTCTGCCCAACAATCAAATGCTGATATAGCTTTCGCTAGATTAAGTGGATCTATAATTTTTGCTTCATTATAAACAGACATAAGATTATCATAACCTAATTGCAATTCTCTAATTTTATTTTTAGGTATTTCCCAATAAGATACTTCTTCAGGATAAATATTATTATGTTCTAAACTTTTTAATCCTTTCTCTGAGTACAGTTTTGCCGAATTCCAGTCATGCATTTCTTCAGCTTCAAATTTTGCTTGTATTTTGTACTCATTTAGTAAGTACTCATTGAAATTAGAGGGGGCAATTATGTCTATTTTAGATAATTTCTTATAGCTTGCCGAACAACCTGTTAAAAAAAATAAACCAATAATTAAAATAATTGAATTTTTGACTATCACTAGATTCTTCATATTTATTCAAACTGTCAAAACTATGGCTTGATTTAGGTAAAATTAAGTTCCCCAATTATTTTTAATCATAAGTATTTTGTTATTGCTTACTAATTAAAGTTTAAATACACAAAAGACATATTTATTTAAGGAGTTTTCAATGATTAAACATTCTACGTCGGTGGATCAATCGGACAGAAAGGTTCCCTACAATTTAAGACAAAGTGGTCCTACACCAGTTCAAATGCTAATTTCAACTAGAGTGAGAAAATCACCCTATTGGCATTTATCAATGGAGGCGGGATGTTGGAGAGCAACAGTATATAATAGAATTTACCATCCTAGGGGTTATGTTAAACCAGAAGATGGTGGAGCCATGGTTGAGTATGAAGCAATAAAAAATCATGTAACTATGTGGAACGTTGCTGTCGAAAGACAAATTCAGGTAAAAGGACCTGACGCAGAAGCTTTTGTTGATTATGTTATAACGAGAGACGCTACTAAAATATCACCTATGAGAGGCAGATATGTAATTTTATGTAATCAATATGGCGGCGTATTAAATGATCCAATTCTTTTAAGAATATCTAAAGATGAGTTTTGGTTTTCTTTATCTGATTCAGATATAGGTCTGTATTTACAAGGAGTAAATCACGATAATAGATTTAATGTTCATATTGATGAAATTGATGTAAGTCCAGTTCAAATACAAGGCCCAAAAGCTCATGCATTAATGAATGATTTAATTGGAGATCAAGTTAAAGTTGATGAAATGCCTTTTTATGGATTAGCTGCTGCTAAAGTAGGAGGAAGAGACTGTATTATTTCACAAACTGGTTTTTCTGGTGAAGCTGGTTTTGAAATTTATTTATATGACTCAATGAAATATGCTGACGATATGTGGAACGCTGTTTTAGAAGCTGGCAAAAAGCATAACTTAATGATTATTGCTCCTGCTCACCATAGAAGAATTCAAGCTGGAATATTATCTTGGGGCCAAGATATGGATAATCAACATAATCCATTTCAATGTAACCTAGGTTATCAAGTTTCATTATCTGGAAAAGGAGAATGGAATAAAACAACCGACTATGTTGGTAAAACTGTTCTAGAGAAAATGAAAGCAGATTTAAGTGATGGTAAAAAACCATACAAGCTTCAATTAGTAGGATTAAGTCTAGGTGGTAAGCCAATTGAAGAAT
>CACKSN010000038.1 GCA_902602845.1 uncultured Alphaproteobacteria bacterium | reverse complement strand
ACACCGGGAACACCAGTGGACGCAGAGGTTGTGCCCATTCCGTTTACCGAATCACATAACGCAAATACAAGAGAAGTTTCAGAAAAATAATTAATATTTAAAAAGCTCCATTAAGCATGGAGCTTTTTTAATTTAATAAAGCTTTAATTCTATCAATAGAAATATATCCAACAACAAATTCTTGATTAATAAAAAAAGTAGGAGTTCCTCTTGCTCCAGAACCATTTGCTAAAAAAGAACTCAAATTAACTATATTTGAAACTTTTTCTTTACTCATATCTATATTAAGTTTAGCACTATTAATTTCCAGATCCGCTATGATTTTATTTAGTTTATCACTATTTAAATTTCCTTCTACACTAAATATTGCATTATGAAATTCAACACCTTTGCCTTGCATATTTGCTGCAATAACCATATTCGCTAGTACTTTTGAAGACTCACTCAATATTGGATGTTGCAAAAAAATTAAACGTGTATCATTACGTTCATTAGCTATCTGAATTAATTCTGGATGAACTTTTTTACAATAGCCACAAAAATAATCCATAAATTCTATTATTGTATTTTCTGCATTATCATTTCCGATTTGCACAATTCCTTCTTTTGGAATGACGTCTAATATTTTTAAGTGAAAAGGCTTAGACTCATCAAAAAATAATTCATTGACTGTAATCTCTGCATTAGCTGAAAGACAACTTAACGCACTAATAATAACCACCAAAATATGTTGTTTGAAGTATCTCATGATTGACCCACTCTATTTAATATGATTAATGAAGTACAGTAATAAATAGTAATAATGAAATCAAAGTCAAAAGTTGTAGTTATCGGAGGGGGTGCTGTAGGTGTTAGTACACTTTATCATTTAGCCAAAAAAGGGTGGTCAGATGTAGTTCTAGTTGAAAGAAAGGAATTAACTTCTGGATCAACATGGCATGCAGCAGGATTACTTCCATTATTTAATATGAGCTATTCAGTAGGTCAATTGCACAAATACGCCGTTAAACTTTACAAAAATCTTGAAGAAGAAACAGGACAAAAAGTTGGTTTTAGTGTTGTTTCAAACATTCGTTTAGCAACTACTCAAGATAGAATGGATGAGTACTATCAATATTCAGGAGTCGCAAAAACAATAGGTGTTGAGGTTAAATTTTTAACTCCTGAACAAGTAAAAGAAATTTGGCCGCTTTGTAATACAGATGGATTAATAGGTGCAATTCAACACCCTGAAGATGGATATATTCAACCAGCCGATCTAACTCAAGCTCTTGCAAAAGGAGCAAGGGATAAAGGTGCAGAAATTTATAGAAATACTTCTGTCACTGGTATTAAAAAAAATAAAGATGATTTATGGATTGTAGAAACAGATAAAGGATCTATTGAATGTGAGCATGTAGTTTCATGTAGTGGTAATTTTGCAAGACAGACAGGAAAGATGGTTGGACTTGATATTCCAGTTATACCGGTTGAACACCAGTATATTGTGACTGATGATCATCCTGAAATACTAAAGAGAAAAGAACAAGGACTTCCTGAAATGGGTGTTTTGCGAGATTCTGATAGTTCTTGGTACATGCGAGAGGAAAGAGGAGGATTGATATTAGGCCCTTATGAAAAAGGAGCTCCTGTTTGTTATGTAGATGGACCTGATAAGGAATCTGAATTCGAATTATTTCAAGAAGATTTAGAACGTCTAGAACCTCATATAGAATCAGCAATGCATCGTGTTCCTATTTTTGGAGAAGTTGGTGTTAAGAAAGTTTATAACGGTGCTATTTGTTATACACCTGACGGAAGTCCAATTGTCGGGCCAGCATGGGGATTGAAAAATTTCTGGTTAAATGAAGGTCATAGTTTTGGAATCACCGCAGCTGGTGGAGCAGGATGGCAAATCGCCGAATGGATAGTAGATGGCGAACCAACAATTGATATGTTAGGTGTCGATCCTAGAAGATTTGGTGATTATGCAACAGAAGCATATTTAATTAAAAAGAATGAAGAAGCTTATGCGAACGTTTTTACAGTGCACTATCCTGATGAAGAAAGAGAAGAGGGGCGTCCATTAAGACAAGCTCCTTGTTACGATAGATTAAAAAATCTTGGTGCAGTTTTTGGTCAAAAGTTTGGTTGGGAGCGGGCTAACTGGTTTGCACCTTCAAAAGAATTACAAAAAGACGATTGGTCATTTAGAAGATCAAAATGGTTTGAGCATGTTGGTAACGAGTGCTTAAATGTTCAGGATAACGCTGGTCTTCTAGATATGACTGCGTTTGCCAAATGCCGGATTTCAGGACCTGGTGCAGAAGAGTTTCTAGACTACTTAGTTGCAAACAAAATTCCTAAAAAAATTGGAAGAGTTAATCTTTGTCATGCACTAAACACTGCTGGAGGAGTTCACTCAGAATTCACAATTGCAAAAGAAAAAGAAGATTCCTTTTATTTAGTCTCAGCAGGAGCGTTTCAACGATTAGATCATGATTGGATTCATAAATGGATGCCCAAAGATGGATCAGTAGTTTATGAAAATTTAACTAATAGTATGGGTGTTCTTGTTTTAGTAGGACCAAAATCAAGAGATGTTCTATCTAAAATTACCAAGACTGATTTATCTAATGAAAATTTCCCATGGCTATCGTCAAAAAAAATCAATGTTGGTTTAGCCCCTAGTATTGCAATGCGCATGAATTTTGTTGGAGAACTCGGATGGGAATTACATCATCCAATTGAATATCAGAACCACATTTTTGATAAATTGATGGAAGCAGGAAAAGATCATGGGCTTAAACCATTTGGTATTAGAGCGATGGAAAGCTTACGTGTTGAAAAAACATATAAATTGGTTGGTACAGAAATGTCTATAGAATATGCAGCTTTTGAGTCTGGATTAGATAGATTTGTACATTTAAACAAAGGGAATTTTATTGGAAGAGATTCTCTTGTCAAATGGCAGCAAAATGGTTTTAAAAACAAAATGGTAACTTTAGAGGTTCATGATGTTATAGATGCTGATGCCTTGGGTAATAATCCTATTTATAATAATGGAAAAGTTATAGGCCGTGCGACAGGAGGTAACTATGGTTTTAGAGTGAAAAAATCATTAGCTATTGGTATGGTAGATCCTCAATTTGCAAAAGTTGGTCAAAAATTAGAAATGGATATTTTAGATAAAAAATACAATGTAACTGTAATAGAGGACAGCCCTTATGATCCTAAAAATGAAAAACTAAAACAATAGCATGAAGTTACTTGTCACTGTAAAAAGAGTCATAGATTATAATGTTCAAATCAGGGTTAAAGCTGATGGTTCAGGAGTTGAAAAAGATAATGTAAAAATGTCTATGAATCCTCCTGATGAAAACGCAGTAGAGGAAGCTCTAAGAATAAAAGAAGCTGGTAAAGCAGATGAGATTATAATTCTTTCTGTAGGTAATGATAAGGCTCAAGAAACTATCCGAACTGCATTAGCAATGGGAGCTGATAGGGGTATTCACATTAAAACAGATAACGATTTAGAGCCTTTAGCTATTTCTAAAATAATTTCTAAAGTTGCTGAAGAAGAAAAACCATCTATTATTTTAATGGGAAAACAAGCAATTGATGATGACTCTAATCAAACCGGTCAAATGACATCTGCTTTGCTTAATTGGCCTCAGGCTACATTTGCATCTAAAATTGAAATTGAAGATCAAAATGCAATTGTTACTAGAGAAATAGATGAAGGTTTAGAAAGAATAAAAGTTTCTATACCATTTGTAGCATCATGTGATCTTCGACTTAATGAACCTAGGTATGCATCTTTACCAAATATAATGAAAGCAAAGAAAAAACCGATTGATACAAAGGACGCATCTTCACTTGGAATAAATATTGAACCTAGGATTGAACAGCTAAAAGTAGAAGAACCACCTGTAAGACAAAAAGGAATCATGGTAAATGATGTAGCTGAATTGGTTCAAAAATTAAAACATGAGGCAAAAGTAATATGACAATATTAGTACTAGCAGAACATAACAATAAAGATATCAAATCATCAACCTTAAATACTATATCTGCAGCATCGCAAATAGATCAAGATATCCATGTTTTGGTAACAGGTTATGAATGTGAAGAGATAGCTAAAAATATCTCTAAATGTGAAAAAGTTTCAAAGGTATATTTGGCTAACAATGAAATACTTAAAAATCCAATAGCTGAAAATATTGAACCAATAGTTGTATCTTTAGCCAATAATTATTCGCACATTATGGCGCCTGCAACAACATTTGGAAAAAATATTTTTCCCAGAATTGCTGTTAAATTAGATATTGCACAAGTTAGTGATGTTATAAAAATATTAAGCTCAGATACTTTTATGAGGCCAATTTATGCTGGTAACGCTATTGCTACAGTTAAATCAAATGACAAGATTAAAGTAGTAACGGTAAGACCAACATCATTTGATCCTGTAGAAACTAGCGGTGGAAAAGAAGAGGTCGAAAATATTTCTTTTGATAATGATAGTGGCAGTGTTGAATTTATAGATAGAGA
>CACKSN010000037.1 GCA_902602845.1 uncultured Alphaproteobacteria bacterium | reverse complement strand
TGGAAATCCCGATTGTAAAAAAAATTTTAATTATACTTATATTTGTCATACCTATAGTTTTTAAAATTCCAATATCTTTATTCTTTTCTTTTACAAATATAATTAAGCCAGAGATAATGTTTAAAGAAGCAACTAAAATAATAAGTGATAGAATTATAAACATCACATTCTTTTCAACTTTAAGTGCATTTATCAAGATCTTATTGCTATCTTTCCAAGAGACTGAGTAGAAAGCTAAATTAAGATCTTGAATTTTCATATCTAGTTCTTTTTGAAATGACTCTATTTTATTTGGAAATTTTGTAAAAAATTCAATTTTATTATAAGTATTATCTTCATATAGAAGCAATTTTCTAACAAGACTTGATGAAAGAAAAATTAAATTTGAATCGTATTCATATAAACCTAAATCAAAAATTCCAATAATTTCCAATGTTTTAAATCTTGGTATATTACCTAAAATAGTTTTATCAGTTTTAGGTATTGCAATTTTAATTTTATCACCAACTGATAAATTCATTTGAGCAGATAAGGCATCTCCAATTATTATTTGATTTGTTGAATCCTTAATTAAAGTGCCACTAACAACTGAATTAAACAAATAATGATCTTTCTCATAATCATCATACCCTTTAATCATCACACCTTTAGAGTCATCTATATTTATTACTAAGCCATTCGTTTCTATAGATTTAAAATATTTTATAAAGTTTGTTTTATTAACAGTGGATATAAGTTCATTTGCTTCATAATTTTTAATTTTCTCATCATAACTGTAAATATTTAAATGAGAGTTTAGTCCTATTATCCTATTTGTAAGGTCAATTCTAAAACCATTCATAACCGACATAACTATTATTATTGCAGCTACTCCTAAACTAATGCCAATAATAGAAAACCAGGTAAAAATAGAAACATACCCATCAGATTTTTTTGAAAATAAAAATCTGAAAATTAGTAAACGCTCAGATTGAGTAAACATTTATTATTTTAACTTAGTATTTATTATATTTATTACATCATCAGCTGCAATTTTTTCAATAATATTATTGTGACGATATTTCAATTCTACTAAGCCATCTTTTAAATCTCTTTTACCAATGATGATTTGAAAAGGAGTGCCAATTAATTCATTGTCTGATAATTTTTTTCCAATACTAACACTTCTATCATCATAAATTACTTCTATATTTTTATTCATAAAATATTTATAATATTCTATAGATTTTGTGTCACAATCTTGATCTTCTGGCATTAAATTGATTATTGCTAGTTTAAAAGGTGCTACTTCTAATGGCCACTTAATGCCTTTCTCATCATGATAAGCTTCAATTATTGCGCCAACTAATCTTGAAACTCCAATTCCATATGAGCCCATATGCACTGGTATGTTTTTACCATTTTTATCTTGAACAAGCGCATTTAATTTTGCTGAGTATTTTGTGCCAAAATAAAAAATATGACCAACTTCAATACCTTTTGAAATTTTTAAATTTTCTTTTGGAATTGGGCAATTATCTTCATCATGTTGATCATCAACTGCAGCATAAAATGATTGAAGTTTAGTTGGATCAATATTTTCAAGATTTAGGGTTTCTAATTTTTTGTCATAATAAAGTGTACTTTCCCCAGTTTTAGCTAATATTTGAAACTCGTGACTTAAATTTCCACCTATTGGTCCAGTTTCTGCTCTTAGGGAAATTGGTGTAAGACCCATCCTTATAAATGTTTTAATATAAGCCTTAAACATATTATCATAAGATTTTTTTGATTCTTTTTCATCAAGGTCGAATGAATAATTATCTTTCATTAGAAATTCTCTGCCTCTCATTACTCCAAATCTTGGTCTAACTTCATCACGAAATTTCCATTGTATATGATAAAGATTTTTTGGAAGATCCTTATAGGAATTAATATGCGATTGAAAAATGTCCGTGATTAATTCTTCATTTGTTGGACCATATAACATCTCTCTTCCACTTCGATCAGTTATCCTCAACATTTCTTTCCCATAATCATTATATCTTCCTGACTTTATCCATAAATCAGATGATTGAATTGTAGGCATAAGAAGTTCTATTGCCCCAGCATTATTTTGCTCCTCTCTCACAATCTGTTCAATTTTTTTCAATACAAGTAAGCCTAATGGCAGCCATGAATAAATACCGGCACTACTTTGTTTTATCATTCCAGCTCTGATCATTAATTTGTGAGAAATTATTTCAGCGTCTGATGGAGTGTCTTTTGTAGTTGGAAGAAAAAAATTAGAATATTTCATTTATTAAATATATTTGATAAATCAAATCCAAATAAAATCAAAAAAAATAAAATTATAGCTGATATTAATGAAGTTACTATAAATTTAATCAGAAGATATGGCTTGCTAGGCGCACTTCTTGCATGGCCAGATTCTACTTTTTGAGGTACTTTTATCTTAATTGGCAGAAGTATGAAAAATAATACCCACCAAACAAGGATAAATATTAGAACATGAGTAAAAAGTGCCATTAAGATCTAATTAAATGAACTTCAATTTCTGGTTTTTTCTGAATTGAATTTTTTAATATCTTCCTAAAACTACTTTTAACTAAATCAGAAACTATTAGATCTGATGATTTTTGATCTTTGTTAAGTTTTATATAATTATCAATAAAAAGTATTTTAAAATCATTTGTAATATTTTTTTCATCTAAACCTGGCAAACCTTTTAAAGTAAGAAACACATTTTTGTTAACTGAAAAATCTTCCTCGTTAATATTTAACGAAATCAAGACTAATCCCTCAAATGAATATTTTCTTCTCTCTTTAATAAAAGTAGATTCAGAGTCATAAAGATTTTTACCCTCAACAATTAATTTTCCAGTTTCAAATTTTTCTACAATTTTGGGTTCGCCCGGTGCAATTTTAAGACATTTGCCATTTTCTAAAATTTTTGTAAATGGTACTTGAGATGAGTTAGATAATTGTTTATGTGCTTCAAGATGCATTGGCTCACCATGAACAGGTATAGATAAATATGGCTTTGTCCAATTGTACATTTGTTTTATCTCATCTGCGTAACCATGACCTGAAACATGAACTAGATCGTCATCAGCAGTCACTATCTCAACTTTTTGTCTAATAAGTAAATTTTTTAAATTATTTATTGATTTTTCATTTCCAGGAATATCTCTGGAACTAAAAATTACAACATCTTCTGGCTCTAAATGTAAATGCTGATGAGAATTATAAGCTATTCTGAATAGTGCAGATCTTTTTTCACCCTGGCTTCCAGTACAAATAATGACTAGATTTTCTCTTGGTATGTAAGAAGCTTCATCTTCACTAATAAAAATTTCATCATCTGCAACATAACCACATTTTCTAGCTACTTCGATATTTTTTTTCATGCTTCTTCCAACAAGAGCAACTTTTCTTTTATTTTTTTTTGCAGCTTGAATAATATTTTTCATTCTTGCAATATTTGAAGAAAAACATGTTACAACAATTCTATTAGAGAATCTTGAAAATATACTTGTTAATTCCTTTCTAACATCATTTTCAGATTTTGATTTGCCAGGAACATTTGCATTTGTAGAATCACCTATTAATGCGAGTAGACCATCATTTCCTAATTTTTGAAATTTTTCTTTAGAAAAAGCATCTCCTAAAGTAGGTGAATTGTCTATTTTCCAATCAGCAGTATGAAGCAGTGAACCATAAGGTGTTTTAATTACTATCGCAGTTGGTTCAGGAATTGAATGTGTAGTTTGAATAAAACTTATATCAAAATTATTTAGTTTTAAATTTTTGTCTAAATTTATCTCCTCTAAAGTAAATCCATCTACTTTATTAAATTCTTTTAGTCTATTTTCGATAAGGAATTTTGCGAATTTGCTTGCATAGACAGGACATTTGATTTTATTTGCTAAAAATGCAACAGCGCCTGCATGATCTTCATGTCCATGACTAATTATAATGGCTTCAAGATTATCTTCTAAATTTTCAATAAGATCAATTTTTGGTACTAATAAATCTACACCAGGAAACTTTTCATCTGCAAATGATAGGCCTAAGTCTATCATTATCCATTTTCCATCACATCCATAAAGATAACAATTTGCTCCAATTTCTCCAATGCCCCCCAGGGATAAGAAATGTATTCCTTCATTAAAATTATTTAATTTTAAATTTTTATTCATAAAAATGTTTGTTACCGATTTCTTTTATTCCTTCTAAAGTTAAATATTCTTCATATATAGGTTTATAAATAATTTTATCCCTAAATATTTTACCGAGACCTCCTGTAACATAGATCTTAGGTTTAAAATTATTTTCCTTAATAATTTGCTTTAAAATACCATTAACTGCATGTAAATAACCAAAATAGAAACCTGATTGAATAGAGTCAGATGTATTATTATTAACTATTCGCTTTGATTTTGAGATTTTTGAAGTTTTTATTAATTCAGCATTTTTTAAAAGTGAATCTATTGAAAGATTTATGCCTGGAAAAATTAACCCGCCAAAATATTGATTATTTTTGATAACATCAAAAGTAGTAGCAGTACCAAAGTCGACAATTATTGAGTTTTTGATTTTCCTGCTATAAACATAGGCATAGTTTGCTACTCTATCACTTCCAATTTGATTTAAATTATAATTAATCTTATCCCCAAAAAGTATTTTTTTAGGATTT
>CACKSN010000036.1 GCA_902602845.1 uncultured Alphaproteobacteria bacterium | reverse complement strand
AACAAACTCCCGGCAGAGTGCTTGATTTAATAAAAAACTATATTCACAAATAAATGGAAGATATTTTTATAAAAAATATGAAAGGAGTAAAGCCGCTTAAGAAAGAGCAAAACAAAACAAAACAAATTAAAACAAAAAAACAGACCACAAAAAAAACGAAAATAAAAAATAGTTTTTTTTTGGAAAAAACTTCTAATAAAAAACAAAATGTTTCTGAGTTGGATTTAACTTTTGGTGACCTTAACAAAGATCTAAAAAAAGGGAGGATTAAGATAGATAGAAGATTAGATTTGCATGGTTTCACACTTTTGGAGGCCCACGAAAAATTTAAAAATGAAATTATAAAAAATTACAATAACAACAAAAGATGCCTGCTTATAATTACAGGTAAGGGGGCCCATAAAAAATTTGATAATTTTGATGAAGAAAAACCAAAGCTTTTTTATGGGAAGATTAAAAACTCAATAATTCAATGGATAAATGAAGCAGATATTAAAAAACTTATATTAACGTATCAGGATGCCGGCATTGAACACGGGGGTGATGGAGCTCTTTTTGTCTATTTAAGAAAAAAAAAAATTTAAATTCTTTCTAATTTAAACACCCTTTCTTTAAAATGAATAAGAATTTCATATGGAAACAAATCATCTTCAATAAAAAATTCAATTTTCTTTAAATCATTTCTTTTGTGATCAGCCCAAATATTTATATAGTCTTCAATTTTTAAAACTATTTTTTCATCCTTAACCTCATTTTTTTTAAGTTTATAAATTCTTCTCCCATCAATAGTTTTTACCTCATCTTCCCCATTTAAAATATTTATAAAAGAGGTGATTGGGTCAAAATATAAATATAAGTCTTCTAGCTTTATTCTAGCTATTTCTTCTTCTACAGGTTCTTGTTTTAATTCAATTAAATAATCATCAAAAGACATTTTAACTATTTTTGTTTTCTTCTTTGTCTTCCAAAACTGTTTATAATTCTGGGTCTTAAATATGTTGTTTTCAATAACCCCGGTTGAAAGATAGCTTCCTTCAAATTTATACAGAGGTGAAAAAATGCCAGAATTTTTCAAATTAATTTCTGTTTGATAAATATTATCATTAATATTTAATGACCAATTAAAATTACCAATTTTAATTCCTGTTGTGCTGACCTTATATTCTGCACTAAAATTATTTGCATAAGATGTGTTAACTGCAAATATAATAAAAAAAAATAGAAATTTATTCAAACACAACCTCGTAAACATCAAGTTTTCTTTTTGTAAATTTCTGATCAGGAGAATTTATTTTAAGGAGTTTATATTCATTCTCTAAATAATTTATATCTGAGGGACTCCCAATTAAAGTAAAGTTTTCATTTATAGTTTTATTAAGAGGAGACACTATTTTAAAGTGGTTTGTTATTTTATCTCCTTCTTTATGTGGCATATAGAAATTAATATCCTTATCTCTTAATTCAAAATTAAGGCTTGAAAATAAAAGCCGGTCTGAAACTACTATATTTTTTACTGCACTATTAGAAGAATTGTTGTAAATTTTTAGAGCATAATCATTTATACCGCTTATTCGGTCAAAAATTTTAGAGGGATAGCTCATTCCAATCATAACAAAAAGAACAAAACAGACAGTAAAATTAAATAAGAAATTAGCTATTTTTAAAAAAGAATTATTAATTCTAATATACATAAGAGAAAATAAGGAAATTAAAGCTGGAGCAGCCCAATTTGCATTAGCTCTGACAATAATAGCCTCTACTAAAACAATTAAAATTATAGGCACAGAAAATATTAGAAAAATTTTTTGAATGTAGCTCCATTTATTGTATCCAAATAACCCACCCAAAACTATAAACGGACCTAACATTAAAACTTGAATTAACAAAAATTCTAAACCCCTAACAAAGTCTATTTCAATATTTGCAAAATTTGCATTATCTGAAGTATGTTGAAGTGTTATCCAACCATTATTAAAGTTCCAAACAATGTTTGGTAGGATAATTATAATTACAGATAAAAAAGTAAGGCTAAAACCAAATAAATTATCCATAAAAATTTTTCTAAAACTTTTATCAAGCATAATTAAGATAAATAAACAAATTATAAAATATATAGCTGCATATTTTGATAAAAAACCTAACCCTAGAAAAACACCTAATAATATAAAATTTTTTAAACCTTGTTCACTATTAATTTTAATTAATTCATTAAGTGAAAGCGTCCAAAATAATAATAAAAAAAGATCAGTGCTAATTATAAAAGATGAAAAAGAAACAGCGGGTATAAATAAAAAAACTAGACTACCTGCCAATGAATCTTTTTTATTTAATCCAGAGTTAATTAAAAGATTATAAATACCCCAGGCAATTAATAAATAAACAAAGGATGGGAGAAGCTTTAATGAAACAAAACTACTGCCTAATATTTCTGTATAAACCTTTATTATCCACGATAAAAAAGGTGGTTTCGAAAAATAACCAAATTCAATATCTTTAGACCATAACCAATACTGCGCCTCATCACCAAACAAATTAAAAGTAGTAAAATTTAAGGCAGCTATTTTTATTAAAAGTAAAACAATAAATGATGGCAATAGAACTTTATTTAGCATAATATTTTTTATACAATTCAAATAAAATTATATTTAAAATTACAACAAAAAAACCAGCAAAAAAAATGTCACTTAAAAAATGACCACCAGCCATTATTCTAATTAAACCAAGTACTAAGCCGGCAACAAGGCTTGCATAGAGAAAAATTATTTTTTTTGTAATTAAATATAGAATTATAATTGAAAACCCAACAGAAGCATCACCTGAAACAAAAGAACAATTTGTTTCGCAGGCATTACTTATTTCAAACCACTGGGAAAAAGTCTCTTTTCCGCCTAATTGCAAAATATCATTTGGTCTGGCCCTTCCCCATAAATTTTTAAGTATCAGGTTTACAAAAATTAACACTCCAATAATTTGAGAGCCCCACAACAAAACTATTTCTTTGATCGAAAATCTATAATTAAAAAAAATTTTATCAATTTTAATGAAAAGTCCAAGTATTGGTAAAATTAAAATATAAATAAGTATTAGTGGCAATAAAATATCTCGAAACAATATTGAGGTTAAATCAAAACTTTGTAAAGCAAACTGTGACGCTCCATGATAAAATAAACCTGAAATATACAAATCTATGGATGGACCAGAAGTAATAAACACACAACTAATTACCAAAAATAATACATAACTATAAATTTCTGAATTATCTTCAGGCAACAAATTTGAAAATTTATATTGCGTATATTTCTTACTTAAGATTGTATTTATAATTTTGAAAGATATAAGTGCTAATATAGAACCAGCAACAATATCAGTAAAAAAGTGAGCACCAACAACAACTCTACTCAAAGCAATAACAGATGCTAAAAAATAAAAAAAATATTTTAGTTTTGGAAAAGTGGCAACAAGAATAAAACAAACTATAAATATAGTTGACGAATGACCTGAAGGAAAGGAATGAAAATTTGAGTCGAAAGTAAAAAAATTAAAACCAAAAGATTCCTCAAAATTTGTGTGATTGGGTCTTGGTCTACCAACAATATGCTTTAGAATCTGAGTTACAATCCCAACAAGCAAAATATAAAAAAAAGACGATATAAAAAAATTACTTATTTTTTTTTGTTTTTCAATTTTTATAAAACCCAATCTATTATTTAAATAAACAACACCAAACCCAATAATAGAAATCGCAAAATACCAAGACGAGCTTCCAAGCCTTGTTATGTCTTCAAAAAATTCTTTTAGATAAGCGCTATTAAGACTTTTATTAAAATCTTTAAAATAATTATACAGTCCTAAATCTAAATTATATGATATAAAAACATTTAAAGATATTATTAAAAGAACAAGTAGCTCAATCCATATATTTTTAAACAGACTCATTTTATAATTCTTAAAAAATTAAATGAGCTTTACAATATAAACTTTGATAAGTCCTGACTTTTAATAAGTTCTCCCAAACTATTTTCAACGTATTCTTTGTTGATTACTATTTCTGTGGGCCCAATATCAGATGCGCTATAACTGATTTCTTCTAGTAATTTTTCCATTACCGTATGGAGCCTCCTAGCTCCGATATTTTCAACATTTAGGTTAATTTCTGTTGAAAGAGCAGCTATAGATTCTATACCGCTTTCCTCAAACTTTAAATCAACCCTCTCAGTTCCCAATAATCCAACATATTGTTTTATCAAACTATTCTGTGTCTCGGTAAGTATGCGCCTAAAATCTTGTTTGTTAAGACTGTCTAATTCTACTCTAATGGGCAGCCTGCCCTGAAGTTCTGGGAGCATATCTGACGGTTTTGACAAATGAAACGCTCCAGAGGCTATAAATAAAATGTAATCTGTTTTTACAACCCCGTGTTTAGTGGTAACTGCTGTTCCTTCAATTAATGGAAGCAGGTCTCTTTGAACACCTTCTCTTGATACATCAGCTCCACTACGATCACTTCTTGAAGTTATCTTATCGATCTCATCAATAAAAACTATCCCATTTTGCTCCACATCATCTAGAGCCCTTGTGTTAATTTTGTCCTGATCTAATAGTTTTTCAGTTTCTTCATTTAATAAATAGGCGTGGGATTCTTTTACTGACATTTTTTTCATTTTTTTTTGTCCACCGAAACCTTTTCCTAAAACATCACCTAAGTTAATCATTCCCATTTGTGATCCAGGCATTCCAGGTATATCCATAGTAGGTAAGCTAAAATTAGTGTTTGCTGAAACTGGTATTTCCACCTCTTTATCATTTAATTCTCCAGATCGTAATTTTGATCTAAAATTATCTCTAGTTGAGGGTGTGGAGCTTTTAGATACAAGCACATCTAAAATTCTTTCTTCAGCATTTTTTTCAGCTTTAGCTTTAACTTCTTTTCCCATTGCATTTTTTGTTTTTGTAATACTAATTTCAACAAGATCTCTAATAATCTGCTCTACATCTCTTCCCACATAACCAACTTCAGTGAATTTAGTTGCCTCTACTTTTATAAAAGGAGCATTTGCCAATTTTGCTAGTCTTCTAGATATCTCTGTTTTACCGCAGCCAGTAGGCCCGACCATAAGAATATTCTTAGGAACAATTTCTTCTTTCAATGAATCATCTAATTGTTTTCTTCTCCATCTATTTCTTAATGCAACCGCTACAGCCTTCTTGGCTTTGTTTTGTCCAATTATAAACTTATCTAACTCTGAAACTATTTCTCTGGGACTAAAACTTGATTCCATAACTATAACTCTATTGTTTCTGAAATTATGTTATGGTTTGTATAAATACATATATCGGCAGCTATATTTAAAGATTCAACTGCAATTTCTTTTGCATCCATATTTGTATTTTTTATTAAAGCTTTTGCCGCACTATTTGCATAAGGGCCTCCTGAGCCAATGGCCAAGATTCCATCATCTGACTCAATCACATCCCCTGTTCCAGATAGAAGTAAGCTTACATCTTTATCTGCCACAATCATCATTGCTTCTAACCTTCTTAAATACCTGTCTGTTCTCCAATCTTTTGCTAGCTCGACACATGCTCTTTTAAGTTGGTTTTTATATTGATCCAACTTTCCTTCAAGTCTTTCGAATAAAGCGAAGGCATCTGCTGTTGATCCTGCAAAGCCTGATATAACTGTTTCATCAACACCTAGTCGTCTTATTTTTTTTACATTAGACTTCATGACAGTATTTCCTAAACTTGCTTGACCATCACCTGCTATAACTACAAGATTGTCTTTTCTAACACCTATAATAGTGGTTGATTTAATTTTTTTGTTGTCCATATGCTTAACCTATTTATAAAATGGCTATTTAATTATTTTTATCAAGTGATTTACCTAGAATTAATTCAATTTCGCTGATATTAGGCAAAAATGCGAAAAGGAACTGTAGAAAGAAATACAAAAGAAACCAAAATCTCATGTACAATTATTTTGGATGGATCTGGTAAGGCCAATATTTCAACTGGCATTGGTTTTTTTGATCATATGTTAGAACTATTTGTTCATCATAGTTTAGTTGACATGAATTTAAAGACTGAAGGTGATACAAATGTGGACTTACACCACAGCGTTGAGGATACTGCATATGCCATTGCTCTTGCAACAATTAA
>CACKSN010000035.1 GCA_902602845.1 uncultured Alphaproteobacteria bacterium | reverse complement strand
CTTTTATAAGCATGACAGCACAAGCTGACGGACACGCTATAGAAGCTTGCTTAATTACAAAAACTGATATCAACCCTTTCTTTGTTAAAATGAAAGAGGGTGCTGAAGCTCGTGCTAACGAGTTAGGTGTAAAATTATCATTCTTTGCCGGTAAAGTTGATGGCGACCATGAAACTCAAGTAAGAGCAATTGAAACTTGTATTGCTTCGGGTGCTAAAGGTATATTAATTGCTGCATCTGATACAAAAGCAATTGTAACACCATTAAAAAACGCACAAGACAATGGCTTGCTAGTTATTGCACTTGATACACCGCTAGAGCCAATTACTGCTGCAGATTCAACTTTTGCAACAGATAATTTTAAAGCTGGTGAATTAGGTGGAGCATGGGTTGCTGCAAAATTAGGAGCTGATGCTGCTAATGCAAAAATTGCAATGCTTGATCTTAATGAAAGTCAACCATCTGTTGGTGTACTAAGAGATCAAGGTTTCTTAACTGGTTTTGGAATTGATGTAAAAGATGTTTCAAGATGGGGAGATGAAGACGATCCACGTATTATTTGTAATGAAGTTACAAATGGTAATGAAGAAGGCGGAAGAACTGCAATGGAAAAATGTCTTCAAAAAGATCCAGACATTAATGTTGTTTATACAATCAATGAACCAGCAGCAGTTGGTGCTTATGAAGCATTAAAAGCTGTAGGAAAAGATGATGGTAGTGTTCTTATTGCTTCAGTTGATGGTGGTTGCCCTGGTGTGGCTGACGTTGAAAGAGGTATAATTGGAGCAACATCACAACAATATCCATTATTAATGGCTTCTATGGGTGTTGAGGCTATTAAAGCTTGGGCAGAAGATGGTTCAAAACCTGATAATACTCCTGGTCTTGACTTCTTTAACACTGGTGTAAACTTAGTTACAGATGATGCTGCTAGCGGAGTTCCTTCAATTAGTGTTGCAGAAGGTATGGACAGATGTTGGGGTTAATCTAACTACAACTATTTTTCAGGGCAGAAATTCTGCCCTGAATTTTACATAATTTAAAAAAGCATGAACAAAATATCAGATGACATTAATAAAGATCTAAAAGATCAGCCCAAATTTTCTGAAGATATTGGTTCAAAAAATCAAGAACATCATACTTTTGAACAAGGTGAACAATCAATTTTAAAAAAGATACAACACTTTTTGCATGGAAACCCAACTATAGTTCCTGTTATCATTTTAATATTAAGTGTAATCGCATTTGGTTTTATTGCGGGGGGTAGATTTTTCTCAGCCTTTAATTTATCTTTAATAGTCCAACAAGTGACCATTGTAGGTATTCTGGCAGCAGCACAAACATTAATTATTTTAACTGCAGGTATAGATTTGAGTGTAGCTGCCATGATGGTTCTGGCCTCAGTTTTTATGGGAAAGCTCTCAGTTGAAATGGGGATGCCAACATTACCAGCAATTGCTGTCGGTTTTATTTCTGGAATTGCTACGGGTGCATTTAATGGATTACTTGTAACACGTTTAAGGTTACCACCCTTTATCGTAACATTAGGAACTTGGAATATTTTTTTTGCATTAGTAATCTTCTTTACTGGATCACAATCAATAAGAAGTTCCGATATAGAGGTAAACGCGCCTCTTCTTCACTTCTGGGGTGAAAGGATTAATTTAGGAGGATTTGTTTTTACTTATGGCGCATTCTTAATGATAGCTATATTTATTTTTTTATGGTTTTTGCTAAACAAAACTGCTTGGGGTAGACATGTTTATGCAATAGGAGATGATAAGGAAGCTGCAGAACTTTCAGGAATAAGGACTGACAGAATGCTTGTATCAATATACGCTGTTGCAGGTTTAGTTGTGGCGATAGGAGCCTGGGTATCAATTGGCAGAGTAGGCTCAGTTTCACCGACAAGTTTTTATGAAGGTAATTTAGATTCGATTACTGCTGTTGTTATTGGTGGAACTTCTCTTTTCGGTGGACGAGGTACAATTATTGGTTCATTATTTGGAGCATTAATTGTTGGAGTTTTTAGTTCTGGATTATCTATAGCTGGACTTGATGTCTTATGGCAACGATTTGCTTTAGGTTGTTTAATTATTATAGCAGTAGGTATTGACCAATGGATAAGAAAGGTTTCAAATTAATGGAACCAGTACTTGTTGCAAAAAATTTATCAAAAAAATATGGAACAGTTGTTGCTTTAGAAAGTGCCGATTTAGAACTTTATCCTGGTGAAGTACTTGGTGTAATTGGAGATAATGGTGCAGGTAAATCCACTCTCATCAAGGTACTTTGTGGCGCTGTTATTCCAGATAGTGGTGAAATTTTACTAGATGGTAAAAAAGTGACATTTACTTCGCCGATAGAAGCGAGAACTCTTGGTATTGAGACAGTTTATCAAAATTTAGCATTGTCTCCTGCTTTATCTATAACTGATAATATGTTTTTAGGAAGAGAGATTAGGCAAAAAGGGTTTATTGGAAAATTTCTAAGATTTTTAGATCAAAAAGCAATGGCAGAAGAAGCTAGAAAAAGACTTTCAGATCTAGGTTTGTTAACAATTCAAAATATTAATCAATTAGTAGAAACATTATCAGGAGGTCAAAGACAAGGTGTTGCAGTTGCAAGAGCAACATCTTTTGGTACGAAAGTTGTTATAATGGATGAACCTACAGCTGCATTAGGTGTGAAAGAAAGTAGAAGAGTTTTAGAGCTAATTGGAGAAGTTAGAGCACGAGGTATACCGATAATTTTGATATCTCACAACATGCCCCATGTCTTTGAGGTAGCAGATAGAATTCATATTCATAGATTGGGAACAAGGCTGTGTGTAATTGATCCAAAAAAATATGAAATGTCTGATGCAGTTGCATTTATGACTGGTGCAAAGGCCGCTCCTGTATCAAACTAACACTTTAACAGCTAAAAGTGTATTAAATTTTATGAACACTAAAGATCTTGAACTAAAATCTATAGATTATAGAAAAACAATTTTAGAAATTATCTTTAATAGTGGTGCGGGACATACTGCAGGAAGTTTATCTTGCATTGATATCTTGAATGTACTTTATAATAAGATTCTTGATATTAATCCTAGAAATTTTAATAGTTATGATCGAAATCATTATATTCAGAGTAAAGGCCATTCTGTAGAGGCTCTTTATACAGTATTATGCGACAAAGATTTTTTTTCAAAAAAAGATTTATTAAGTCTTAATAAATTTAAATCTCATTTTATTGGACATCCAACCAAAAAAGTTCCTGGTATTGAACATAATACGGGTGCTTTAGGTCATGGTTTATCTGTAGCTGTTGGAATGGCAATTGGTTTCAAATTAGATAAAAAAAATCATACGGTATTTACTCTTCTGGGTGATGGAGAGCTTAGTGAAGGGTCAATATGGGAAGCATTGTTATCAGCAAATAAATATTCTCTAGACAATTTAGTGGTGATTATTGATAGAAATAGACTTCAAATTACTGGTGAAACAGAAGATGTTAACCCTATAGAGCCACTCAATGATAAATTTAATGCATTTGGTTTATCAACAAAAGAGGTAGAGGGAAATTCTGTTCATGAATTAAGTAAGGTGTTATCAAGTATCCCATTTGAGAAAAACAAAGTAAATTTAATTATTGCCAATACAGTAAAAGGTAAGGGAATAAGCTTTATGGAAAATGAAATTGTGTGGCATCATAAAGTACCTTCTAAAGAAGAATATAATTTGGCTCAAAAAGAATTAGATAATTTAAAGTTAAATATAAAAAATGATTGAAAAAGCAAATTTAGAAATATTTGCAGAGACTCTTCTGGAGTTAGCAAAAAAAGATAAAAACATTATTGTAGTTACTAGTGACTCAAGAGGCTCTGGCAAGCTTACAAATTTTGGAAAAGCGCTTCCTGATCAAATTATTGAGGTAGGTATAGCAGAACAAAATCTTGTTGGTATATGTGCAGGATTGTCAGCAGTAGGAAAAAAAGTTTTTGGTGTCTCACCGGCAAGTTTTTTAACTGCAAGGTCATTAGAGCAGATTAAAAATGATATTGCATATTCTGATCATCCAGTAACTTTAGTTGGCATAAGTGCAGGAGTAAGTTATGGACAACTAGGATCAACTCATCACTCAATTCATGATATTGCTGTATTAAGAGCAGTAAATAATATTGATATTGTTGTTCCTGCCGATAATTTTGAAACAAAAGAAGTGATAAAGTCCGCAGTGAATTATAAACATCCTCTTTTCATAAGATTTGGTAAAAAACCAATGATGAAATTGCATAATGGAAATCATAATTTTATAATTGGAAAAGCTATTAAATTAAAAAGTGGAAATGATTTAGCAATTATCTCTACAGGGGAAACAGTTCAAAGAGCTTTCAAGGCTTGTGAAATTCTAGAGAAATTAAATATTAATTCTACATTGATAAGTATGCACACTATTAAACCTTTTGATAAAGATTTGTTTATCAACTCCATTACGAATTCAAAAGGAGTAATAACAATTGAAGAACATAGTATAAGCGGTGGATTAGGTGAAAAATGCGCAAGTATAATGCTTGAAAATAATATTCAATTACCTTTTAAAATGTTAGGTTTTCCAGATGAGTATATGGTCAATGGTTCTCAAAAAGATGTTTTAGACTATTACAAAATGTCTCCTGAAAAAATAGCTGAGATAGCTCAAGTAATCTTAAAATAAATGTATATTTCTATAGATCAAAGCACATCATCAACTACCGTTTTTCTTTATGATAACAAATTAAGATTATTATCAAAACTCTCTAAATCTCATAAGCAATTTCAAAATCAATTGGGATATGTGGAACATGATGCTGAAGAGATATATAAAAATATTTTATTTTTATTAAAAAAAATTTCGAAAAAAATAATATTTAATGATAATTCATTTCTGAGTATTACAAATCAAAGAGAAACCTTTGTAATTTTTGATACTCTTACTGGTAAACCAATTTATAATGCGATTGTTTGGCAGTGTAGAAGGGGACAAAAAATATGTGATAAAATCAATAGATCCTCTAAAAATCAATCATTAATCAAAAAAAAAACTGGATTGATACTCGACACATATTTTCCTGCACCAAAACTTGTACAATTATTAAAAACGAAAAAGAATTTAAGAAACAAGTTGAAAAATGGTTTAGCTTTATTTGGAACTATAGACACATATTTGATTTATCGACTAACGAAACAAAAATCTTATGCCACTGATGTTACCAACGCATCCAGAACTTTATTTTTTAACAATAAGTCACTTACATGGAGTAAAGAATTACTTAAATTATATGGTTTAAATATTAAGATGTTACCAAAAGTCAAAGAGAGCTCCTCAATCTTTGGATATACAAATTTAAATGAAATATTAAAAAATGAAATTCCCATTTCAGGTGTTATGGGAGACTCACAAGCATCAATTTTTGCTAATCAATGTTTTAATAAAGGTAATACTAAAATAACTCTAGGAACTGGTGCATCAATTTTAACAAATATTGGAGATCAATTTCCACATAAAAAAAATATAATCACTACATTATCTTATGTTTATAAAAATAAACCATCTTACTCGTATGAATGTTTGATAAACTATGCAGGTGCAACAATAACTTGGTTAAATAATAATTTAAAAATTATAAAAAAACCTCAAGAAACCAATGATATTTTTACAAAAACTAAAAGTTCAAACGGAGTTATTTTTGTTCCAGCTTTTGTAGGTTTAAGTTCGCCTCATTGGTTACCAAACAGTAAAGGAATGATTTATGGTTTAACACCATCAGTTAATAACAGTCATATTATAAGAGCCGCTCTTGAGTCAATAGCATTTCAAATTAAAGATTATTTGGAAGACCTAGAAATAAAACAAAAAATAAAATGTAACCATATTTACATTGACGGCGGCATTGTATCAAACTTACCTTTTATGCAATTTCTGTGTAATACTTTAGAAAGAAAAATATATGTAACTGATTTTCAAGATATGTCATCTTATGGATCTGCCGTGATGGGATTATTAGGCATGAAAATAGAAAAAAACCTTAAAGATATTTCAAAATATAAGAAAAAATATAAAATATACCGACCAGATAAGAACAAATTTCCTACAAATTATAGAATGTGGAA
The DNA here is from genome assembly GCA_902602845.1 of uncultured Alphaproteobacteria bacterium. Lineage (GTDB taxonomy): Bacteria > Pseudomonadota > Alphaproteobacteria > HIMB59 > CACPNW01. The sequence goes on along the minus strand of CACKSN010000035.1, from coordinate 186 downwards.
GGAAGTTTTAAAAAATTTCTATTTATAAATTCTTATAAAGTGCCTTCTGAGCGATTTTTAGAGCCTTCATTGCGTCATGATTTGATTGTGCTTCTTGTAATGCCTTTATGTCCAAGTCATTTAATGCATTGTTGATGGATTTTAGAAAGTCAATTGCCTGATTTGCCATTGCAACACTATCTTCAC
>CACKSN010000034.1 GCA_902602845.1 uncultured Alphaproteobacteria bacterium | reverse complement strand
AAAAATAAAATATTAATTAAACTATTGTAAAATTTTAACATTAGATTTAAAATAAATTAATGGATTATAATAAAGATAAATTAGCAAAAGATAAGGCAGAAACTTGGAAAAGATTTAATAAATTAACAATTTATACAATAATTTTTATTGCAATAATTTTAATAATAATTTTTTCTTTATTTTAATTATCCGACTATCTCTTCTTTTTTAAAGAAGTATTCTATTTCAATTTTAGCATTATCTTCAGAATCAGAACCATGAACTGAGTTTTCCTGAATATTTAGAGCAAATTTTTTTCTTATAGTACCTTCAACTGCATTTTCTGGATTAGTTGATCCCATAATATTTCTATATTTATTAACTGCATCTTCTCCCTCAAGAATCTGCACTACAACAGGGCCAGATGTCATATATTCGATTAAGTCATTAAAAAAAGGCTTATCTTTATGTATAGCATAAAACCCTTCGGCAATTTCTTTATTTAGTAATAATCTTTTTTGACCAACTATTTTTAGATTACTTTCCTCAATAATCTTATTAATAGATCCAGTGAGATTCCTTCTTGTGGCATCTGGTTTGATAATTGAAAATGTTCTATTCATGATTTGTGATTCAATATTTATAATTTTTGAAATATCATTTAATTAAGAATTTAGAGTTTGTCTATACCTCATTGCCTTAAAAAAGATATTAAATTACATTGTTTTCTTAATCAATTTCAATGATTTTATAAAATATAATCAGTTAATTTTTAATAAATACAGAATTTATTTACGAGTTTATATTAGAAAAGTTGTTTAATTACTCAAAATAAATTAATTTAGTTAATGTTTTAATATGAAATATAAAATTAATATATATATACTTTTGCAAGTTGTAAAATCTTGTGCTTTAGTACTATTTATTTTCATAACAATTGCTTGGTTATTACAAATTACAAGATTATTATCACTAACAAACTTAATTCAAATTGATATTTTTAATGTAATATATTTATCAATTTTTTTAATACCAAACCTTCTTACAGTTATTTTGCCTTTTATAGTTATTTTTGGGTTAGTTTTATGTTTTGTAAAACTCAATAGAGATAAGGAAATTACTGCTATATTTAGCTTAGGAATGGAAATATACCCAATAAGAAATGCTCTTTTTTTATTCTCAATCTTATTAATTATATTATATTTATTTTTGAATTTTTATATATCACCAAAAATTTACGGACAATTTAAATTAAAAGAGTTTGAACTAAGAAATACTATTAATTTTGAGAAAATGACAACATCCAATTTCTTAAAATTAGATAAAAATACAACGATTGATTTTCAAAATAAAAATAACTCATTTGAAGATATTTTCATAAGTTTTAAAGATACAAAAGAAAATATAATCTTTGCTAAAAATGGAATAATAAAAAATGAAAATAATAAATTTATTTTTCAATTAAATAATGGTTTTAAAATAAATATAAATCAAAATGATGAAATAGAAAAATTAGAATTCAAAAATTATATATTACGAATTGATACTAAAAAAAATTTAAAATTTACAAAAGATGATAAAAATTCATTAACTATATTTGAGGATATAAGGAATAATGATTACGAAAATATATCCTATAAATTTTTTGATATTATTTTTTCAATTTTGATTATTTATCTGTTCTATAAAAATAATATATTACGTGTAAATCTAAATTTAAGTAACAACTTTCAATTTATTTTAATATCAATAGCCCTATTACTTTTTAATCAAATATTAAAAAATTCAGATACTTTTTATATAACTTATATTTTTAGTTGCTTAATAATTATAATATCTAGCTATTTTCTGCTTTATGTGAAGAACAGATATGTACAAAGTTAATATTTACATAATTAAATTAACGATTAAATATATTTTCATAAACCTTATCATTTTATCACTTTTTACATTATTTCTTAATTTAATAGAACTATCGAGAATTTTACATAATGGTGACAGTTCATTTTCAAATTATTTTTTATTATCTTTTTTAAAATACCCCACAGTTATAAATGAAATAATACCATTTGTTACCATTATCGGAATATCTTTTCTATTAAGAAATTTAATTAATAACAATGAATTAATATCTATGAGAAATATTGGTTATTCAATTATAGACATCTTTAAACCTATAGGGATATCTGTTTTTATAATTGGATTATTTTTTTTGTTATTTATTAATCCAATATCTGTAACTTTTGAAAATAAATTTCAACAAATAATTAATCAAAAAGACAATAGTTTATATTCGATTAAAATTTCTAATAATGAAATGTGGATTAAAAATAAAATAGATGATGAGAATTCTAGTTTTATAAGTATCAGAAATATTGATCTTCAAAATATGTTAGCAAAAGAAATAAAGATAATTATAATAAATAAGGAGAATTCAATATTTATTCAAGCTAAGGATGGAGTATTCCAAAAAAATAATTTTATTTTAAATAATGTAAAATATTATGATGTTAATAAAGAAGATTATGAAGAATTGGAGTCATTTAAATTAAAAATAAATTTCAATAAAGAAAATATCATTAATTCAATAACTAATTACAAGTTAATTCCATTTTATAATTATTTCTCACATACCAAAACTTTAAAAAAATTTAATTTATATTCATCTGAAATAGGCTTGTTTTACCTATCTGAGATTCTAAAACCTATATTTATAGTAATGCTATCTTTTGTAGTGGTAGGTTTCTCTGGAAAATTTCAAAGAAATGAAAACTTTTTTAAAATACTATTTATATCAATATTAATTGGTTTTATTATTTTTTTTCTTAAAGAAATTATAACAAAATTAAGTGTGACACTATCTATAAATTTTTATATATCCTATTTAATAATCTTTTTTTTACCCTTTTTAATTGGTGTATATCATATAATTAAAATTGAAAATGAATAATCAAATTAATAAATTCTTAAAGTTTATATTAGTAATTATAATATTTTTTCTTCCAAAATTTAATAATGCCAGTGAAATTTTAATTTATGCCGACAACATATCTTATGATGAAGAAGAAAATATTATAGCAAGAGGAAATGCAAAGATTTTTAGAGATAATCAATTACTAGTTTCTGATTTAATTATATTTAAAAAAAAAGATAAAAAAATCATCCTTCCTACTAATTTTACATTAAAAGATAGTAATAATAATTTTTTAAATGGTAGTAATGGTTTTTTTAATCAAAATTTGAAAAATGGAGAGTTTAATAATTTGAAAATTAAACTAAATGATGGTTCTAGAATTATAGGAAATAGTGGAAAAAGAATTGGCGATATAGATATAATTACAAAAGGTGTTTATACTCCATGTAAATCTAGGATAAAAATTGCAAATTTTGTATGCCCTACTTGGCAATTAGAAGGAGAAAAAATTTTACATGATAATAAAAATTTGTTTTTATATCAAAAACATTCAAAAATGAGAGTTATAAATACACCTGTTTTTTATATACCTTATCTCGTTACACCATCTCCATTAAGAAAAGATAGAAAATCTGGATTTTTAACACCATCTTTGTCGCTTAATTTTTTTGACACAAAGACATCTCAATCAATTTCCTTTCCTTATTATTTCAATATATCAATGGACAAAGAACTAACATTTACACCAATGATTAATTATGGGGCAGGTGTTGATTCTTCTCAAAGATTTTCATTTGATTACAATCAGATAATTTCAGGAGGCAACTTATCAACTGATCTAACTTTTGATTCTAATTTTGAAAATCAAAATAATAACAAATGGTTATCAGATGCTAGTTTAGTTACAAATTATAATCAGAATATTAACGAAAAATTCAAAATATCGATAGACTCAGCATTTCAAACTTCTCAAAATTATATTCAAATAACTAATCCTAATGATGATCTGAGCTATAAAACATCATTATCATCAAAAATTAATATCGAAGGATATAATATTAAAAATATTGATGATTATTTTAAAGCTAACATAAATTTTTACCAGATTAATCAAAAAAATGAAGACAATAAAACCACACCTACTGTTCTTCCGAACTTAAGTTATTATACAGGGGCTAAAACATATAATAATATAAGATTTACAGAATTATATGAATTTTATAATATTTTTAGAGACAAGAACACGACAATTCATTCAAAAAAACAACAAAAAATTTCACATAAATTTAATACATCAAATGAGTTTATTAAATTTAACTCAAAAATTAATTTTAGAACAGAGACATATAATCAAATATTTAATATCGAAAATAAATTAATTGAAAATAATACATATCACACAGGTAGCGTGTATAGATTATTTCCTATTATTGGTTTAGATATTTTATCTCCTTTTAAGCTTAAAAATAATAAACATAACTTAGTTTTTACTCCAAAATCACATTTTGTTTTATCTCCAGGCATGTCAAATTCTAATAAAATATCAAATGAAGATTCATCTAATAATAACTTAAGCTTAAACAACATTGGTTCTTTAAATAGATATTCTGGTAGTGACAAAGTAGATAATTCAAAAAGAATAAGTTATGGTTTTACTGTAAATAATGAAGTAGTAAGATTTGATTTGTTTCAATTATATGAATTTACAAACAATAGTAACTTTCATTCTGAACAAGGAAATGATGATCATTTAAGTGATTTATTAGGTGGTTTTGAATATAATAAAATTAATAAGTTTAATTATAATTTTAGATACGATCCAAATGAAAGTTTTTTAAAAGAACAAAATGTTAATTTAATAAATAATAATGGCTTTGGTGAATTAAAATTATCTTATTTAGATCAAAAAAATAAAAATGATGGAATCGTCACACAAGATACTGAAACTTTTAATTATGAATACACCAGTAAGAAATTTTTTAATTTTTCACAAATAAAAATTAATGGCTTATATGATTTGAAAAAGGAAATTAATACAGAGTATAATTTGGGATATAGCTATTTTGATGAATGTTTTGGTATAAATATAGATTTTGGAAGAAAATCCTATAAAGAAGATAATCTTAATCCACAAGATATCTTAACATTCATGTTTTCATTTAAAAATATAGGTAGTTATAAATCAACAAATCTTGCCGTGTCTGAAAAAGATAAACAGGATATTAAATGGGAAGAAAATGATTTAGATAATAGTTTGTTTCAAAGTAATGAATAAAAAATTTATCAACCTTATAATTATAATATTTACTTTGATAAGTTTTAATTCATTACACAGTTTGGAAAACAAAATATTATTTAAAATTAATGATTCATTAATAACAACGATTGACTTTGAAAATAGAAAAAAATATCTTTTATTTGTTGGTGATAACAAAAATTTAGATGAAAAAGATATTTTAGAAGATTTAATTTCTACTCATATTTTTTACAATTACTTTAAAAATTCTCAAAACACATTTGATGTAGATGATAGAGTAAATAAGATTTATAATGACATTTTGAAAATAAATAAAAAAAATAAAGATTTTAATGAAACTTTATTTAAACAATCAGAAATAATCTATAATTTAAGATTAGATTTAATTAGGAAGTTGATATTAGAAGAATTATTAAATTTAAATAAAAAACAACTATTCATAAACGAGGATGATAATAATTTAGTTTATAAATATAGTATTAAGTATTTAAATATATATTTATATGATTTGCAGCCCTACAAAGAAGAAATTAAGACTTTAAATATAAAAAAAATCGAAGATATAGAAAGTTATTTAAATAAAAACAATATTTCATTTTTTAAAAATGAAAAAGAAATATCAAATATTAACAATCTGAATTATAAAATTAAGAATAAAATCAAATCAAAAAATAATTTTTTTGTAATAGAAAAGAATGGTTTAGCATCATATATAAATGTAAAAAAAAGTTTTGAAACTTATGAAGATTTATATGCAACAATTTATAGTTTTGAAAGTTCTCAAAAAATTAAAAAAAAAGATTTATCTTGTGAAAATTTAAAAAAAAACAATGAACAATTGAATTTAATTGTGAAAAAGTATGAGTTTTTAAAACTAAATGATAAAATTAAATTCAATTTAATAGACCTTAATGATTACATTGAATTTATTAATAATGATAGTTTTACCTATGTAATATTATGTGAACTGAATTATAATAAAGAACTTTTAAATAATATTAATTTAAACAAAGCAATTACTTCTGAAGTTCAAAAAATTGAAAAAAAATTTATAAAGAAATACTCAAAAGTCTTTAACTTAAAAATAATTAATGAATAATTTAATTGCAGTAACTATTGGAGATATAAAGGGGATAGGTATTAAAATTTATATAAATTTGTTAAAAAATAATAAAAT
>CACKSN010000033.1 GCA_902602845.1 uncultured Alphaproteobacteria bacterium | reverse complement strand
AAATGTTAACAATAATTTATGAAAATAATAAAATTTATAGAAATTTATTCAGTGAAAATAATCTTTATTATAAATATCTTCTAAATAATAAATCAGATAATACATTTTTTAGATTACCAAATTTAGATGTAAACGACAGATATATTCTAACGTTTAAAGACATTGAAAATAAAAATATTAACAAATTAAATAATTTTAGTAAAAAATATTCATTTAAATATACAATTCTAATAATTGTTAAGCAAGAACAGGATACGCCAATTTATGAAGTCTATTTGCTTGAAAACAATAATTTAAAAAAAATTAATATTGACCAGAATAAATATAATGATTTAAAAGATTTATTTTTAAATATTAAATATCAAGTTGTTAACCAGTGGAAGATTAAAAATAAAATTCAAAATAATCAAATCAATAAAATCAATTGTAGTATAAAATTTTTTAATTTGAATGAACTTAAATATACAAAAAAAATATTAAAAGAAATATCAATAATTGAAAAAATTATTTTAAAAAATATATCATACAATATTAATAATTATGATGTCTATTTTTATGGAGATAGGAATACTCTATTTCAGCTCTTTGAATTAAATAATTTAATTTTGAAAATAAATAATAATAGTTGTAACATATATTTAAAATGACTTCTCAAAAAATATTTAAATTTAATTTTAGAAAATATAATGATCACAAAAATTTTTATATTAATAAAACAAATATAGATGCTTATAATTCTATTAATAATTCTCAATTAAAAAATGTTTTTTTAGTAGGTCCAAATAAATCTGGTAAATCTTACCTTGCAAAAAAATGGTTAACAAATAATAATGGTATAGAATTTAAAAATAATTTTGAATATATTATTAATTGTAATAAAAATATTTTAATCGAAAATATAAATAAATCTTCAAATGAAGAGGAATTGTTTCATATCATAAATCATTGTAAGAATAGTGACTTAAAAATTTTAATTACTTCTAATAAAGAAATTATAGATATAAATTTTAAAATTATAGATTTAATCTCGAGACTCAAAACTTTCTCTAATTTTAAAATAGAACAACCAGATGATGATATGCTAATAAATTTACTAACTAAATTTTTTATTGAAAAACAATTCATTATTAATTCACCAGAAATTTTTCAATATATAATCAAAAATACTAAAAGATCATATGAAAACATGTACTATATTGTTGGTCAGCTAGATACATTATCCCTTGAAAAAAAAAGACAATTAACAATACCATTAATAAAAGAAATACTGTAGATGGCATCAGAATGAATAAATATCGCTCACACTTATGTTCAGATTTATCTATTAATAATCTAGGAGAAAAAGTAACTTTATCTGGATGGGCAGATACAATTAGAGATCATGGTAATTTATTATTTATTGATTTGAGAGATAATTATGGAATTACACAGTGTGTTATCGACGGAACTCAATCTATATTTGAAGAAATAAGTAAATTAAGTAATGAGAGCGTTTTAACAATTAGCGGAGAAGTTGTTAAAAGATCTGATGAGACAATCAACAAAAATCTTAAAACAGGTGAAATTGAAATAAAGATTCAAGATTACAAAATTTTATCTAAATCTGAAATTCTTCCCTTACCTGTTAATTCTGATATCGAATATGGAGAAGAGATAAGATTAAAATATAGATTTTTAGATTTAAGAAGAAATAAATTACACAAAAACATTATTTTAAGAAGTAAAATAATTTCAGACATTAGAAAAAAAATGATAGATAGAAACTTTATTGAATTTCAAACTCCTATCCTTACTTCATCATCTCCAGAAGGAGCAAGAGATTATTTAGTGCCATCTAGAATACATCAAGGTAAATTTTATGCTCTTCCTCAAGCACCTCAGCAATTTAAACAATTATTAATGATTGCTGGTTTTGATAAATATTTTCAAATTGCACCATGTTTTAGAGATGAAGACAGTAGAGCAGATCGTTCTCCGGGTGAATTCTATCAACTAGACTTTGAGATGAGTTTTGTAACTCAAGAAAATGTTTTTGAGGCTATTGAGCCAGTTTTATTTGAAATATTTGACGAAAATAAAAAAAATAATGAAATTAAGGTAAGTCCGTATCCATTTAGAAGAATACCTTATAAGGAGTCGATGGAAGTTTACGGTTCTGATAAGCCTGATTTACGAAATCCACTTGTTATAGATGATTATACAAATGTATTTAAAGGTTCAAATTTTAAAATATTTAGTAATCAAATAGAAAAAGGATCAGTTGTTAAGGGAATAATAGTTAAAAATACTGGCGATCAACCTAGAAGTTTCTTTGATAAATTAAATAATTGGGCAAGAGAAGAGGGTTCAGCTGGATTAGGCTATATTTCATTTGCAGAAAATAGTTACAAAGGTCCTATTGCAAAGAATTTAAATGAAGATCAATTATTATTATTAAAACTTGAAGAAAATGACTCAATATTTTTCATTTGTGATAAATTGAAAGAAGCGCAATTATTTTCTGGCAAAGTAAGAGAAAAAATTTGTAATGATTTAAATTTACTTAATAAAAATTCTTTTGAATTTTGTTGGATAGTTGATTTTCCAATGTATGAAATTGATGAAAAAACTAATAAAATTCAGTTTAGTCATAATCCTTTTTCAATGCCTCAAGGTGAAATGGAGGCTCTAGAAAAAAAAGACCCTCTTGATATAAAAGCATATCAATACGATATTGTGTGTAATGGTGTAGAGTTATCCTCAGGCGCAATTAGAAACCATAAACCAGAAATTATGTATAAAGCTTTTGATATAGCTGGATATTCGAAAGAAGACTTAGAAGAAAAATTTTCAGGAATGCTTAATGCACTCAAGTTTGGAGCTCCTCCTCATGGAGGTAGCGCACCTGGTATTGATAGAATTGTTATGTTGCTTGCTGATGAGCCAAACATTAGAGAAGTAATAGCATTTCCAATGAATCAACAAGCTATGGATTTAATGATGGACGCCCCCGCGAGTATTGATAGAGAAAGATTAGAAGAATTAGGTATTAAATTAATAGATAAAAATTAATCCAGTTCCAAAAATTGCAATTATTGTTCCCACCCATGCCCCATAAGAGGGTATTTTTTTTGTTAATATCCAAAGAAGAAATAATATCATTATTGGACTAGTTGAAGATAAAGTTGCAACAATACCTGCATCAGCTTTTTGTAATGCGATTAAAAGTAAACTCATACCTAATGCCATTCCTAAAAAACCACTAAGAATTGATTGGTAAATAATTTTTGCTGTAAGATTAACTTTTGTATTAAAAACTTCATAATTTAAAAAAAAAGTAAATGATAAAAAAATACATGAAATAGTAGTTCTAATTGCTGCTGAAGCTATTGGATCTGCTCCATCTGATAATATAGGTTTCATCATAACCAATCCAATTGCTTGGCATAAAGCTGCTCCAATGGATAAAATAATTCCTATATAAAGCGAACCTTCAACTTTTTCCCATCTATGCTCAGATCCTTTTTTATCTCCATAGGAAATTGCAAAAACAACACCAAAAAAAACAACAAAACATCCAATAATACTAATAGTCGAGGCAAGTTCATTTAGAAAAAAAATATTAATTACCACAGTAAAAGGAGCAGCTAATGAAAATAAAATATTATTTCTTCTTGGCCCAATTTTTTGCAAAGCAATAAACAATAAAGTATCACCTAAAAATATTCCCACAATTCCTGAAACAATAATTATAGTTAAGTAATCAATACTAATTGTATTCCAAGTATTTATATAAAATGTGTAAGTAATTAACATTATTGATACAAAAAATAATCTAAGACGATTAAAGGCTAAACCTCCAATAGTTCTTGTAACATCTGCTGATACTAAAGATGCTACTGCCCAACAAAGTGCAGCAGCCATTGCAATAAAGTAATAATAGATCATATAATTTATTAAAATAAACTTAAAATAAATTTAATAGGTATAGATAAATACTCACCTAAGAGATGTTCTTGTAATGCAAATCTTTTAATTAATCCTGTAGCTCTTAATATTGCATATATTACTAAAGCCCATAAATAAATTCCAAAAATAAAATTTATGTATGATATTATTTTTTTAAATTTGTTATAATAATTCATATGAAACCTAAATATTGGAATAAAGGTATGATTTATCTATCAAATAAAGATAAAGTTTTGAAGAAATTAATTCAAACTTATAGGAATGAATATTTAAATCTGAATTCTAATTATTTTCATTCATTAATTAATTCAATAATTGGTCAACAAATATCAGTATCTGCAGCTGATTCGATGAAAACTAAATTTTTTAAACTTAAAAGAAATATAACACCACAAACTGTATCTAAATTACGTACTACAGATTTACGAAAATGTGGTCTATCAAGACAAAAAATTTTGTATATTAGAAATATTTCTAAATTTTTTTTACAAAATAAGAAATTCATAAAAAATATAAATAAATCTTCTGAAGAAGAAATTTATAATAATTTAATTGAAATAAAAGGAGTAGGGAATTGGACTATTCATATGTTTTTAATGTTTAGTTATGGAAGTTCAAATATTTTTCCAACAGGTGATTTAGGCTTTTTAAAAGCAATTTCAAAACTTTATAAGGTTCAACTTCCTATAAGTGAAAGAAAGCTTAAATTGCTTTATAAAAAATGGAGTCCATATAGTTCACAAGCCACATGGTATTTATGGAGATCATTAGACCCCATTCCAGTTAATTATTGATATTTGCTCCTTGTTCAATCCAAACTTTTAATATCTCTCTTTCATTTTTTGTAATACCTGTAAGATTATTCGGAGGCATAATTTCGGCATCAATAGCCTGAGCTTTGATTAATTTTACATTATTTACAATATCTTGAGCCGTGTCATATACAACTCCTTTTGGTGCCGCTTCAATACCTTCAAATGTTGGGTATTTGGCATGGCATGTTCCACATCTGTATTTAATTATATTTTGTACTTCATTGAAATTGACTAACTCTAAAGAAATAGATGCATTTGCATCTTTTTTTTCAAATATTGAAAGACTACTTAAAGTCATTAAAAAAAACATGATTAAACCTGCTGATGGTAAAATCCAAAATTTATATTGTTTTTTATTTCTTAGATTAAAGTAATGGCGAGTCAAAATGCCAGCTATTGATATAACAGCTAATATTAACCAATTATTTACTGCCCCATACGTGAAAGAAAAATGTGAGCTAATCATTATAAACAACACAGGTAGTGTAAAATAATTATTATGTATTGATCTGTTTTTTGCTTCTATCGAAAGATTTAAATTTGGCTTTTGGTTGTTTTCAGCGGAAGTAACAAGATTTCTTTGTGCAGGAATAATGACTCTAAAAACATTAGCTGCCATAATGGTACCAATAATTGCTCCAACATGTATGTATGCAGCTCTTGATCCATATATTTGGGTTAAAAAATAACTTAATAATACAAATAATAAAAAACCAGTTGCAATCAAAGTTTGTTCATTATCTTTTAAAACATTTTTACAAAGATAATCATATAGAAGCCAAGACCCTATAAGTAATAATATAGATATTAATATTGCTTGAAATGGTGTTAGTATAATGCCGCTAGCTCCCAACATCATAGAGCTTGCATTTAAATAATAAACTAAAATTAGAAGTACAAAACCACTTATCCAAGTTGCATATGCTTCCCATTTAAACCAATGAAGAACTTTTGGAAGTTTTTTAGGAGGTCCTTTTAATTTTTCAATTCTATAAAACCCACCTGAATGAACAGACCATAAATAACCATCAAGGTGTTTAAAATCTGGATCATCTCTTTCCAGTCTACTATCTAGCCAATTAAAATAAAATGATGTTCCAATCCATGCTACACCAACAATTATATGAACCCATCTGACAATTAAATGTAACCACTCAGAATATACCGCAAATAATGTTTCTGTTGGAACTCCTAAATTATAAAAAGATGCAGTAAAAGCTATAACTATTGTAGTTGCAATTACAATATAGAGCCTTTGTTCTTTAGATTTTAAACCTGAGAATGCCCCAAGGACAAAAAATAATAATAATCCTAATAATGCTGATGCTGGTAGTGCCAAAAGTAAATTATGAAAAAAAGTTTGGAAGTCATAAGATTGAACTGGTGCAACAATTTTAAGAAACAATTCCATATTAATATCTTATTTTATTTTCTTCTATTTCCCAAATATTAAATGCTTTTATTGCCTCGTCACGTGATAATTGACTGATAGGGATTTTTCTCTCTTTTATTTCTAGTGATAGTTCATCATAAATAAACTTGTCATCGAATTTAATTTTTGCAGCATCTTCTCTAGAATTACCATAATATACTCTGTCTATATGTGACCAATATATCGCACTCAAGCACATAGGACATGGTTCGCAACTAGAATACAATTCACAACCTTCTAAGTTAAAGGTATTTAATTTTTGACATGCATTTCTAATAGCAACAATTTCAGCATGAGCAGTAGGAT
>CACKSN010000032.1 GCA_902602845.1 uncultured Alphaproteobacteria bacterium | reverse complement strand
TTTGACCTTTTTTAACTATTATTTCTTTTTTAATAAAATCAATGTCTATGATTTCATTTTGTAAAACTTTTGGATTTATTATTTGTTTATTATTTAATAATTCTTCTTTTGGTTTGTTATTTTTTTTATAAATATCTGATGTTTTATTTAAATTTAAGTTAAAATTTGATAAATCAATTAAACTTTCATATCCTTGATAAAAAAATATATTGCCTAATAAAACGCCTAACAGAAAAATGATATTTCTAAAATTTGTGATCACTTAAAAATATTTCGAATTAAAATACCATAAAGGCTTAATTTTTTCGTAAAAGTCAACATTAAGCACTTTGCAAATAAATATAGTATGATCCCCCTTTTTAATTTTGTCTTTAAGTCTACATTCAAGATTTGCAACACAATTCGGAATAAGTGCAGTATCATTTTTGCCATACTTGAAATCAATACCTTTGGGGTTAGGATTATTTTTGGCAAATTGCTCTGATATTTTTTTTTGTTTTTTTGATAAAATATTTATACTTAAATATCTAGTATTCAAAAAAAAATTTAAATCTGATGAATAATTTCCAAGAGAGAACAAAATTAATGGAGGGTTTAGTGATAGCGAATTAAATGAATTTACAGTTTTACCTATAATTTTGTTGTCTGTTTTTACACAGATTACAGTTATACCAGTAACAAATTTACTTAGGGTTTTTTTGTAATTCGAAACATTTATTTTTTTCATATTTTTTTTTGCATATAAACAGAATCAATCCATTTATTTTTTTTATAACCAATTTTTTTTATTGTACCAATATAATTAAATCCATTTTTTTTGTGAAGATTGATAGAAGACTTATTATCTGAACCTCCTATTACTGCAATTAAATTTTTTATATTATCATTATTTTTGCATTGTCTTATTAATTCTTTTAAAATTTTAGAACCAAGTCCTTGGTTTATATACTTTGGATTAACATATATCGAATGTTCGAATGTATACCTATATCCACTTTTATTTCTAAATTTATTTACAAAAGCTATTCCAACTACCTCACTATTTTTTTTTGCAATAAGAAATGGTAAATTTTCTGATACAATTTTATTATACATGGCAGTAAAAATTCTTATGGAAAGTTTTTTTTCTTCAAAATTTGCAAAAGAATTATCAATATAATAATTGTATGTTTGTAGAGCTGATCGTATGTCTGTTTTAGATATCCTCTTTGATATAATTTTCATTTTTTAATGATTATCTATAGATTTATTTTAATTTTAGAATATTTATTTATATTTGGGTGTGTAGCTCAGCGGTAGAGCACTGCCTCGACACGGCAGGGGTCACAGGTTCAATCCCTGTCACACCCACCATAATATTTTTTTAATAAATTATATTGAAATTTAACAATATGCTATATTTATAAAATATGATTAAATGTATGCTTGTTGCAACAATAATAGCATCGATAATTTTCCTTATAATTGACGTTATTTGGCTTAGTATTGCCACCAAATCATTCTATAGACCATTAATTGGTAATCTTCTAACTGATCAGCCTGTTATGTGGGCAGCAGCCCTTTTTTATATTTTATATGTATTTGGTATGGCAGTGGTTGTAATACAACCATGCTTAGAATCTACGAGTATACTTAAAACAATATATACTGGATTTATATTTGGTTTAGTTGCTTACGGAACTTACAACTTAACTAATATGGCAGTGCTAAAAGGTTGGTCACCCATGGTAACATTTGTAGACATGTTTTGGGGAGGTTCGTTAACCGCTGTTTCTGCTGCGACTGGATTATACGTAGCAAAAAAATTAGTTCACTATTAATTTATTCTTTTTATTCCAAACTCTAATATTTCTATAATTAAAGGATTCTGAATTATCATACTTTTATATTTTTTTTTAAAATTATTTATTTTGTTCTCGCATAAATTAACAACTTGTTTTTTTCCAATTAGTCCAAGCAAAGTACTTTTACCTTGTTTAAGATCTTTGCCTGGTGTTTTTCCAATTTTTTTAAAAGTACCAATTTCATCAATTAAGTCATCAACCAATTGAAAGATTAAACCAAATAACATACCGTATTCTTTAGCAAACTGTATCTCATTACTACTTCTGTCTTTAAGCAAAAAAGGTGCAGTAAAAGAAAACTCAAATAGCTTACCAGTTTTTTTAGAATACATATCTAAAATTTTATTTTTCGACAATTTTTTATTTTCAAAATCTAAGTCCAAAGCTTGTCCAAGAGCTAATCCTTTATGTCCGATGCATAGAGAAAGATAATTTATTAATTTAATTATAGATTTATGATCTTTGTTTTTTAGATTCCCAGAAATTAATTCAAAGGCTAAATCATGTAAAGCGTCTCCTGCTAGGATAGCTGTAGCTTCATTAAATTTTTTATGTGTGCTCAACTTACCTCTTCTATAGTCATCATTATCCATTGAAGGCAAATCATCATGAATTAATGTATAAGAATGAATACATTCAATACTTGATGCTATTATAAATGCTTGCGATAGAGGTAACTCAGCTATTTTTGCAGCTTCTATAACTAAAAAAGGTCTTATTCTCTTGCCCCCATTAACAGAGCCATAATACATAGCTTTTGATAGAATCGATTTGTCAAGCTTAGTGTTTAATAATTTCTTAAATTTGCTATCAAACTGTTTTTTATTATTACTTATTAACGTTTTTAAATTCATCTATTATTTTAATATTTGTTTTAATTTTTAAATTATTTAATAGAATAAAGCGAATATAATATGAGGATTGAAGAAGAAATAAAACTTGATTATTCTGATGTTCTTTTCAGACCAAAGAGAAGTACCTTAAAAAGCAGAAAAGATGTCAATTTAAACCGTTCTTATATTTTCAAATATTCTAAATATAAGTGGACTGGAACACCAATTATAGCATCGAACATGGATGGTGTGGGTGAAATAGATTTAGCAAAAAAACTTATAGTGCATAAATTGATGACAGCTTTAACAAAACAGCACTCAGTTGAGCAAATTGCTTCTGTTAACAACAATAAAAACTTTCATAATTTTGTTGCTCTTAGCTGTGGTACAAGTCCAGAAAGTTACAATAGGCTAAAACAACTCTTAAAAAAATATCCTAAATTCCAATTTATTTGCATTGATGTTGCAAATGGTTATTCAGAAAACTTCAGCCATTTTGTATCTAATGTTAGAAAAAAATATCCAACAAAAACAATAATAGCTGGCAATGTTGTTACTGCAGACATGACTCAAGAACTTGTTTTAAGTGGCGCAGATATTGTCAAAGTTGGCATTGGTCCAGGAAGTGTGTGTACAACAAGAATTCAAACAGGTGTTGGTTATCCTCAACTTAGTGCAGTTATGGAATGTGCTGATGCAGCTCATGGTTTAGGGGCTCATATAATTGCAGATGGTGGATGTACATGTCCAGGCGATGTAGCTAAAGGTTTTGGTGCAGGTGCAGATTTTGTTATGCTTGGTGGAATGTTAGCAGGTCATAAAGAGGGTGGAGGACGTATAATTGAGCAAAATGGTAAAAAGTTCATTGAATTTTACGGCTCTAGTTCAGAGGAGGCAAATGAAAAACATTATGGAGGTTTAGCAAATTATAGATCATCAGAGGGTAAAAAAGTTAAATTAGTTCTAAAAAATTCTATTGATAAAACTGTAAGAGATATTTTGGGTGGAGTTAGAAGCAGTTGTACCTATGTTGGTGCACCTTCTCTTAAACAATTAAGTAAATGCACAACTTTTGTTAGAGTAAATAATCAATACAATGATACTTTTGGAAAAATATAATTTAATACCCTATTGCCATTCCGTCCTTTCTTGGGTCAGAGCCACCTATTAAGACACCATTGGCTCGATCAATTTTTATGCATTGACCACCACCTATTGCATTATCTACAGTTAATACTTTATGACCTACATTTATTAATTTTTCTACGACGTTGGGATTTAAAGATTTTTCAACTTTAAGCTCACCGTTCAAAGCAAACGCTCTTGGAAAATCTAATGCCTGCTGAACATCTTGATTGTAATCAAATATATTTTGTAATACATGACTTTGTCCAATTGGCTGATACTGCCCACCCATAACACCATAAGATAAGACACTTTCATCATTAAAATTTGTAACTAATCCCGGTATAATAGTATGAAGTGGTCTTTTATTACCTTGAATAGAATTAGGATGGTTTTCTTCTAATCTAAAGTTCACACCTCTATTTTGAAAAAGAATACCAGTATTATTACTTGTTATACAACTCCCAAAACTATGACATATAGAATTAATAAATGAAACTGTATTTAGATCCTTATCTACGACCGTTAGATAAACAGTTTCTGGGTTTGAAGTTACAAAAGCTTCTTTAGGATTATAAACTTTTTCTAAATTTATTTTATTCGATAATACATCTAGAAAATTTTCACTTAATATATTTTCAATTTTAATATCATTAAATTCTGGATCCCCTAATTTTGTTTCTTTTAACTCATAGCAAACTTTAGTTATTTCAGCTTGAATGTGATACCTTTCATAGCTTGATTGATAAAATTGACTTGTATTTAATTTGTCATTTAAGGCCATCATAAGTAATACAATTACACCTGGCCCATTAAGTGGACATTGATGTATTTTTAAATTTTTATAAGAACTTGAGATTGTAGAAGAAAATACAGTTTTGTGATCATTAAAATCTTCTTCAGTGTGTAATCCACCAAGTTGACTTAAAGTATTGACCATATCCTTTGTTATGTCACTATTATAAAAACCTCTAATTTTTTCTTTACCAATTAACTTTAAAGTATTTGCTAAAGGAATATTTTTAAAAATTTCTCCAAATTTGAAACTATTATTATTTTTTAAAAATATTTTTTTTGTATTCTTATTCTCTCTTAGCCTTATTTCTTTTTCTTTCCACGAGTGAGCTTCTATTTCATGAACGGGAAATCCATTACGTGCAAAATCTTCAGCTCCTTTTAATATCTCCTCTAAATCTAGTTTGCCATATTTTTCATGCATTGAACACCACGCATGTACTGATCCAGGTATAGTTACAGAGTGAGGACTATTTAATTCTATTTTACTAATCTTATTTTCATTAAAAAATTTTAAATTAGCTTTTTTAGGCGCTCTTCCAGAGCCATTTACTGAAATTGGAGTTTTTCCATTTAAAGCAATTATGGCAAAACAATCTCCACCAATACCTGTGGCACTTGGGCATACTACAGATTGAACAGCACTTGCAGCTATAGCTGCATCAATTGCATTACCTCCTTTTTGTAATATTTTAATCGCTTCAATAGAACTTAAGGGATTAGATGTGGCTGCCATACCATTTTGTGCCAAAACATTTGATCTACCAGGATAGGATAATTCCCTCATATTTAAGTTATATTAATATATGTTTGACAAAACAAATCCTAGAATTTAAAGGCTTTTTTTTATGAAAGTTAAATGTTCACTTAAAACAGCTAAAACTAGGGATAAAGATTGCAAACTTGTTAGAAGAAAAGGCAGGGTTTATGTAATTAATAAGAAGAACCCTAGAATGAAAGCCAGACAAGGTTAGTTACTTTCTGATATAAATTTTTCAGCTTCTAAAGCGGCCATACATCCCATTCCTGCCGCAGTAACCGCTTGCCTATAAATTTTATCTTTTACATCACCTGCTGCAAAGACTCCCTTAATACTTGTTTCAGTACTATCAGGTTTAGTAATTATATAATTTTCCTCGTCCATTTTTAACTTATCTATAAAAAGTGAAGTAGCAGGATCATGTCCTATAGCTATAAAAACACCATTTACATCTATATTTGTTTTGGTGCCATCTAATGTATTCTCTAAAATAATTTTTTTTAATGTATTTGGATTTTCTTCTCCAACGAACTCAGAAACCTTACTATTCCAAATTACTTCAATTTTTTTATTGTTAAATAGTCTTTCTTGTAAAATTTTTTCAGCTCGTAAACTATCTCTTCTATGAATTAACAAAACCTTTGAAGCAAATTTAGTCAAAAACATTGCTTCCTCTACTGCACTATTGCCTCCACCAATCACTGCTACTTGCTGATCTTTAAAGAAAAACCCATCACAAGTTGCACAAGCAGAAATACCAAATCCTTTAAATTTTTTTTCACTTTCCAAATTTAGCCATCTAGCCTGAGCGCCTGTTGCAATAATTATTGATTTGGACACAAATTCTTTGCCAGACTCAGTTTTGGAAGTAAATGGATTTTTTTCAAAATCAACTGAAGTTACAATATCATTATGAAAGATAGTTCCTACTTTTACTGCTTGTTCCTTCATTTGTTCCATAAGCCAAGGACCCTGAATTACATTTTCAAATCCTGGATAGTTTTCTACATCCGTAGTGATGGTTAGCTGACCTCCTGGTTCTAAACCTGAAACTAAATGCGGTTTTAAATTTGCTCTTGCTGCATAGATTGCAGCAGTATAGCCTGCTGGTCCAGAGCCAATAATTAAGATATCATTTTCTATTTTTTCAGTCATATAATTAAATTAATAATTTAAGCACTTTTTTCAACTGGCCAATCTGTATTAAAAGTAACATAATTTATTTGAATACATCTTCTTTCTTTTTGAATTTCTTTTAATTCAAGTCCATGCCAAGTATCATCCCCTGAAGAAAAAAAATAACCACTATTATGAACATATTTAATTGTTTTAACTAATTTAAAATTTTTATCATATAGGTCGGTACCCAAATTTGACGCTTCATTATATGGATTTGCCCAAACCATCATAGTCATTAATTTTTCTGAAATATCTTTATGTGGTTTTAACCAAAATCCTTTTTTGTCTCCAATTACTTCTAATCTGACGTATGAATTTGATAAATCTTTATCAATTATTTTCGATATTTTATTTACCATTTCTTTTCTTTGTAAAGACTGAATTAATTTTGTTAGATATGGAAAATTTTGACAATTATTTTTTGTTATAAAAAGTCTTAATTTACCATCAACTCCCTGTCCTGTATGATCGGCAGCTCTTGTCCCATCGTACATTCTGTCTCCTGAAGGAATATTACTATACGAAATTTCATCTAATGCGCCTTCCTCTAAACATTTACTAAATACCCAATGATTAAAGGGAAAATCTGCATGTGTTAAGTTCTCAAGATTCATTTTTCCTTTCTATAATTCTTTTTTTTATAATTCCAGCAATTCTTTTGCTTTCCTCTAGTTTCGTATATGTCCAATTTTCTAATTTATCTAAAGTATTAAAATCTCTTGTTATATTTATTTTTTTAAATTCTTCATGGAATCTTATAAATCTTTTACTTTTTCTCTTCATTGGTAATTGATAAACATAAATTGGCTTACCAGATATACTTGCTTCAGAAATCATAGAGGTTGAGTCAGAGGTAATA
>CACKSN010000031.1 GCA_902602845.1 uncultured Alphaproteobacteria bacterium | reverse complement strand
TTACGATAAATATCGACTATTAGATAAGTCAGAACTCGAGAGCCTTTTTATAGAAAAATGGGAAGAAATAAACTCAAACATTGCAATTAAAATAAATAATAAATTTTCAAAGATTGATCTTGTTAAAATTGAAATTAAAGATGTTACCAATTTTGAAATTAGTAGAGACTCATTAATTTATTTTAAAATTGTATTAAATCAAAATTCTGAATATTTTACTTTTAAATGGTTTAAAAATTATGGAACTATTATTTTAAGAGAGAATAATGAATTAAAAATAGAGGATGATTTATTTACAGAGTACTTGCAACCAGGAGTCGAGTCGGAACAAATATTTTTTAGAGAAAATAATTTTAGATCTGCACTAGTTAGTTTTACTAAATTTTTTATCTTAGGAATACAACATATAGTTCCAAAAGGTCTAGATCATATTTTGTTTATTTTTGGACTCTTTTTATTTTCATCATCTTTAAATAAATTAGTTAAACAAATTACTATATTTACTATTGCCCATTCAATTACATTAATTTTTGTTTCTCTGTCTTTAATTAAAATTAATCCTAACATTGTTGAACCCATTATAGCTCTCTCAATTGTATATGTTGGGTTAGAGAATATTTTTAAAAATTACATAAAAGAATACTTAAGATACATTGTAATTTTATTTTTTGGATTACTTCATGGACTTGGGTTTGCGTTAGTATTAAGCGATATTGGTTATAGAAGTTCACAATTATTCTTAAATCTTATTTCTTTTAATATTGGTATCGAAGTAGCACAAATTTTATTAATATTATTTTTATATTTATTAGTTGGAATTAAATTTGCAAAAAATAAGTATTATAGAATCACTTTTCAGATTCCTTCCTCAATTCTGATAGCAAGCATAGGTCTTTATTGGTTTTTTGAAAGAATTAATTTATTTTGATCTAAGTCAAATACTTTTTAAAAAAATTACTTTAATTTTTCTGAATTGCTTTAGGATCAAGGATCATTGAGCTTAGACCAACAATTGACATAGCTAAGTTTTCTTTATTGTTAACAATATTTTAAATAATAATTTAAATAATGTTGAGATTCTGGCATATTTTCTTTAATAGATAATTATAAGCATTATGAATCAAAAACAGGAGAGATGGGTGAGTGGCTTAAACCACAGGTTTGCTAAACCTGCGAAGGAAGTAATTCCTTCCGAGGGTTCGAATCCCTCTCTCTCCGCCACAAATTTATAGATATGTTTTTTGGAAGTATACCAGCTGTAATAACACCATTTAAAAATAACGAAGTCGATTATGATTCTTATTTTAAAATTATTGAAAATTTAATAAATAACCACTCAAATGGTTTAGTGCCTTGCGGAACTACAGGTGAGTCACCCACTCTTTCTCACGATGAGCATAAAAAGATTATAGAAGAAACAATTAAAATTTCAGATAAAAGGGTCCCTGTAATAGCAGGAACAGGTTCTAATAATACACTTGAAGCTATTGAATTTACAAATCATGCTGAGAAAGCTGGAGCTGATGCTGCTTTGGTTGTTACACCTTATTATAATAAACCTACACAACTTGGTCTTTACAATCACTATAAAGAAATAGCAAAAAACACCAAACTGCCTATAATTATTTATAATATACCCGGTAGATCAATTGTAGATATGTCTATAGAAACAATGGTTAGTCTTTCTAAATTAGAAAATATTGTTGGAGTTAAAGATGCCACTAATGATTTGTTTAGACCATTGCTCACTAACAAAATTATGAATTCAGATTTTTGTTATTTATCTGGAGAAGATGGAACGGCCTTGGCATATTTAGCTCAAGGAGGTCACGGATGTATATCTGTTACAGCTAATATTGCCCCAAAGTTATGTTCTGAAATGCATAAAGCATGGAGAGATGGAAAAGTACAAGAAGCTCAAATAATAAATCTTAGCCTTGCAAAATTACATTACTCACTTTTTTTAGAATCAAGTCCAGGTCCAGTTAAATATGCAGCGTCATTATTAGGATTATGTTTACCCGAAACTAGATTACCATTATCGGAAATTAGTGAAAATACAAAAGAACAAGTAAAAATTTGTTTAAGAGAGATTAAACTCCTGTAATGAAAAAAATAGCTGATAATAGTAGATCCAGCTATGATTATCTCATCTCAGAAAAAGTAGAAGCGGGCCTTGTTTTAACTGGAGCTGAGGTTAAATCATTGAGAATTAATACGGGATCAATTCGTAGTTCATATATAATAGAAAGGGATGGTGAATTATGGTTATCAAATTCATACATAAAAAAATATAGTAATTCTAATATAAATTATGATCCAAATCGTAACAGAAAACTACTAATATCTAAAAAACAATTGAATAAGATTTCTGGCCTAATTAAACAAGGTGGTTTTTCGATTGTCCCAATATCACTTTATTTTAATGATAATGGACTTGCAAAACTTCAATTTGGAATAGGTAAAGGTAAGAAAAAATACGATAAAAGACAATCAATTAAGGAAAAAGATTGGAATTTAAAAAAAAGAAGACTTTTGAAAGATAATTAATTTGTTTACATTTTTTAATTCATAACTATAAGCCTGCTATGGCAAGAATTACTGTAGAAGATTGTATAGATAAGTTTCCTAGCAGATTTGAGCTTGTTTTAGTTGCATCAAACAGAGCAAGAAAACTTCATTCCGGTGAGGACCCAACATTAGAAAGAGATAATGATAAAAATACAGTTATAGCACTTAGGGAAATAGCCGAAGGTTCCTTAAACGTTGAAGAATTAAAAAATGATTTAATTCAAGAATATCAAACTGTCAGTTTAAATGAAAATGAAAATTTACTTGAAAACAGTGAAGCTGAAAATACAGAGGGTGAGAATTCAGATGAAGATATACAATTATCCGATGAAACAATGAGTGCTGCTAATGAAGTTGATGATATAAATAAGGATGCAATGCAAGAAGATAAAGATATAAGCAAACAACATGATGATGCATTGCAGGAAGATAATATATTAAATTCTGAAAATGAGACACCTAATGAGTCTCAAGAGTATTGATTATTTTTATAACTATATAAAAATAATTTCTTTTAACATATGATTAAAGAAATTTACAAGGAACTTGATAAACTAATTTTTTATTTAAATTCAGATGATAAAAATAAAGTTTATAATGCTCTAAAATTAAGTGAAAATGTTCACAGCAATCAATTAAGAAAATCTGGAGATCCTTTTATTTTACATCCACTAGAGGTAGCAAAAATCCTAACCTCTATAAAACTAGACGCTGACTCTATTTCAGCAGGTTTACTTCATGATACTGTTGAAGACACAAATTTAAGCATAGATGATATAAATAAAAAATTTGGTAAGCAGATTTCTGATTTAGTTCAGGGCTTAACAAAGATAAGCAAATATTCATTAAAAGTTAATAATCAAAAATTTGGAGAAAATTATAAAAAACTTATATTAGCAACAACTAAGGATATCAGAGTAATTTTAGTCAAATTAGCCGATAGATTACATAATATGAGAACATTAAATTTTATTGATGACGTAAATAAAAAAAATAACATTGCACTTGAAACACTTGAAGTTTTTGCACCTCTTGCTCAAAGATTAGGTATGAAAGAGTGGCAAGATGAATTAGAAGATCTTTCATTTAAAATAATAAATCCAGAAGCTAGAAAGTCAGTAATTGATAGGCTGGAATACTTAAAGTCAAAGGATGAAAATATAGTTGATGAAATAAGATATGAGCTTAAAAAAATATTTTTAAAAGAAGATATTTTTTGTAAAATTGAAGGTAGAATCAAATCTCCATTTTCAATTTGGAATAAAATAAAAAATAAAAATATTTCTTTTGAACAACTCTCCGATATCATGGCTTTCAGAATTGTTACTAATTCAACAAGAGAATGCTACAGATGTTTAGGTATTATTCATAGAAGATATCCATATATTCAGGGTAGATTTAAAGATTTTATTTCTGCACCTAAATCAAATGGTTATAGAGCGTTACACTCATCTGTAATGGGGCCAAAAAATAAAAAAATAGAAATACAATTTAGATCAAATGTAATGAATCAAATTGCTGATTTTGGAGTCGCAGCACATTGGAAATATAAAGATCCAAAAAAAATTAATGAAAAAGATACTAAAGAATACATATGGATACATGACCTGGTAGACTCTATGAACACTTCTAATTCACAAGATGAATTAATAGCTAATTCAAAACTAAAAGTATTTCAAAATGATATTTATGTTTTTACTCCAAAAGGAGATGTTATAGAACTTCCAAAAAATGCTACTTCAATTGATTTTGCATATGCAATTCACACACAGGTTGGTGATAAATGTGTTGCTGTAAAAATAAATGAGAAACTACAGCCTCTTAAAACAATATTACAAAATGGTGATCAAATAGAAATCATTACATCTGAAACGTCACAACCTTCACCTTTATGGGAAAGATTTGCTGTAACTACTAAAGTTAGATCACAATTAAGGAGATTTTTTCGATCTAAGAAAAAAGATGAATATATAATATTTGGAAGAGAAATATTATATTCATTTTTTCAGAAAGAAAATTATGAAATTAGTTCCTCTGTTGAAAAAAAAATTACAAATGAATATAAAATTAAAAATATGGAGAATTTATATGAGCTTATTGGTTCAGGTTCTATAACTGCCGCCTCTGTTCTAAAAAAAATATATCCGGAATACAACTATGTATCTAATATAAAATCCAATGCAAACAAAAATCTTTCAGTTCAACTAAAGGGACTTACAGCCGGTATGTCATATCATTTAGCAGGCTGTTGTTCGCCATTGTTGGGAGATAATATAGTTGGGATTGTAACAGCTGGTATTGGAGTTGCAGTACACACTGTTGATTGTCAAACTTTAAGATCATATGAGGATACTCCCGATAGATGGTTAAATTTATCTTGGGATTTAAATAGTAATCTTAACATTCTTTCAAATTCAAAAATAGTAGTAGTATTAGAGAATAAACCTGGCAGTTTGGGAAAAATTACAACTGTTATTGCAAAAAATAATGGAAATATATCTAATATAAATTTTTCAGTTAGGAAGTTGGATTTTTTTGAAATTATAATTGATATTGAGGTAAGAAATTCAAACCATTTGCAAAATATTATAGCTGCTTTAAGAATGGAGCCAGAAGTTTCTTCATTGGAAAGATTAAAGGGTTAGCTATGATTTATGGTGTGGGGATAGATATTATTGATATAAATAGAATAAGAAGAGTAATTAATAAATATGGAGACAGGTTTAAGAATAAATGCTTTCATTTTGATGAAATACATAGATCTGAAAAAAAACTCAATTATGTTGAGTCTTTTGCTAAAAGGTATGCAGCAAAAGAAGCATGTGCTAAAGCTCTTGGAACTGGATTAGCAAGAGGTGTTCACTGGAAAGATATTGAGGTAAAAAACAATAAATATGGTAAGCCTTATATACAACTTCATAATAAAGCAAAAAAATATATTAATTTAAATAATAAAGAAGAGTATAAGATTGAGTTATCCCTTGCTGATGAAAAAGAATACGCAATTGCGAATGTAGTCATATTTAAATGAAAACTAAATATAAATTTGTTAATAATTTTTTTTCTATTATTTTAGCTATTCTTTTTGCAATTTTAATAAGATCTTTCTTGTTTGAACCATTTAATATACCTTCTGGTTCTATGAAGCCTAATTTATTAGTTGGTGATTTTATATTTGTATCAAAATATTCATATGGATACTCTAGACATTCATTGCCTTTCTCACTTGCAGATCCAAATGGAAAAGTTTTGACTGGTAAAATTTTTTCTAAAGAACCAAAACGTGGAGATGTTGTTGTATTTAAAACTCCAGAAAATAATAGAACAGATTATATTAAGAGAGTCATTGGTTTACCTGGAGATAAGATTAAAATTATCAGTGGAGATATAATAATTAATAATTCAAAAATCCTTAAACAAAAATTAGATCCATTTATTGATACACAAAAAAATCAAATAAATATAGATAATGGCCGAAGAAGACAATATGTTGAATATTTTTTTGGCAAAGAAATAAATATTCTAGATATTTATGACAACTCAATAGCAGACAATACACATGAGTTCAAAGTTCCTAAAAATAGTTTTTTTGTCATGGGTGACAACAGGGATAACTCTCAAGATAGTAGGTTTCCATCAGTTGGCTTTATTCCTTTAGAGAACATAATAGGTAAAGCAGAATTTATCTTTTTTTCTTTAGAAAATTCTAGATTTTTGGAAGTATGGAAATGGCCTACATCGATAAGATATGAAAGAATTTTTAAAAAAATTAAATGATTTCAAAAAAACTTATCAATCAATTTGAAAAAAAAATAGGTTATAATTTTAAAAATCAATTAACTTTAATTCAGTCACTAACACATCCTAGTATGTCTAAAGATCAAAGTGATACAGATAAAAATCCAAATCAATTTGAGAGATTAGAATTTTTAGGTGATAGAGTATTGGGTTTGGCAATTTCATTTTTATTATTTAAGAAAAATAAAAATTTTAAGGAGGGGGATTTGTCAAAAAAATATTCTTACTTGGTGCAAAAAAATTTCTTACATAAAATTTCTCTTGAATTATCAATAGATAAAATTCTTCTTTATAATTTTAAAAAAAATAATAAAAAAATGACTATATCAATACTATCTGATTCCGTAGAATCATTAATTGGAGCTATTTTTATAGATGGTGGATATAAATCAGCGTTTGATTTTATTAAACATTTTTGGAGCCCTTATTTAGATATTAAAATATCAAATACTCAAGATCCAAAAACTTTTTTACAAGAATTATCGCAGCAAAAAATAAAAAAATTACCAGAATACAAACTTTTAAGTAAGCAAGGTCCTGCACATTCACCTATTTTTACAGTATCTTTAAAAGTTTTAAATCTTAATAAAATAAAAGCACAAGGTACTTCTATTAGAGAAGCTGAGAGAAAAGCTGCTAATGAAGCTTTGAAAATTATAAATGAAAAAAAAATTACTTAAAATCTCTATTATAGGAAAAACTAATGCAGGAAAATCTACTTTAATTAATGGTTTGGTTGGCGAAACTATTTCAATAACAAATAAAAAAATAAATACTACTGAGAGTCTTATTTTAGGAGTTATTAATATAAATGAACACCAATTAATTTTTTATGATACTCCTGGCTTAAGTAACTTAAAAGCTTATTTTAAAAATAAAAAAAATCTAAAAAGGAATCTATGGAGCGGTCTAATTGAATCAGATATTATTCTGTACCTTATAGATTCAAAAAAATATGATATAGAAGAAATAAAAAAAAATATTAAAAAATTAGATGAAATTAATAAGCAAATAACAATAATATTTAATAAAAATGACCTAATTAATAAGAAAACTATTTTGCCAACAATTCAAAAATTGAGTCTAGAAACACATATAAAAAATTTTTTTTCGATATCTGCAAAAAAAAAATTAGGCCTACAAAATTTATTCAAATTCCTATGTA
>CACKSN010000030.1 GCA_902602845.1 uncultured Alphaproteobacteria bacterium | reverse complement strand
TAAATTAATCAATGATAACATTAAAAAAAAATTGGAAAAATTGTGCTTTAACAATTAATTCATCAATTAATGATGCAATAGCAAATCTTCAAAAAACTGGCTATAAAATAATTTTTGTTGTTGGTTCTAATAATCAATTGTTAGGAATTGTTACAGATGGCGATATAAGAAGGGGGCTTTTAAAAGGTTATAACATTAATAGCTCTATAAAAAATATAATTAGATCGAAATTTTTACATTTAACAAAAAACTTTGAAAATATAAATATATTAGAATTTATGCTCGATAATGAAATTTTTCAATTACCATTACTTGATAATAAAAAAAAAATTTTGGGATTTTATATTTTTAATCAAAAAAATTATAATAAAAAAATACAGAATAAGTTATTTATCTTAGCTGGTGGCAGAGGCTCAAGATTAAAACCTTTAACGAATAAGACCCCAAAACCAATGTTAAAAATTAATGGAAAGCCAATTCTTGAGCATATAATTTTAAATGCTAAAAATTTTGGGTTAAATGAAATTATAATATCGGTAAATTATTTATCAAATCAAATTAAAAAATATTTTAACGATGGTAGTAAATTTGGCGTATCTATTAAATATTTAGAAGAAAAGCAACCAATGGGTACTGTGGGATCTATCTCTTTAATTAATCAAATTCCCAAAGAGTCGATTTTTGTAATTAATGGCGATATTATTACGGATATTGATTTTCAGCAGATGCTAAATTATCATGAAGCTAATAATTCATTTGCTACAATGGCTGTCAGAGTTTTTGAATCTAAAGAAATTTTTGGATTTGTTAAAACAAATGGAACAAAAATTATGGGCTTTGAAGAAAAGCCAATTAAGCGTACTTATATTAATTCAGGCATATATATTCTGCATCCTAAATCAATAAACTTACTTAAGCATATAGTAAAGCATGAAGAAAAATTAGACATGCCAGACTTGTTCAATCATATCAGATTAAAAAAATATAAATCTATTATTTATCCTTTTTTTAATACTTGGACAGATATAGGTAATAAGGATGACTATGAAAATATTAAGAAAACAAAATTTATATAAATTAATTTATTATGTAAAATTAAATTTTAATTAATTTTGATCCACTTTTAATATCGCTACTTCTTTATTTGAATATACCATATCATATAAATTAATTAGACCAATGAAATCAGGTATAAGTTCTCTTTCAAATTTTGTAATTAATATATAGTCAAGTTTAAAATTTTCAGAACTAATGTTTTCTTTGAAATATATTTTTTTTGGAATAAAAATATTTTTGTTTTCAAATAATTTTTTTTCTTTTTTTGATATTTCATTTTGAAATAATTTCCTTGATTCATATTTCCTAAAATTAAATGTCGAACCAAATAAATTTAAAATGAGTTCATTATTAATATTTAAATTATCATCAGATTGAAAATATTTATTATTTAAAAAATCAAAAAAGTTAATTCTATCAATCCCATAGTATTCAAGTGATTTATGTAATCTCTTAAGCGTACGTTGATGATTTTCTATATCATCTAATGCATAAGGTAAGTATACATAATTACCTGCCAATATTGGTATTAATCTTATTGACTCACTATCTAAAGTAAGAACAACATCATTTTTATTCGTATTTTTTTTCAACCACTCATATGCTTCAACTTTACTGTTTGATATTAAATTTTTATAATAATTATTTTTGGATGTTTCAATTTGAAACATCAATACGAAGAAAAAATATGAAATTAAGTAATAAGATAAAAATATATATAAAATATTATTAAGTTTTAAAATTCTACTGAAATTTATATTTTTTTTAATTACAAAATCTATTAAAATAATAATTAATAAATTTAAAAAAAATGGCCATTCATAATTACCGAATATATGTTGTACTTCAGGTATTATATTAAATTTTGTAGATATAACCCCAAACAAATATGCAGGAATTCCAACAGATAAACAAATATATGCTAAGTTGAAATATCTCTTCTCCTTTTTACATATAAAAAATAGAGTTATTATTGAGAAAATTACAATTATTGTAACCTCTAATAAACTCTTACTTACAAATGCAAAATCAAACTTTGTAAAACCTGTTATTGCTTTATGAAAAATATAGTTATTTGAATTAATATATTTAAATAAATTAAATATATATGGCATCCCTACAATTAAATAAATTAGAGGAGAGAAAATTGAATTATTAAAAACATTCTTTTTTTTTATAGATGAAAATATATATAAAATAATTAATTGTGTACCAAAAAATAAATATGAATAAAAATAAAAGTAGTATGATAGTCCAGCATAAATACCTAAAACAATTGTAATATTTTTTGTATCTTTATTTAAGTATAATGAAACAAGATAATAAAAAATAAAAGTATATAAAATTATTATTTGACTTGGAAATCTCTCAATAATAAAACTAATATAGTTTCCATTGTTTATTTCTTCAAATGTATAATTGAATGTAACAATATTATACATTAAATTTAAATTGAACCCTGTTATAATTAGTATTGATCCTAAGAACGATACAAATTTATTAATTTTATTTGTTCTTAAAAAATAATATAAAAAACTTAAATTTAAAAAAACAAATATTAAGTTTTTTATTTCAAAAAAAAAATCTAGAGATCCGATAAGTTTTGAAAAAATGAAACCAATAAAAATTGGAATGAAAAAATATGATGGATTAAATTCATTTTTGTGTTCATAAATTTGAAATTTATTATTTTTAAATTCTCCATTTAACATTCGTGCAATAGATTTTGCATAAATTAGTTCATCTGAGATAATAGGTTCATTTATTACAAAATAGCTATAATTTTTATCTATATTTTTAGTGTTTTGATCTTCTATTATATGATTTTTTATTAATATATTTGGAATGTAAAATAAAATTGATAAAAATAAAAAACTTAACAATACAAAAATTATAGAAAATTTAATATCAATCATTTGCTTGCCAAAGTTGAGCATATTTCATACTTGTCATAACAGCATTTGGAAAAAAATTAATTTTACTAAAATATTTTAAATATTTTTTTATATCATTTGGTCTACCCCATCGTTCTGGACATACTAAGCAGCTTTTATAATTTTTAATTATTTTAATATTTTTCTGATTTATAGGTAGTTTGCTCACTGTATCTACCCATATCCAATTTATCTTTTTTATAAAAAATTTTGCGGTAATAATATCTTCATATTCTGATAAACGAATTGCTAAATTCTTTTCATTTTTTTGTGAAGAGGAATATAAATAAGGCATTTCAATATCTAATAAAAAAAAAGATTTAATTTTATTTTTTTTTACTATCTTTAAAACATCATCTTCAATCCCGGATTCCTTTATATTCAAAACTAATGTACCATGATTATAATTATTCAGAAAATCTTCCAGTTTAGTTCCTTTAGAATATGGTTCATGGTTTAAGATTAAATTGGATCCATTTGCTCTAATATCAATTTCAATACCAAAATTTACAGGAATTGAATTTAATTCTTTTATTTTATTAATTCTGTGAATGATTATTTCCATTTAATTTTTTTTTTAAACTTATCATATATTTTAAAGTTCTTATAATTAATTTAATCTTACCCTTTAATGTTCCCCCACCTTTGGCTTCACCAGCATATCTTTTGTACATAATTACAGGGTGCGTCATAATTCTAATTTTATTAATTTTGACCATAATAAGAAAAAATAAATCTAAAGAAAAATCATTAGGGTATCCATCTATTTTATTTATTAACGACCTATTAAATATTTTAGGTTGAGCATTAATATCACTAAGGATTTTTTGAAAATACAATGATGAAAGAATAGACATGAAAAATGTAAATATTGAGTCAATTAAACTTCTATTAACTCTTTTACCTTTAACAATGATTTTATTATTCTTTAATCCGGATTCAAATTTTTTAAATGCATTATATGTCTCAAATACATCTATTTGCAAATCTGCATGGCACCAAGAAACTATATTTCCAGTTGCAGAATAAACACCTTGCATTATGCCATTACCGTAACCAATATTTTTCTCTATTCTTAATACCTTAAAATTTTTATCGTTATAAATTGCATTTTGTTTTACATATTCATATGAGTAATCTTCTGACCCATTATCTACTAAAATAATTTCAATATTATGAATACTCTTTTTTAAGAGTTGATCTAATTTTTTCAAAAGAATATTTAGATTATCTCTTTCATTATAGCATGGAATGATAATACTTAAATCAATCATACGTTTGTTTTAAATATCCAAAACTTTTGTCCTATATAATTTATTATTGTCGACATTGAAGTTGCTATCAAAAAGGCAATATATGACATATTTAATTCCTTTAAAACAAAATCATGACTTAAACTATTAATTACAAAACTACAAAAATACAAAATAACAAAATAAAATAATTGTTTTCCGAATTTTTCATAATTTTTAAAAACTAATTTTTTATTTACAAAAAAAACAAATAAAGCGCCACATATAAAGCTTATTCTTTTTGCATTATTTAATGACAAAAGTTCGGAATAAGATAAAATAAAATAAACAAATGCATCAATTATAACAGCAGTACTTCCTGTAATAAGAAAACCAAATATTTCAATAAATGAAATTCTATTTTGATTTTTTATAATTTTCTAACTCCTCTGGTGTACCAAAACTATGATAATTAATAGTTTCTAATTGAACAACCTTATATTTTAAATTTAAAGCTTCTCTAACCACAATATCTAAATAATATTCAT
Organism: uncultured Alphaproteobacteria bacterium; assembly: GCA_902602845.1. Classification (GTDB taxonomy): domain Bacteria; phylum Pseudomonadota; class Alphaproteobacteria; order HIMB59; genus CACPNW01. Next base: position 3,118 of record CACKSN010000030.1, on the reverse strand, counting down.
TATTTATCAATATTTTGTTTTTTACAACGTAGTTTATACACCTAAATAAAATAGTTTTATTTTTAAAAGCGAATGTCCCAACTATAACCCTGTCTTTTTCAGGAGTTTTACTAGCTGCTTTCTTGCAAGTAATTTTTAATTTATTGTTACTATATTTTTTTATCCATCCATAAGATTTGGGTTTATTTAAATGAATTTTATTAGGAGAGGTAGTAAAAATTACAATATCATTTTTATTGATTAGATTAATAAATTTTTTATAGTCATAATTTATTACGCTATCACAAGAATGTATAAATATTGGATCTTTTTGATTAACTAGCTCCTTTACTCTTAAGCATGTATTTGCTTGTCCTTTTGTAATTCTTTTTAATCCAAATAACTTATAATTAAAAATATTATTCTTTTTTAAAATTTTTTTTAAAAAATCCTTTTTCAATTCATTTTGATTATAAATATATATTGTTTTGCCTTCTTTTGGCATTGATTTACTTGCATAGATAAACATTGGTTTTTTATTTACATTAATAAGAGGTTTTGGATTACTATAATTAAGTTTCTTAAAACGAATTCCTTTACCTGCCATTGGCATTAATTTAATAAAATTAATCATTAAGTTTAATTGATTTTAAATGTATATGTCTATCATCATTAATTTTAAATAAATATAATTGGCTAATTTTTTGATGAAAATTTATTTTTTTATTTAATATTCTCTTTATTTCTTGATCATTTTTATATTTTTTATCTATTGATCCTATTGTCATATGAGGTTTAAATTTATTATTAACAAAATAGTATCCATAATTAATCTGATTTTTTTGCATCCATTTTAATTTAATATCTTTACTAATTGTTTTTTTTGCAAACATAGAATATTTTTTAATTAATAATTTTTGTATGTATTTTAAATTTTTATTTTTTTCTATATCATAAAAATATGTAATTTGATTTGTAATTGGGTCATCTTTAAAAAATTTAATTTTTTTTAAAACTAAGTTTACTTTAATATTAATAAATTTATCTATGCTCATTAAAAATTTTTTATAATCCTTATTTTTAATTTCAATAATGTAAAGAGTACAGTGCGGAAAGTGATTCAAATATTTGTGTTTTTTGTATTTTTTTAATAATATTTTTTTTGAATGAATAATATCTTTTTTCAAATCTTTATTAGGTAATATAAAAAAACCTAATTTCATATTTTTTTAATAAATATATTATTGTTTTTGTTTCTTTTTAAATCTAATCCTAAAATTAAAAGCATAACACATACACATTCAAAATTTGCTACCAGTTGGGCTCAAACTGGAAAAAATATACCTATTCTTGGAACTACTCACGCTGATTTTTGGAATAGAGAAATTCCAAACATTAATTATTTGAATAAAAAATTAGTTGAAAATAACTATGAAAAAAACACAGGTTTACAAATAATTAATTTTTTTTCTAAAAAAAATTATCAATTAACTGATTTACCAGGTGTGTTAATTGCTGGTCATGGCGTATTTTGCTGGGGTACTACAAATAAAACATCAAATCAGAATGCTGAATTAATTGAGTTTATTGCTGAACTTGCATATTATACTTGTCAAATAGGAATAAGAAAAAAAATTCCTAAGCATTTAATTGATAAGCATTATTTTAGAAAAAACGGTAAGAATTCTTATTACGGTCAAAAATAATATGAACTCAATAAGAGAAAAAATTGATTTTTTCTTTTATAAAAATAAAAACTTAATTTTATATATATTTATTGGAATATTCTCAATTTTTTGTGAATTAATTATAAGAAAAATATTATTATCAACTATAAACGAAAATGGAGCTTCGTTTTTATCATTTTTTTTTGGAATCATAATATGTTTTTTACTTAATACGATAATAAATTTCAATGTTCCAAAATATTTTTTTTTAAGATCATTAATTTATTTTTTATTAATTTCAAGTTTTTCTATTTTTTTTCAAAGATACGTTTTAAATTTCTATTTTTATGAAACTTTAACTTATGAAGAAAATAGATATTTAATTTCTGGGTGTTTCTTTTTTGTAAGCTATTTGTTGCATAAAAATTTCTCATTCAAATACAAACGAACTGTAGGCATTGCCATATATCTTAATGATAAAGAAAATATTGATAAAATTTTTGAGAATGTTGGGAATTATCCCGACTTTATACATATAGATCTAGTTGATAATACAATATTAAAAAATGAAACATTAATAGATTTGGATAAAATTTTAAAAATAAAATCACTTTGGCCAAAAAAAGAAACTCATTTACACATAATGTCAAAAACACCGTCAAAATGGATAGAAAAAACTATAAAATTTGTTGATATTATTTATTTTCATTATGAAATTGATGAAGATATAATCAAAATTAAAAAATTTATAGAGAGTCGACAAAAAATAGCAGGAATTGTATTGCACGTTACAAATAATTATGACGAACTTGCTCAAATTACTAATACATTTAAAGAACTTCTCATTCTTTCAATAAAGAATCCTGGCTTTTCGGGACAAAATTTTGAAAAAGAATCTTTTAATGTAATAAGTAAATTAAATGAGTTTAAAAATAGAGTAAACTTTAATCTATGTATAGATGGTGGAGTAACATCATCAATAATTCCAAAATTAAAATGTGATAAGGTAGTATCAGGATCAGATGTTTTATTAAATATAAATCCAAAAAAACAAATTATGAGGTTAAAAACATTATCAAGATATGAAAAATAGTTTTAAGTCAATTTTAAGTAAAGAAATTAAAAACAGTTTATTTCAATTAAATTTTGTAAAATCTGTAACTATTGTTGGTTCATTTAATGATAAGAATAAAAATCTTATGAATGTTGGTGATATAGATGTTGTTATAATTTTAGATGAATTTAATGAGAAAAAGTTTCAAATATGTAATGCAGAAATTAAAAAACTTAATCAATTAATATCTCAGAATACTGGATTAAAATTAAAAATTAACTCAACATTTGGACCAATAAAATTCTATAGTAAAAAAAATATTATAATTCATTTAATGATATACGATATTAAATCACATAAGCAACATGTCATAGAGAGTCCCTTTACATGTTATGATTGGGAAAGAAGTGACAATTTT
>CACKSN010000029.1:0-2500 GCA_902602845.1 uncultured Alphaproteobacteria bacterium | reverse complement strand
TGATCACACTTATTTATGCTCATCACATAGGTAGTTTTCCTTTTATGTTAGCACAAGCCGTAGGAATTGTTGTATACTCAAGAAATCTTTTACTAATATACAGGAGTCAAAATGAGAAAAATTCATAATTACATTCATGGATCAGCTTATTCAATTTCTGATAAAGAGATGGGTGTAGAAGATCCTTCAACTGGCGAAGAAATTGCAAAAGTAGTTCTGTCATCTAAAGAAGATTTTAATAAAACACTTCTAAGTTCAAAAAAGAGTCAAATTGATTGGGCAAACACAACTCCACTTAAACGTTCTCGAATTTTATCAAATTATAAAACAATTATTGAGAATAATATTAGTGAATTAGCTTCAATAGTATCACAAGAGCATGGAAAAACATTAGATGATGCTAAAGGATCAGTTATTAGAGGTTTGGAGGTAGTCGAATTTGCGTGTGGTATACCACATTTACTAAAAGGTGAGTTTTCTCAAAATGTTGGTACAAATATTGACTCTTGGTCAATGAGACAGCCTTTAGGTGTATGTGCCGGTATTACACCTTTTAATTTTCCAGCTATGGTTCCAATGTGGATGTATCCTATTGCAATAGCTTGCGGAAATTCATTTATTTTAAAACCATCTGAAAAAGATCCGTCTTGTTCAATAAAATTAGCTGAATTATTTTCTGAAGCCGGTTTACCTAATGGTGTGTTCAATGTGATTCAGGGTGATAAAGAAATTGTTGACCTAATTCTTAAATCTGAAGATATTGCATCAGTAAGTTTTGTTGGATCAACACCTGTAGCTAAATATATATATGAAGAATCTGCAAAAAATGGAAAAAGAGTTCAGGCGTTAGGTGGTGCTAAAAATCACTTAGTTGTTATGCCAGATGCTAATATTGATCAAGCGGTTGATGGAATTATAGGCGCAGGTTATGGTTCTGCTGGTGAAAGATGTATGGCAATATCAGTTGCAGTAGCAGTTGGAGATATTGCTGATCAACTTGTAAATAAAATACACTCTGAAGCACAAAAACTTAAAGTAGCACCATGGACTGATAATGAATCTGACATGGGTCCAGTTATTTCAAAAGAACATAAAAATAAAATAGAAAATTACATTGAAAAAGGAATCGCAGAAGGAGCAAAGCTTATTGAAGATGGAAGAAATTATAAAATACAAGGTTATGAAAAAGGTTATTTTGTTGGCCCAACCTTGTTTGATAATGTTACAAAAGACATGATTATATATAAAGAGGAGATTTTTGGTCCTGTAGTATGTGTTGTTAGAGCTAAGAATTATGATGAAGCACTGAAATTAGTTAATGATCATGCTTATGGTAATGGAACAAGTATATATACATCAGATGGAGAAATATCTAGACACTTTACTACAAATACAAAAATTGGAATGGTTGGTGTAAATGTTCCAATACCTGTGCCTATGGCATTTCACAGTTTTGGCGGATGGAAAAAATCTCTTTTTGGAGATCATGCTATGCACGGAAAAGAAGGTGTAAATTTTTATACAAAACTAAAAACAGTTACAAGTAGATGGCCAGGCAATATAAAATCTGGACCTGAATTTGTAATACCAACAAATTGAAAACCATACTAATAACTGGATGTGCTGGATTTATTGGCTACCATCTAGCAAAAAAACTTTCCTCAAAAAAAAGCAAATGCAAAATAATAGGAGTTGATAATTTAAATAATCTAACAGGTATAAAAATTAAACAAGATAGATTGAAACAACTTGAAATAAACAATAATTTTCAATTTTACAAAATAGATATTTCGAATTTAACAAAACTTGAAGAATTATTTAAAAAATTTAATTTCACAGAAGTAATAAATTTTGCAGCTTTAGCTGGTGTAAGAAATTCTACTTTATTTGCCAGAGAATACTTTAATTCAAATGTAAATGGTTTTTACAATGTAATATCATTATCAAAAAAATATAAAGTAAAAAAATTTATATATGCATCCTCAAGCTCTGTTTATGGTGATACGCAAACTTTTCCAACAAATGAGAAAGTTTCAACATCTTCTCAAAAATCTTTTTATGCAATGACTAAAAATATTAATGAAGTTGTATCAAGGTTTATCTCCACAGAAGTTAAAATGTTAATAATTGGTCTAAGGTTTTTTACTGTCTATGGAGAATATGGAAGACCAGATATGTTTATGAACAATATAGTTTCATCTATAATTGAAAGAAAAACTTTTAATATATTTGGATATGGTAAACATGAGAGAGATTTTACTTATATTGGTGATGTAGTAAAGATATTAGATTTGTTGATTTTTAAAAAATCAAATTCTAAAAATAAATACCTAATTTATAACATTGGAAGTGGAAGAAAAATATCTTTAATAAAAATAATTAAAATAATTGAAAAAAATCTTGATAAAAGAGGAAAATTTAAATTTATCAAGCAACAAAGAGGAGATGTTTTGACAACTCACTCTAATAATGAATTAATTCAAAAAGAATATAAAAAATT
>CACKSN010000028.1 GCA_902602845.1 uncultured Alphaproteobacteria bacterium | reverse complement strand
CTCACTAACGGGAATGTCTAAATTATCTCTATGCATTATGTAAACATCGGCACTCTCACATTGTAGTCTATCTAATGATTCTGTAAGTTGTGTTGATATACTTTTTGGATCGCAATTTGGTGTATGTGCTCCTTTAGCAATTATCACTAGATCTTTTAAATTATTTCTTGATTTATGCCACTTACCTAAGAGTGCCTCCATAGACCCTCCACCATAAATATGGGCGTTATCAAATGCGTTTCCGCCCGCATCTATCCAATGATCCCACAATTTAGCTGCTACATCATAATCATTTTGATTATCATTACCCATAATAAGTTTTGATATTTTTTTTTCTAAACCTGTTATTTTATCATACTGCATTTTTAGTCTTCATTGATCTTATAATTAATTTTTTGTCTCCATTCATCTAAAACCTTTAGATTGCCAAGAGTGTCTTCCCATGTCATTCCTGGGTGTGGTACCTGTTGTTTTTCTTTTAAAATTGATTGGCTAGATAGCTCAGCCTCAAAAAAAAATAGATGCTCTGGACCTTTAAATTCTCTAATTTCTTCGTTACCATTTTTTATTATTCTAATTTTGGAATGATATGGACCACCATCTCTTCCTGGCATCCATGGATTATCAATAATAATTTTACCATCTGATCCTTCAATAACTGCATTGTTATCCATATTCTTCATGATTGCCGTATATGCCTCAGCAATTACACCATTATCAAATTCCATTATAGCTGATGATATTTCATCTACACCTGTTTGTCCAATTTGTGCTTCAGCTGATAATTTAATTGGATTCACAAATTTTTTACCTGACTGCACTCCTGCAATCATTCTAGAAAGTGAAACAGGATATAAGCCAACATCCAAAATAGCTCCACCCGCTAAATTTTTATTAAAAAGTCTATGTTCAGGTATTACTTTGGTCATATCAAAACCAAAAGAAGATGTAATTTTAGTTATATCACCTATAGTCTTATTTTTTAATATTTCTAATAAAGCTGGGATTTGTGGATGACATCTGTACATAAATCCTTCTTTATAGAAGACACCCGCATCTTGAACTGCTTGTATTACTTTCTCTCCTTGTTTAAAGTTGACTGCACTTGGTTTTTCGCACAAAATATGTTTACCTTTTCCAGCCGCTTTAATTGATAAGTCGGCATGAAATGTATGTGGTGTTGAGATATAAACAGCATCAACTAATTCACAATTTAATAAAGAATCATAATGATCAAATCTTAAATTATTTGAAATATTGTATTTATCTCCGAAAACTTTTCGCCTTTGATCATTATAACTAGCAATTGCTGTCAATTCAGCAGAATATGTTTGTAAAAGAGCGTCTGCAAAATTGTTTGCAATTGAACCTGGACCAATTATACCCCAGCGTATTTTATTCATTTAATTTGTTATCGAATTCAACTCTCCAGATTGATACCTGGAGGCCATAATTGCTAATGATGAAGGTTTTATTTTTGATGCATTTTCAGCAGATCCAAATTCCTCTAACTTATTTTTAACAACTTCTTTCATTGCATCTTTTGAAAGTGAAAGATATTTTCTTGGATCAAAATCAGATGGATTTTCAAAAAGATATTTTCTTATTGCGGCAGTTGATGCTAATCTTAAATCAGTGTCTACATTTATCTTTCTAACTCCATTTTTAATTCCTTCTTTAATTTCATCAACTGGTACGCCATAGGTCTCTTTTATTTCTCCACCATATTTGTTTATATCAGCAATTAAGTTTTTGGGTACACTAGAAGATCCATGCATAACTAAATGAGTATTTGGTATTTTCGAATGAATTTGTCTTATTCTTTCCATAGCAAGTGTTTCGCCAGTAGGTGGTTTAGAAAATTTATATGCTCCGTGACTTGTTCCAATAGCAATTGCGAGAGCGTCTACTTTTGTTTGACTAACAAAAGTTGAAGCTTCATCAGGGTCAGTTAATAATTGGTCTTGAGTTAATATACCCTCTGCACCTACTCCATCTTCTTTTTCACCAGTTCCTGTTTCAAGTGACCCAAGACAACCTAGTTCACCTTCTACAGAAACTCCAAGGTAATGAGCCATATCAACAGTTTTTTTTGTTACTTCAACATTATACTGAAAATCAGAGGGCGTTTTTTGATCCTCTCTTAGTGAGCCGTCCATCATCACTGAAGTAAAACCTAATTCAATACAACTTTTACAATCTTCAGGCGAACCACCGTGATCTTGATGAAGAACAATTGGTATATCACTAAATTCTTCGGTTGCAGCTTCGACCATTTTTTTTAAAAAAATAGGACCTGCATATTTCCTGGCAGATTTAGAAGCTTGGATTATGACAGGGCTATTCAAATCTTTTGCCCCTTCCATAATCGCCCTTATTTGTTCAAGATTATTTACATTAAAAGCTGGTACACCATAATTATTTTCAGCTGCGTGGTCTAAAAGTTGTCTAAGAGAAATTAAAGACATTGAGATCTTTTATATTTTAAGAATTTAATTGCAACTAATTATCCTTTAACTGCTCCAAATGTTAATCCTTGGATAAATTGTCTTTGTAAAATAAAGAACATAATTACAGGAGGTAATGCTGCTACGACGGATCCTGCTGAAACTAAATTCCAAGCAGTTGTCCACTGACCTCTTAAAGTATCTAAGCCTACTGTTATTGGCTTAACAGTATCACCTTGCGTTAAAATTAATGCCCAAAAATAATCATTCCATATAAATGTAAACTCTAAAACACCGAGTGCAGCAAGTGCGGGAATAGTTAGAGGAATAATTATTTTTCTATATATCGTCCATTCGGTTGCTCCATCAGCTCTAGCAGCTTCAATAAGCTCAAATGGTAATTCTTTAATAAAGTTCCTAAGAAAAAAAGTACAAAAACCAGTTTGAAAAGCGATATGAAAAATAATTAATCCCAAATGACTATTATACATACCTAATTCAATTGATATGTTTCGAACTGGTATCATCAATATTTGATATGGAACAAAATTTCCTGCTATAAACATAGCGAATACTAATAAGTTTAACTTAAATCGATGCATAGCAAGAGAATAACCTGCAAGAGAACTTAAAAATAATGTACCTATTACAGTTGGTATTGTTATGATTAGACTATTTAGAAAAAAACCTGCCATTTTTCCATCTGCAAATACAGCTACATAATTAGAAACTAAAGCTGTCTCTTCTGGAAATGTCCAATAATTACCTGCTAAAACATCATCAAAGGTTCTAATTGAAGTAAGCATAACAGCAATAAGTGGCAACAACCAAATTAAAAGAGTGAACACAAGTAAAAATCGGTAACCAATATTTATTTTTAAAGAATAATTTTGAATTGGGGTAGGAAACATTATTTTTCAGACCTTTCGTTTTTAAATAAACGGTATAAAAACCAAGCGATGTAAATATCCATAATTATGAAAAGAATTGTAGCAATAGCAGCACCATAACCCATTCTAAAATTGAATAATGCCTCTTGATACATTTTATAAGCTAAAACTTCAGAACTGCCCCATGGGCCGCCAGCTGTCATAACTGCAATTAAATCAAATGCTCTGAGTGCACCAACTAAAGTCACAACAATAGCAATAAGGGTTGCTGGTCTTAGTTGAGGTAAAATAACATGCCATAACATTGTAAATCCTGAAGCCCCATCTATTCTTCCAGCCTCAACCATCTCTCGACTTACACCAGTTAATCCAGTAATATACAATATCATTGTATAAGCTACACCAGGGAAAAATGATGCTATAATAATCCCATATGTTGCTAAATTTTCGTCTGCTAACATTGGTATTGGATCTAAACCAAAAAAATTTAGCACATAACTTAGAATGCCATATTTAGGATTATAAAACCAAGTAAAAATTACACCTATAACAACAGCATTTATTACGAAGGGAAAATAAAATAAAGATTTTATATATCTTATACCTAAAATTTTTTGATTAACAAAAAGAGCTAATGTTAATCCAATTGGTACAGCTAGTAAACTAAAAATTAACCATCTGATATTATTAAAAAGTGAAACATAAAATTCATCATCATCTGTAAATAACGTAATATAGTTTTTAAGTCCAACAAACTCCCAGTTTGGTTTTCCATTAGCTCTGACTCCACTTCTATCCATGCCATTCCACTCATGAAAACTAACCCATATAGAATCAAAAATAGGATAAATTACATAGACTAAAAAAACAAAGATTGCTGGTGCAAGAAAAATAAAGGGGGCTAATTTTAATTGATTACGTTCCCAAAATGTCATTTAATTACAATATATCTTTCTTTTAGTTTTATAATATTAAATTTAGATAGTAGAATAATAGAGGTGTAAATTTACACCTCTATTTAAGATTTAATTTATAATGCTCCGTGAATTCTAGCTCTCTCTTTTTCAAGACGTGCTCTAATTTTATCTTCACGGTCAGGCTTAACCATAAATTCTTGGAAACCTTCCATTGCTGCACCAGCCATATCTGGGTTGGCGTCCCTATCCCAGAATTGTGCAATATCATCTGCAGCTGCAAGCATCTTAGCTCCCATTATTGAGAATCTATTTGTTGGTTTATCAGCATATTTATTTGGACTTAACATACCGCCCATTTTAGCCCAATTAGTAGCGGCTTCTTTGTTTGACATAAATGCTAAGAATTTCTTTGCATCTTCAACATTTTTAGCACCACTTGGAATATGCATTGTATCAGTTGGAGCATCTTCAGCAACACCTACACCTTCATAAATTGTAGGAAATTGGAAGAAATCCATTTGATCACCGATACCTGCTGCTTCAAAAGTTGGTACATAAAAGTTGCCAATTAAATACATAGCAGCTTCTCCATTAATTTGTGGAGCTTGTGCATCCTGCCATGAGAAAGAAGCATGATCTTCTAGGAAGTAACCTGGATCAATTAATTCTCTCCAATGATCAAATACAGCATCAAGTCTTGGATCTTCATAACTTACTTTACCAGCAGTTAAATCCATATGGAACTGATAACCATTAATTCTTAAGTTTAGGTAATCAAACCATCCACCTGCGGTCCAAAGAAATTTTGTACCAATAGTGATTGGAGTAATGCCATTCTTTTTAAGCATTGCACATACCCATTTAAACTCATCCCAATCACGTGGGACATTTAAACCAAGTTGATCAAAAAGATCTTTTCTGTAGTACACACCCCATTGGTAATAACCCCATGGAACACCATATTGTTTACCATCAACTGTAAGAGATCCTTTGGTAGAAGCCATTGAGTCATTAAGACCGGCATCTGCCCACACATCACTTACATCTTGAAACAAGTTTTGATCTACAAAAAATTTCATTCTGTTACCAGCAAACCAAACTGCAACATCTGGTGCCTCAGCAGTCAGAAAGTTTCTAATAGCAGTTTTATATGCTTCATGTTCAAATTCATTTACAACAACTGTTACTTCTGGATGAGCTGCGCTAAATGCAGCTACATATGCATCAAAAGCAGATTTAGAAGGTTCTCCTGATTGATTTGAGTTAACAACCAATGTCCCTGCAGAAGCTATTGTTGAGGTAAATAAAATTACTAAAGTTAATAATTTTTTCATTTTTCCTCCCATGAAAAATTGTACTACATCTGTAACATATCCAATTACATTTAAAATAATAATTTTTATTATATTTTGAGTAAATCTGGGAATGGTGGGCCCTCAGGGACTTGAACCCCGGACCACCCCGTTATGAGCGGGGCGCTCTAACCAACTGAGCTAAGAGCCCTTAAAGTTGCTAATACATCTCAAATTTGTAAGTTTCAATTAAATAATACTAGATTCTTATTTTCATTAAATCATTACCAATAATTGGGTTTTTCCCAAAATCAAATTTTACAGTTTTTTTTAGTTTATTTTCATTAAATTTTGTTGGCACTAAATGAGTTAAAACAAGTTTTTTACATCTAGTCAATTTTGCAACTTTACCAACTATTGTTGAAGGTGTATGATAATTTCTTACATTGTGAAGAGTTGTTTTTGTTCGCATTTTGGTAGTTTCTTTAAATTCACCATCTATAAAAACTTCGTGCAGTAATACATCTGCTTTTTGAGCATACTTCATCAAATTTTCACATGGCCTCGTATCACCACTGATTGTTAATTTTTTTTTCTTATATAAAAAATTAAAACCAAAGGCATGTTTTACTGGTCTGTGATCAACTTCAAAATATTGAACATTTATATCTTTTATTTTTATATTACCAAAAGAATCAAACTCTTTTATAATAGGTTTAAGTGCTTGTATTGAAGCTCTAGACTCATATTTAATTCTTAAATTTCTCTCATCTTTCCAAGCATCCATTATTTTTGAAACGAATTTTTTTGTCCCTTTTGGCCCAAATATTTTCCATGGATTTACTCTATATGAATGCCATGATGAAATTATGAGTTGATATAGATCCACTACATGATCAGAATGAAGATGGGTTAAAAATAATGCATCAATATCAGCTGTAGAAATCTTCGATTGATCAAGTCTCTGAGTAACACCAGATCCACAATCAACTAGAATTTTTGTTTTTTTTGAAGTTATTAAATTAGATGGACCAAACCTTTTATAATCTACTTTAGGGCAGCCAGTTCCAAGGAGAGTTAACTCCATTATTCGTCCAAAAATGTTTTTAACTTTCTTGCTCTTGTTGGGTGTTTTAATTTTCTTAGTGCCTTGGCTTCAATTTGTCTTATTCTCTCTCTTGTTACACTAAATTGTTGACCAACCTCTTCAAGAGTATGATCACTATTCATTCCAATACCAAATCTCATCCTCAAAACCCTCTCTTCTCTTGGCGTAAGAGAGGATAAAATTCGTGTAGTTGTGTCCCTAAGTGAACTTTTAACGGCTGCATCTATCGGAATAAGTGCATTTTTATCCTCGATGAAATCACCAAGTGAACTATCTTCTTCATCACCCACTGGCGTTTCTAAACTTATTGGTTCCTTTGCAATCTTAAGTACCTTTTTAACTTTATCAAGTGGCATATGAAGTCGTTCAGCGAGTTCATTTGGTGTCGGTTCTCTACCAATCTCTGACATGATTTGCCTTGTTGTTCTTACAATCTTATTAATTGTTTCAATCATATGAACAGGTATTCTTATTGTTCTGGCTTGATCTGCAATTGATCTGGTAATTGCTTGTCTAATCCACCATGTTGCATAAGTTGAGAATTTATAACCTCGTCTATACTCAAATTTATCTACTGCTTTCATCAAGCCAATATTGCCTTCTTGAATTAAATCAAGGAACTGCAGGCCTCGATTGGTATATTTTTTTGCAATCGATATAACCAATCTTAAGTTTGACTCTATCATTTCCTTTTTAGCTCTGTTAGCAGATCTTTCACCTTGCTGAACAGTGCTTACTATTCTTCTAAAGTCATTTAAAGGAAGTTCGGATGCAAGTTGGATCTCTCTGATTTCTTCAATTATTTTGTTAATTTCAATGTGATTTCTATTGATGAATTTTTCCCAACTCTTATCTTTAGTTGAAAGTAAATTTTGTATCCAATTTTTTTCAAAATTAAAATTCAAGTATTGCTCTACAAATGCTTCTCTTTTTACACCAGCACTTGTAGCCATCCTAAGCATCTTTCCTTCTCTAAGAAGAAGTTTTTTGTTTAGTTCATAAAGAGCCTCCATTAAAGCTTCAATTGTTGATGAATTAAAATGTACAGCTTTCATTGCTGAAACCATTTCTTTCTGAATTTTTTTATATTTTTTTTCAACAGAAGAGTAATTTTTAATATCTTTCTTATCTGATTTAATTATTTCTGAACTATATTTTTGGAGTTTTTTAAATAGTTTGGTAATTTCATTAAAGTCATTCAATACTTTTGGTTTTAATTTTTCCTCCATAGCTGCAAGAGAGACATTTAATCCTTCTTCTTCGTCTTCATCAGCACTTTGGCTACTATCATTTTCATTTTCATTATTTACATTGTCATCTTTAGATTTTTTTTCTTCATTTTTACCAGCGTTTTCTATTAACTTAAAAGTATCCTCAATTTTATTTTCTGATATGTCTGACATATCATAAGTTGCTTCAAGATCGACAATATCTCTAAGTAACATCGTTCCATCTTTTATTGATTCTTTCCAATTAATTATAGATCTTATAGTCATAGGGCTTTCACAAATGGCTCCGATCATTCTTTCTCTTCCAGCTTCTATTCTTTTAGCGATTGCAATTTCTCCTTCTCTACTTAGAAGTTCAACAGCTCCCATATCGCGTAAATAAAGCCTTACGGGATCATCAGTTTTTCCAGTTTGTTTTTTTTCATCTTCC
>CACKSN010000027.1 GCA_902602845.1 uncultured Alphaproteobacteria bacterium | reverse complement strand
GGTTTTAACAGCGCTATTTTTTTTAGTTGGATTAATATTGCTACCAATATCTGAGGTTTATACACTTTTAATGACTAATCCTTTCTTTGTCACAATTTTTGCTTTTCTTTTTTTGGGAGAAAAGGTTGGAATAAGAAGATGGTGTGCAGTTATTACTGGGTTCTTAGGCGTGCTAGTAGTTGTAAATCCACAAAATTTTCAATTTAATTATCTTTTAGTGTTACCAATTTTAGCTGCTATTTTTTTAACTATTAGAGATATTGCTACAAAGAGTTTAGCAACTAAATCAAATAGTGTTGAAATTACATTTGTAACTGCTTTGTTGATTACTGGGTTTGCAGGGTTGGGTGCAATAATTTTTGGTTATCAAGTAAGCAGTGAAGATATTAATTATATTCTTGTTTCTAGTATATTTGTTTTATTTGGATATTTATTTTCAGTATTAACAGTTTTTTATGCACCACTCTCATTAACGGCCTCTGCAAGATACAGTGTAATTATATTTGGTATGATTTTTGGGTATTTAATACTAGGTGAAACTCCAACTTATAATATGATTATAGGTGCAATAATTATTACATTAAGTGGTTTATTTGTAATTAAAAGAGAAAAAGAAATAGGTAAAATTAAATAAAAATTTACTGATCCTTACAAAAATTATAAACCTCCTCAACATGACCTTTAACTTTGACCTTATTCCAGGAATTTAGAATTTTTCCATTTTTATCAATAACAAATGTAGATCTATCTATCCCAAAATATTTCCTACCATACATAGATTTCTCTATCCATATACCAAGTTTATCACAATTTTTTCCTTCATCCGAGCCAAGTGGATATTTCAATTTATTCTTATCAGAAAATTTTTTATTCCGATCAACAGGATCTTTAGAAGCTCCTATTACATCAAAACCAATTTTATTAAATTTTGATAAATATTTCTGAAAGTCTGCGACTTCTACTGAGCATCCACCGGTTAACGCCTTAGGATAAAAGAATAAAACTGTTTTGTTTTTTAATTTAGATGAATCAAACTCGTTGTTGTTTGTTAATTGAAGTTTTATTTTAGGAATTTTTTTCATAATTATACTACTAGTTTAAGGCCATATCCGGCTTTTTTAACTCTTGTTTTAAAATAATTTTTATTAAATTTATTCAAGGTTGGCTTTGTATTTATTTGATTTTCGACTTTAATTCCAGCTTTCTTAATAGAATTTATTTTATTTTTATTATTTGTAATAAGATTAACTTTATTTATTTTTAATAATTTAAGTATTCTAGCTGCAATATTAAAATCTCTTTCATCATCTAAAAAACCAATATTATGATCGGCGTCTATTGTATCCATACCCCTTGCTTGAAGAGAATAGGCTCTCATTTTATTAGCTAAGCCTATTCCTCTACCTTCTTGTTCTAAATATAATATAATTCCACCATTATTTCTAACCATGTAGTTGATTGATTGATTTAACTGTTCACCGCAATCACATTTTAAAGAATGAAAAATATCACCTGTAAAACAAGCTGAATGTATTCTTAAATTAACGGATTTTTTGTTTATTTTTTTTGGATTAACAATTATCGCTACATGTTTATCAGATCCAATATATGATTTGAATATTTTAAAATTAGAATTTTCATTTTTTGGTAGTGGAACTTTTGCACTAGAAACTAATTTGATACTTTTACAAATTAATTCATTTTGCTTCAATAAATCTTTGTAATCGAATATTAAAATTCCATTTTTAAATCCAAATTCATTTATGTTTTTGTAATTTTTTTTATTAATTTTTTTAAAAACTAGCGATGGTATCATTTTAGCATTTTTGGAAAGATCAATACAAACATTATGAAAATTTTTAGCTTTGAATTTTTTAATATTGGTAAATTTAATTACTTTATTATTGCTAAGAGGATTGATAAATAAATTTATTATTTGATTTACATCTGTTTTGGGATTTATTTCAAAATAAATATTACTTTTAATATTCTTATTAAAAATTGATTGAGCTTTTTGTTTAGTAATAAGTAAGTATTTTTCATCAATTAAGTGCTTATTGAATTGATTAAAAATTTTACTTTGAGAATGCTCTATATTAAAGAACATCCAATATTCCTTGTTATTCTTAATTATTAGGGGTCTTCCGGTCCTGAGTTCGTTAATTGCCCTGTCTATTATAGTTCCTGTATTAGATTTGAAACTCATGAAAACTTTATATAGATATAATTGTAATAAAAACAAATGATTACATCAAAAAATATAGGAATTTTACTAGATTTTATAAAAAATTCTAAAAAGAATAGTGATTTATATTTATTGGTTAAAAAAAATAGTATTTCTTTATCATCAAAAAGAAAAAGTAATTTTTACATAAAAAATAATAATCTGGAATCTAAAATTAATATAAGTAAATATTATCAATCAATCTTAAATATCCTTTTCCCAATATTAAGAAAAAACAAAAAATTAGTTTTAGCTCAGATAGGACAAAGTATTGATGGTAGAATTGCATTAAATAATGGTAATTCACATTACATAAATAATCCCAAGAGTATAATTTATCTACATTGTTTACGAAGTATCAGTGATGCAATTATTGTAGGCTCAAATACTATTAAAAAAGACGATCCACTATTAACAACAAGAAAAATAAAGGGCACAAATCCAAAAAGAATTATTATCGATGGCAGTCTTTCGCTAAATAACAAATATAAAATATTTAATGACGGTAATGAAAATATAATTTTTACAAAAAGTAATAAAAATATTAGATTGAATAATTCAACAATAATTAGATTAAAAGAAAAAAATTTTACTAAAAACTTAATTACGCAAATAAAAAAACTTAAATATAAAAATATTTTAGTAGAAGGAGGATCAAAAACTATTTCAGAATTAATAAATAATAAATATATTGATATTCTTCAATTTATGATTGCCCCAATATTAATAGGTTCCGGAATTAATTCATTAAATTTAAAAGAAATTTCAAATCTCAATAAAGCTATCAGACCAAAGCATAATTTTAATGAATTAGAAAATGAAATTATTGTTAATTTATTTCTTAATAGCTAAAAAATCTGTATTATTTAAAATAAATCTAGAATTTTTTTCTTTAATAAATTTTAAACGAAATTTTAACCAATCATCAAAGTTAAGTTTATTTTTTTGAATAATTTCTCTACAAAATTTTAAGAAATAAATTTGAAATTCATAATTTTTACTAACATCCCATGTAGAGTCTAAAACATATGTTTTGTGAGTCCTTTTAAATACTTTATTTATTAATTCAGTACAATCTGGTCCAACGGCCACTTCCCCTATTCCTTTGTCAGATTTTTGATCTTTATTAAAAATATTAAGAATTTTTTTATCATGCTTGTGTTTTGGAAAAAATTTAAAATTACCGTTATAATTTAAGGCAAAGTAGACAATTTCTGTATCAACATTTAATTTATGAAAATTTTTAAACCATGTTTTTGGAAGAATATCTAAAAAAGCAGATCCTGTAACTAAATTATAATCATTAAAATTTATTTTTTCTAGATTATTAATTACATCAACAATTTTAAAATTAGTTTTTTTTATTTTAGATGATAATTTTATATTTTTTTTAAAATAATTTGTTGATTGATGTGATATATCTACAAAAGACCAATATTGATTATTTAATAATCTTGATTTAAGAAATCTATAATTAGATCCAGCACCTGAACCTAAGTCAACTATTCTAATATTTTTTTTATTTTTAAAAAATTTATTAATTAAATATAGTATTCTTTTGTTTCTTGAATACCTATCGACAGTTTCTCTAAGATTTAACCATTTATTTTGAAATTCATGCATATTAAATTAAATTAACAAATTTCTTAGCTGACTCTAGAGGAGTAAGAAGATATCTTTTATTTTTATGAATATCAAGATTTAGTTTTTTAAAATTTTTTTTATTTAATATATTTTTAATAATTATATTTCTAAGATCATTTACTTCAAATTTTTTGAAATAAATAACACCCTTTGTTCCTAGTGTATTTAAGATAGTATTAGTGAAAAAGGTTATAATTGGCTTTTTAATTATTAATGCATTTGCTAAGGACATACCAAAACCTTCATATTTACTTACCGAAATGTAACAATCTGTTTTAGAATATAATTTAGCTAATTTTGTATCTGAAATAGTACCATGAAATATTATTTTTCTGTTCATTGAATTTTTAGAAATAAATATTTTGAGTTTTTTGTAATAACCTTTATCTCTTGTAGTATCACCAACAATATCTAAAATAAAATTATCTAAAGGCTTTAAAACTTTTAATAAAAAAAGATAATTTTTTCTATTTATTATACTTCCGCAAGTTAAAAGATGAATTTTACTATTATTTTTAAAATTATATTTTGCTAGTCTTTCTATACCAGGCTCAACTACAGAAATTTTATTATTTAGTACCTTAAATTCATTTATTAATAAATTTTTTGTATTTTTAGATGTCACAATAAATTTATTTAATTTTTTGAAATTTTTTTTTTCTAATCGTAAGAATTTTTTTGATCTTTGACCTTTAAATTCAAGATATAAAGGATGATGTATTAGCGCGATAACATCATAAGTAAGTATTTTTTTAAAAATTAAATACATTCCTTCTAACGCTAATCCATCTATAATAATTTTTGAGTCAGGATCAATATTATCTAAAATTTTAAGAAAATATTTTATATCGTTATTTGTAGGAAAAGGATAATTTTCACTTAGAGCAATTGGTCTAAAATTTATATCTCTTATCTTTGCATATTCTAGGATATTTTTTTCATAAATGTATCCTCCAGTTTTTGCATTAATATTACCTGGATAGACAAAATAAATATCAGATTTATTTTTAGATAACCTCTTTTTCATAGGATGCCCATGCAACATTTGATTCTTGCAAGGTTATTTTAATTTTTTTTAAAGATTTGTAATCTTCAGAGAATTCATTTCTTAGTCTATTCAAGATCTTATTGCAGATATCCTCTGCTAAAAACTCTGTTGAGGTAATTTTACCCTTAAATTCATCAATTTCATCTAAATTTTGATAATTATATATTTTAAGAATATCTTTTAAAGTCGTGGACACTATTCCTAAATCCATAATTATATTATATTTATTAAGTTTATCAGTGAAAAATTCAGCATCTACTAAATATGTAGCTCCATGCATATTTTGGGCTGGTCCAAATACTTCTCCAGGTAAAGAATGTGCTATTAGTATATTTTCTCTTACTTTTATCGAATACATAATTAATATTTAACTAGATGCATTATTGTATCCTTATTTTGAAGGATTTTATAGTAATCTTTTTCTAAATCAAAAAAATTACTTTCACTAGTAATTAATTTTTCTAATTTTGAATTTTTTAGAGATCTAATAGCTAATTTTAATCTCCCCTCAAAATCATATTTATTTTTCATGTATTTAGGTATTTTAGATACTTGTGAGCTAATAATTTTTAGTCTTTTAGAATGAAAATATCCACCTAAGGCAACTTCTCCTTTATTTTTACCATACCAACTAGCTTCTACTATTTTTCCTTCGATAGATAATTTTTCCATTAAAGAATTTAACACTTTATAATTAGCTGTAGTGTTTATTGCTACGTCTATTTTCTCAATCTTTGTTATATCAATAAAATTCAATCCTAAATAATTAGCAATTTTTCTTTTATTTTTATTATTATCAAAAACATATATATTTTTATATCCGTTAATTTTAAAAAAAAATGCAGTTAATAATCCTACAGAACCTAGTCCTGCAATTAGAACTTTGTTATTACTTTTGGATTGGGCGTCCCAAAAAATATTAATTGCTGTTTCCATATTTGCGGTTAAAATATATTTTCGCAAATTGCCTTTTGGTAGAAAAATTAAATTTCGAATAGATATTTCATATAAATCTTGATGAGGATAAAGACTAAATATTTTTTTATTTATATATTTCTTAGGACCATCAATAATATTTCCAACATTTATATAACCGTATTTTATAGGCAAATTGAAAGAACCCTCTTGAAAAGGAGCTTTCATTAATTCAAATTGATCCTTACCCACACTTTTAGATGAAACTAATTTTTCAGTCCCCTTGCTAATACCTGAGTATATAGTTTTGACTAAAACTGTTTTATTGTTTTTATTGTAAAAAACTTTTTTTTGATAAATTTTAGCTTGTTTTTTTTTATCAATCCATAAAGAATTAGATTTCATAATTTACTTATAAATGTATAATAAAAAAATGCTAACAAACTTTTGGGAAGAATTAACAACTAATGAAATTAAAAAATTAAATAGAAAAATAGTTTTAATTTTCCCATTTTCATCAATAGAACAACACGGTCCTCATCTTCCTTTAAATACTGATAAAAAGATTCTTGAAGGAATATTATTGAAATTTAATAAAAAATACAATTCAAGTAAATATTTAATAATGCCTGAAATACATTTTGGTTCAGCTGCTGAACATACAGATTTTGATGGGACTATTAATATTGATTCAGTAGAATTTATATCACACTCTTTATCTATTTTAGAAAATGTATGTAAATTGAAATTTAAAAACATATTACTTCTAAATAGTCATGGTGGACAGATTAGTCATATAGATATTATTGCTAAAGAATTAAAATCGGAATTTAATATTAACATAGTAAAAGGCACATATTTTTTATTTGATCAATTTAAAGGAATTATATCAAGTAAAGAAAAAGACTTTGGATATCATGGCGGAGAATTTGAAACATCTATTATGTTATATTTATTTCCAAACCTAGTTAGGCAATCTAAAATTTTTAAACACAAGCTATCTCCAGATTATTTGTCTTCTAAATTCATTTCTTATGAAAAAAACATTAAGAAAGCATGGTTAACTAGAGAATTATCAAAAAATGGGATTATTGGTGATCCGACTAATGCAAGTACAATAAAAGGAAGGAAAATAGTAGAAAAAGTAATAATTTGTTTAAAAAAAATAATTAATGAAATGTATAATTAAGGTATTATGACAATTTCATCTTCACCTCTTAAATTATTATAAAACTTAACATCCTCATATTTAACTTCTTTATTAATTATATTTACAACTTTATTATTAGAATTAAAATAAAATGGATTATTAATATTACTGTATCTTTGCTTAAATTCTATTGCTATTTTTTTATTTAATGTCCAACTAAATCCATCTTCGGAACCTGCTCTATAAATTTTAATATTTTCGTTTAAATTTTTTTTAAAAAAATTTATAGGTTTTCTCATTGTCAATATATCAATCCATTTTTCCCGGTTTTGAATCTGAGAATTATGTTCTGATTTTGACCAAGTATCTATTATAATTGTCCAGTGTTCTTTATCAGTTAAATTTTTTTGATAATTGGGCAATAAGTCCCAGAGACCATCTACTTTCATCCAATCATGATATGATAAAATACACTGTGATAATTCATAAAAAGTAATTTTAGACATTTATTGATAATTTTTTACAAAGTTCTTCATAATTGCATATAAAAAATTCACAATTATCCATCATATAATCAGTTATTTGGGAAAGATATGTTCCATGACTTACAAGTACAATATTTTTTGCATCTAAATTTCTTATTTTTAATAAAAATTTAATAAGTCTATTTCTAATATCATTATGTGATTCTTGTTTAATTAATTTTTCATTTATTGGTATATTATTATTCCACCAAAAATTTTCTAATTTTGAAAAATCATAGTTTTTAAAAATTTTTTTCAATGTCTTGGGCTGTCTACCAACGTCACATGAATGATATAGATGTTCTCTTATTAAAGGTTCGAATTCTGGTTTGTGATTTGGAAAAATTATTGAAAAAGTTTCAATAGTTCTTGTTAACGGTGAGCAAAAATATTTGTCAAAAGATAAATCTTTAATTTTATGATGTAGCTTTTTTGCTTGCATTACTCCTCTTTCAGTAATTTTTGCATCATAATAATATGTTGGATTATCTAGATCTGAAGCAGCATTGGCTAATGATTCTGCATGTCTAATTACACAAAGTTTCATAAATAGTTGTTTTATATATTTTAATTATTTATTTTCTTGATGATACCGCTAATAGCAACGGAATAATCATTACTAAAGCCATTAGTACTGATGGGTTGAATAACCAATAAAGTACACCTAATGAAAATATTAGCATCCAAAACTCATTTTTATAAAAAAATTTCATCGTTTTTAATAATATTAATTTAGATTATTTGCTAGTAATACTTTTTTAACAGTTTCTCCCATTACAGAAGGGTTTTTTGAAATTGTAACTCCACATTCTTTAAGAAGCTCTACTTTTTCTATTGCACTTTCACCATAAGCAGAAACAATCGCGCCTGCATGCCCCATTACACGACCTTTAGGTGCAGTTAGCCCTGCTATATATGCTATTACAGGTTTACTCATGTTTTCTTT
>CACKSN010000026.1 GCA_902602845.1 uncultured Alphaproteobacteria bacterium | reverse complement strand
AATCTAGAATTACCTGTCATAGCTAACAATGAAGAAAGAGGTATGAAAGGGAGTGGTCTTTTAATTATTAATTTTAAAGAAAATAAAATATTAAGAGATTTAAAAGTTCTAATAAAAGAATTACATTTTTATTTAAAGCAAAATGATGAAGTATATAATCCTAAAATAAGATATCTGTAAAAAAAGATATGAAAAATATTAATTTAATTGATGATAATATTTACAATCTTTTTTGGAGAATAGCACTGCCCTCATCAATAGGAACTATTTTTCAAAATCTGTATTCATTAGTTGATGCAATATTTGCAGGAAGAATGATTTCTGAAATTGCTCTTGCAGCTATAGGACAAACATTTCCAATTTATTTTATAATAATAGCACTGGGAATAGGTTTAAGTATTGCAACAACAAGTATAGTGGCTAATTCGATTGGAGAAAAAAAAACAAGTAAAGCAAGTCAAATTTTTTGTCAATCTTTGGGATTAGCTATATTTGTTGGAATAATAATTTCAATTTTTGGAATATCTTTTGGACCTTCAATTTTAGAGTCTATTAACAACAATAAAGAAACATTAAAATTATCAAGTGAGTATATGAACATAATTTATATGGGTTCAGTTGTTATTTTATTGTTGATGGTTTCAAACTCATGTTTAGCTGCTTTAGGTGATACAAAAAGCTATAGGAATGTCTTAATATTTAGTTTTTTTTTAAATATCTTTTTAAATCCAATTTTAATATCAGGAACAATTTTAGGTTATGAAATTTTTAAACCTTTAGGGATTTCAGGAATAGCAATTGCTACTATATTATCTCAGTTTATAGGCCTATTATATTTATTAAATAAAATATCAAAAACTGAAATTTATAACTATTTAAAAAAAAAATATCTTTTAGTAAATTTTAAATCAATTGCAGAAATATCTATTCAAGGGATACCTGCATCTATAGGTCTCATGATGATAGCCTTAGGATCATACATATTATTATATTTTGTTAGTTATTATGGTAATGATGCTATTGCTGGATTTGCATCTGCAGGTAGGTATGAGCAATTATTATTTCTACCTTTATTAGGATTAAGTACAGCTGTAACTTCTATTGTAGGTCAAAATTTAGGTGCAAATAAACGAGAAAGAATACTCGAAACTTATACTAAAGCAGTAAAAACAGGAGTTATAATTTTAAGTTTTGTGGCAATTTTTTTATTTTTTACATCAGAGATATCAATGAAATTATTTACTGATGATCAAGATGTTATTTTTTATGGATCTATGTATTTAAAAATTTGGGCATTTGGTTTTCCAGCTTTCCCATTATTTTTTATACCTAATGCAACTTTCCAAGGCTTAAAAAAGGCCATAATTGTAATGTATATGGCAATTCTTCGATTTGTTATAACACCAATTATCCTAGTAACTATGATAAATAATTTTATTAAAGAAGATTACATTTACATGTTTATCGGCTTAACAACAATGCATTGGGTAATAGGTATTTTTTATTATAGATATTCTTTAAATAAGATAAAAAATTTAATTAGAAATTAATCTATACCTTTAAGGTTAGGAACAAATAATACTTCATCAAACTCTTCAGAAATCAATTTATTATTCTTTTTTTTATATTTAATAATAACTTGTCTATTATCTCTAATTATTGGAGAAACTATAATTCCATCTTCTTTGATGTGAGAAAACATTCTGTCAGAAATATTATTTGTAGCAGCAGTGAATATTATTCTATCAAAAGGAATTTGTTCTATCCATCCATTATTACCATCTTCATATTTAGAAACAATATTTGTTAGCTTTAATTGATGAAATATTTTTAGAGATTTTTCATGAAGATCTTTAATTCTTTCAATAGTATAAACTCTTCTTGCTAATTTTGATAATATTGCACATTGATATCCACTACCAGTACCTATTTCCAAAACTTTATGTGAATTTTTAATTTCAAGTAATTCTGTCATTTTAGCTACTACATATGGCTGACTTATAGTTTGATTATTTCCAATAGGTAAAGCTATGTTTTCATAAGCTTGATTTCTATAATTTTCAGGAATAAATTCTTCTCTTGGTATAATTTCTAATGCTGATAAAACATCTGAACTTGAAATACCTGACTCTCTTAATTCTAAAATTAGCCTAATTTTTCTTACATCTAACACTAAAAAAGTGTTTTGTTATTAAAATATTTTATCAAAACTTTTGGTATTTCTACATTACCATCTTCCATTTGATAATTTTCTAAGATTGCAATTAAAGTTCTTCCAACGGCTAAGCCAGATCCGTTTAAAGTGTGTGTAAATATATTTTTATCATTACTTTTATACCTAGAGTTCATTCTTCTTGCTTGAAAATCGCCACAATTTGAACAACTAGATATTTCTCTGTAAGTATTTTCACCTGGTAACCAAACCTCTATATCGTAAGTTTTATTAGCAGAAAAACCCATATCACCAGTACATAAAGTCATAACTCTATAGTGAATGTTTAAATCTTTTAAAATACTCTCTGCACAGACTAACATTCTTTCTAACTCATCTTCAGAAAATTGTGGTTCTACTATTGATACTAATTCTACCTTTGTAAATTGGTGTTGTCTTAACATTCCTCTTGTATCTTTTCCTGCAGCACCAGCTTCAGATCTAAAACAAGGTGTATAAGATGTTGATCTAATAGGTAATTGATTGATATTTAAAATTTCATTTCTAACTAAATTAGTTAAAGGTACTTCAGCTGTAGGAATTAACCAATGATGATCTCCAGCTGGAAATAAATCCTCCTCAAATTTTGGAAGTTGACCTGTGCCATATAATGAATCATCTTTTACAAGGAATGGAACACTGTATTCGGTGTAACCATTATCTTCAGTATGTTTGTCTAACATAAAATTTGCTATTGATCTTTCAAGTTTTGAAATTTGTTTTTTCAGCAAAACAAATCTGGAGCCAGATAATTTTGATGCTATTTCAAAATTAATTAAACCCAGCTTTTCCCCTATTTCATAATGAACTTTTGGCTGAAAATTAAATTTTGGTTTAGTGCCCCATTTTCTATAAAGAGTATTTTCACTTTCATCTTTACCATTTGGTACTGATTTGTGAGCAATATTAGGTAAATTCATTAGGATTGAATTTAATTCATTATTTTTTATATTTTCTAATTCCTTTAGTGAATTGATTTTGGTTTTTAGATCTTCCACCTTATTAATTTGATCATTAGCATTTTGATTTTTACTTTTTAAAATACCAATTTCTTTGGATAACGTATTTCTTTCTGCCAATAAATTTTGGAGAACTGTTTGTGTTTCTCTTTTAATTTTATCAATTTCAATTATCTTTGATGATAAGGGTTTTTCTCCCCTTACTTTCATTGCATTGTCAAATTCTATTGGATTTTCTCTAATATAATTAATACTATGCATTAGTTATCATCTTTCTTTTTTTGTATTAATTTAGCAAGATATATTGATATTTCATACAAAATTATAATAGGCAAAGCTAAACTGATTTGACTAAAAGGATCAGGTGGAGTCAAAAAAGCTGCTGCTAAAAAAGCAATTACTATGGCATACTTTCTAAATTTTCTAAGAGAATGATGAGTGACAATTCCTACTCTTGCCATTAATGATAAAACTACTGGTAATTGAAAAGCTAACCCAAATGCAAAAATAAACCTCATCATTAATGATAAATATTCCCCCATTTTTGCTTCCAATCTAATGGGCACACCTCCAGAGCCGATATTTTGGTATGAAAGAAAAAAAGACCAAGCAATTGGAGAAATTATATAATATACCATGGATCCACCAGCAAAAAAAAGTATGGGTGTGGCAAATAAATAAGGTAAAAATGCTCGTTTTTCATTTTTGTAAAGTCCTGGTGCTATAAATCGCCATATCTGAATGGCAATTAATGGAAAAGCAAAGAATAGAGCAAAAAAGAATGCTATTTTTAATTCCGTAAAGAAAGCTTCTTGAAGAGCAGTGTATATAAAACCTTGTCCATTTTCAGTATCTAATAACTGAACTAGAGGATATGCTAAGAAAGTAAATAGTTCGTCTGCATAATAAAAACAAATAATGAATATTATTAATATATATAAAAAACTCCAAAGTAGCCTTTTTCTTAATTCTGTTAAATGATCAATTAAAGACATTTCTTTAAATTTTTCTTTAGACATTAATCTTTTATTTTTTATCAGATTCTGAAATATGATTTTCAGCTATTTTTACAGTTTCTTCTACAGATTTAATTTCGTTTTCAAAATTTTTTTTTATATTTATTCCATCTTTAATTTTATTAACTTCTTTTACCGATTTAGCTAATTCTTTAATTTCAGTTTCTTCGGCAATATCATTTAACGAGTTTTTAAATTCAGAAGAAATTTTTCTAAAATTCTTCGTTATTGTACCAATTTGTTTAATAAATTTTGGCAGATCTTTAGGTCCAATAAATATTATTACAATAATACCGATAAGAAAAATTTCAGCCCAGCCAAAAGAAAACATCGGGCTTACTTTTCTTCGTCGTTTTTATTCTCTAAATTTTTATCTTCTTTTTTTTCTTCATCAGACATCCCTCTTTTAAATGATTTAATGCCTTTGGCCATATCACCCATCAATTGAGGTATTTTACCTCTACCAAACAGAAGGAGTACAATAACAAGAACAATCAGAAGTTGCCATATACTAGGTGTCATATATGGCTTATACGTAAACTTTTTAAAAAAACAAGAAATATCAGATAATAATAAGCATAATATATATGATATAAGAAAACAGCAAAATTAATATAATTTAATAGCCTGACAATATTAATAATTAAAATAAAGGTATACTAAATATATAAATTAGTTACTTTGAATAAAATCATCAAGATTTTCTTCACCTGTGTCAGAATTTTCTATATTTTCATCAAAATCATCATTTTGAGCTAAATCACTTATCGTAGCAATTGCTGATCTTTTATCTAAAAATCCACTTGCTTTAAGTTCATCTTTGTTAGGTAAATCAGATAAATTAGCTAATCCAAAATGTTCAATAAATAGATCTGTTGTTGACCAAAGTGTAGGTTTACCAGGTATATTTTTTCTTCCTGAGGGTTTAATCCATCCAATTTCCATTAAATGATCAATAGACCCCCTTCCCATTTGAACGCCTCTGATATTTTCAATTTCAGATCTCGTAATTGGTTGTTGATAAGCAATAATAGAGAGTGTTTCTAATGCAGCTCTAGATAACTTTCTTTTTTGAGTTTTAAATATTGTTAAATCAGTAGTCAATTCCTCGGACGTTCTAAAAGACCATTTATTTCCAGTTTTTAATAAATTTATTCCTCTATTTTTATAAAAATTCTGTAAATCAATTAATAAATTCTTTAAATTTTTTTTATCGTATATTTTTTCTCTTAAATCATGCTCATCAACAGGCTCACCTGATGCAAAAAGTATAGCTTCTAATAATTTTATATCTTTTTCAGCCATTAATTTTTTGACCTAATATATATATTGCCAAAAGTTTCATCTTGTTTAACTTCTATAAATCCATTTTTAGATAATTCTAATGAAGCTACAAAATTAGAAGATATAATTGATTTATTTATAATTTTGTTTGATTTATAAAGATTTGGAATCAGTTTTAAAAAATCAGTCCATTCTATAAATGAACCAAATATTTGTTTCATTCTTTTTATTGCCTCATCTACTGAATACAATTCAGAAGATTCAATAGTTAAATTCTTGACTTGATCATTTGATTTTAAAATAAAACTATAAGATTTCAGTAAATCAAAAAGATTGGAGGTATAATTAATGTTATATTTGACCTTTAATCCCTCAGTAGAACCTCCATAAAAGATATCTCTATTTATTAAAGGTTTGGAGTATAATAATTTAGAAATTTTTTGAAATTGCTCAAGTCGTTGAAGTTGAAATCTTAATGCCTTTTCTAAATCCTCAGCTGAATGTTCTTCAGTTTTCTCTTCTTTCGGAATTAATAATCTTGATTTCAAATACGTTAACCATGCAGCCATTACAAGATAATCTGCTGCAATTTCTATATGAATATGTCTATAATGGTTAATAAAATGAATATATTGATCAGCTAGTTCTGAAATTGATATATCTGATAAATCAACTTTCTGAGACCTAGCTAATACCAATAACAAATCAATTGGACCCTCAAAATTGTTCAATAATAAGTGAAATTTACCTGTATCTTGGTTTTCCTTATGAATTTCCTGCATTTTATAGATTTTATAGATTAATAGTTATGATTCTTAAAGTTATTCATTTTTAATTCGCAATATTAAGCAATCATTTAAAATATTAGATTTATTGCAAAATAGTAAAGCTTCTTTTTGCGTTAAAAAGTTTTTATATGATAAAAAATAGTCTGTTCCAATTTCAGATGTAGAACTAAAAATATACAATTCTTCTTGATCTATTAAATCTGATTTAAGAAAAATAAATTTTTCTTTAAAATTTGCAACTTCTTTGTAATTGACACTACTAAATAATTGTATTGTGAATTTTAAATTTTTAATTTTGTTTATTTTATATTGATCTATGGTTTGTTTGCTTAAATTATTGAGACTTTTTTTATTCAAAAATTTAACTTTTTCCCCTTCTTTATCATGAGGGATTATGTAATAATTTAATATCTTATCATCAATAATAAAATAATTTTTATTTATAGAGATATAGAAATGAATAAAATAAATAAAAAATAGTGAACTAAATATAATGAAAAAATAATAAAATTTAGTGTTTTTTTTTGAGAAAAAAAGATTTTTACTCATTACATTTTTTCAGGAGAATCTATACCAATTATTTCAAAGATATCTTTTAAAATAATTCTGAATGATTCTATCCAGAATATTTTCGAAATAGTTTTTTCAATATTATTTTTATCTATTAAACGAAGTGATTCATTATCTTTTCCTTTATTCCAAATCGAATGAAAATCGGACGATATTTCCTCCAAGTAATTAGTTAATCTATGTGGCTCATTGTAATAAGATGATTGGTACAACAAATAGGGATAGGAAATTAGTTTTTTGATTAATTTTACCTCCTCATCAGATAGATTTTGTATTGCAGAAAAATTATAATCATTTTTGATTTTTATACCTAATTCGTTTGCTTTATTAATTACTGATGAAGCTCTAGCGTGTGCATATTGACAGTAAAAAACTTTATTATCTTTATTTTTTTCAACAACAGCATCTAAATCAAAGTCTATTGCTGTCTCATTTTTAGTAGAAATCATGTAGTACCTTATAGGATCTTTTCCAACCTTAGAATGAACATTAGCTAATGTTACAAAATTTCCAGATCTTTTTGACATTTTAATTTTTTGTTTATTTTGAATTAAACTTACAATCTGACAAGTTAAAATGTTTAAATAAGTTTCATCATCTTTAATAGCTTTAATTAACGAATTCATTCTTGGAATATAGCCAATATGATCAGACCCCCAAACATTTACCAATCTATCAAAATTTCTTTTACATTTATCTAAATGATATGCTGCATCATTAGCAAAATATGTCCATTCACCATTTGATTTTTTTAATGCCCTATCTTCATTGTCTAATAATTTAGAGGATCTAAATAATAATTGCTCTCTTGGCTCCCAATCAGAATCATCACCTTTTGGTTTTTCTAAAATACCTTCATATAGTAATTTTTTTTCATCTAAGATAAAAAAAAGTTCATCAATAATTTTACTTTTTTCTATTTCAGTTTCGTGAATAAATTTATCAAATCTTATATTTATTAATTCTAAATCTGATTTTATGCTTAAAAGTATATTTTTTAATGCAAAATTTTTAAAATGTTGAATAGTTTCTTCTCGCTGAAAGTTTAACCACTTATCGGAATCTTCATTTTTAATTTTTTTTGCAATATCTATTAGGTATTCACCAGGATACTCATCTTCTTCTAATTCAATTTTTTTATCAAATAATTGTAAATATCGTTTCAAGAGAGAGTTTGATAATTTATCAATTTGAGAACCTGCATCATTTACGTAATACTCTCTGGTAACTTCAAAACCTGTTTTAGTATAAAGAGAGCTTAATACATCTCCAAATACAGCACCTCTTATATGGGCTATATGCAATGGTCCAGTTGGATTAGCTGAAACAAATTCAACATTTATTTTTTTACCTGCACCATAATTAATATAATTTAAAAAATTTTTACTATAAATTTCCTTTAAACTTCTTAATACAAATTTATCTTTAAGAAAAAAATTTATAAAACCATTTTTTGAAACCACAAAATGATCGATAAATCCAATTAATTTAACTCTTTCATTTAGTTCTTTTTCAATATTAAAATTTTCATTAATAATTTTTCTTTTAACAATTAAATAAAAGTTTGTCGCTAAATCACCTTGTTTATTACTTGAAGAGTAATCGATACTAATCTGTTTTTTATTGATTGGAGATATAAATTTGTTACTCTCTAAAAAATCTGTAAAATCAAATAAAAAATCTGAAAGGTCTTTTATAAAATTATTCACTAATCTCCTTATACAAATTTAGAGCAAATCTATCCGTCATTCCTGAAATATAATCACAAATTAATCTTTCAATTTCAATATTTTGATTTCTCCAATCTACTGGTAGTTTATTATTATTTTTTACGAAATAAGTAAACAAAGTAGATATAACCTTTTTTGAATACTGTCTCTTATCTGATAAATGACTGTGATTATAAACTTTATCAAATAAGAATTTTTTAATTATGTCACAATTTTTCTTCATTTCATTTGAAAATGAAACAAGGAAA
>CACKSN010000025.1 GCA_902602845.1 uncultured Alphaproteobacteria bacterium | reverse complement strand
GGTAGAGTATATTTCCCTATAATATATTTAATAAGATCATCAAAAATTTTATTCAAAAAAAATATAAAAAAAAATGTTATCTCTATTCTTTGTCCATCAAGAGAAAGACCAAAGAATCTTGAAAGACTAATAAATAACCTAAATAAATTTTCAAATGAAAGAGAAAGAATAGAGCTTTTAGTTTACGTTGATAATGATGATCCATTAGTTGATGAATACAATAAGATCAATAGTAATTATATTAATGAAAGAAATAAAATTATATTTAAACTTCATATAGGTAAGCCAAAAAGTGTTTCAAAATCTTGGAATGACATAGCTAAAATTTCAACAGGTGATGTATTTATAATGGGAAATGATGATTTTATATTTGAAACTAAAGGATGGGATGAAATATTAGATAAAGAAGTTGCTAAATTCTCAGATAATATATTTGTAATTTGGTTTAATGATGGTTTAAGAGCACATATGTATGGTGACTTTCCTATAGTGAGCAGAAAGTGGTATGAAATTATTGGTTATTTTACACCAGGGTGTTTTGAATTTACTTTTAATGATACATGGATTATTGACTTAGGAAGAAGAGTCAAAAGATTACATTATGTAAAAAAAGTAAAACTAACTCATTTGCATGCAGATATTGGATTGCAAGAAAAAGACAACACTTGGAAAAAACATAGAAGTGGTAAAAATAAAAACGTTTTTCAAAGAGATGAAGACAAATATCATAATACATCAAATCAAAGAGAAGTAGACGCAAAAAAAATTTTAAAATATATGACAAATTATTAATATGAAAATAGGATTTATTGGATTAGGTAAACTAGGTAAAGATGCTGCTGAAGTATTAAGCGAAAAACATGATTTAGATGGTTACGATCCTAATGTGAACTTAAATTTCTCTAAAAGTCTAGAAAACACATGTAAAAATAAAGATGTTGTTTTAATTGCTGTTCAAACACCTCATGACCCAGAGTATGGAGGTGAAAAACCAACTTCGCATTTGAAAGCAAAAGATTTTGATTATTCATATCTAATTGAGGCAGTAAAAGAAGTTGATAAATTTGTAGATAGTGGAACACTAATTTCTGTAATATCAACAGTTTTGCCAGGTACAATCAGAAGAGAAATAATTCCCCTAATAAAGAAAGGGAAGTTTATTTACAATCCTTATTTAATAGCTCAAGGAACAGTTAAATGGGATATGAAAAATCCTGAAATGATAATGATAGGAACTGAAAATGGTAAAGAGGATAGTGATGTGCAAACTTTAAAAGATATTTATAACCCAATACTAGAAAATAAAAATACTAGATATGAAATTGGAACATGGGAAGAAATAGAGTCACTAAAAGTATTTTATAATACATTTATTACAGCTAAATTAGTATTAGTTAATATGATCCAAGATGTGGCAATGCGAGTAGGAAATATTAATGTTGATGTAGTTACTAATGCCTTAAAAAAATCAACTAAAAGAATAATGGGGCCATCTTATATGAGAGCGGGATTCGGAGATGGTGGAGCATGTCATCCAAGGGATAATATTGCCCTTAGATATATGTCAGAAAAATATAACTTAGGTTATGATTTATTTGATTCAATTATGGTTACTAGGGAAATGCAGGCAAAGAATATGGCAGAGGAATGCATAAAATATGGACAAGATGTTGTGATATTAGGTAAAGCATTTAAGCCAGGTATCGATCAAACAATAGGTAGTCCATCGATGTTAGTTGGTTATTTTATCACCTCATTAAATAAAAATATTAATGTATATTATGACACTGCACCAGATGAGACCAAGCCATATGTATACTTGATACATGATAATACTAAAGAATATAAATTTAACAAAAATTCTATAGTAATTGATCCATATAGAACTTTACAAGATAATGACGATATTAAAATTGTTCACTATGGTGACACAAGAATTAATAAATATTGAATTGAGGTTAATTCTTAACTATAAATTTTTTTATATTATTTTTGGGGCGTCGCCAAGCGGTAAGGCACCGGTTTTTGGAGTCGGCATTCGTAGGTTCGAATCCTACCGCCCCAGCCAAAAAAAATTCATATAAATTTTTATTCAAAAAAAATATTTTAAAAGTATTTTTTCAATTTCATTGTGCGATATGATCAACAAATCATTAAAAAATTGAAAAATATTTATATTAAAAATTTCGTTTGATTTAACACCCCACAAATATTTTTTTTCAATCCAGCCTTTAGAATTATTTTTACTTACTAAACACCAATTTATTTTACATTTATGTAAATTTAAAATTGTCTTCTCAGTAACTTCTCCAATTTTTTTTCCTTCAATCGTATTAAAAATATATATATTTTTATTATTTGATGAAATGACTATTACACTTCTATCACCTTTTATTAAACTCTTGTGAATCCATCCTGTATTATATTCATAATCAATTATTTTTCTCCAATCTTCATATTCTTCAATAATTTTTATTGGAAAGTTATTAATTTTATATTTAATTGCTATTGGATAATTTTTACTCGGACCAACTCTAATATTAGAATCATTTGATTTTAGAGATACATATCTTGGAACCTCCAAACCAGTTTCAACGCCAATTGAATTTGCTAGAATTAAATTAGAGAACAAAAATACGTATAATATAAAAAATATTTTTATCAAAATATTCATATTCTAGCATAGTTTTAAAATTATGTGTATAATACAAAAAATGCGCCTGTAGCTCAATTGGATAGAGTGCATGACTACGGATCATGAGGTTAGGAGTTCGACTCTTCTCAGGCGCGCCATTTATTTAGATAAATAACTTATTTTCTTTCATATTTGTCTTTATGTAATTATATAAGAAATTTTATGATAACAAATCTTAGTTCATCTGACATTCAAAAAGAATTAAATCTACAAAATAACTTTTCAAATGCTAATTTTAGGGAGCTAAATTTAAATTGTAACATTTACAAAGGAAATTTTTATTTAGATACATTTAATTATTTTATTATAAATGAGAATTATCAAACATTTAAATCATTATTTAATCGAGATTATAATCAAAACTATGATCATTTTTATACAAAAGAGTTTTTTGATAATTTGAAAGCAAATGTTAAAAATTTTAAAGAGTTTAAGAATTTATTTATTATTGGCTCAAATGCCGGTAACAATTATTATTCTAATCTTTTACAGTTTCTTCCTAGAATATTTTTTATTAACACTAATAATATAAAGATTGCAATTCATCGTAATTCATCAACTAAAATAAGAGATTTTATAAAATTAATCCTTAATAAAAAAAAAATTAATTTCACATTTGTTTACCTAGATGATGGTTTTTATAAATTTAATGAGTGTGAGATCCCTCAATTTTTTAATTTAGATAAATCAATATCAATTCTCAAAAAATTATTAATTCCAAAAAATAATAAATCTGAAAATAAAAAAATATATGTTACTAGAGAGGACTCTTCTTATAGAAAGATTGTTAATGAAGCTGACATTATACCAATTTTAAAATCTAAAGGTTATAAAGTTATTAATCCTCAACTTTACAAAATAGATCAGCAAATACAGATTTTTTCTGAAGCTGATAAAATTATAGCCCCACATGGCTCTAATTTATCAAATATTATTTTTTGTAAACCTGGAACTGAGATTTTTGAAATTGGACCACATTTTGAAAAAGAATACGAAAAAATTTTTGAAAATAGATATCAAACTATAGCAACAATTAATAAATTAAAATATTCTAGATTTATTGCCGATACTGTAAAAGTTGAAAATCATCCTGATTTGTCAAAAAAATATATTAATAAAGTAGTATTAGAAAATAGTAATTACTATAAGAATTTAATTGTTAAGGTTAATGATATCAAAAATTTAGAATAATTAGCAATCATTAAAAAAAAGTGGTGTTATTGATACAAAACTTGAATTTAATTGATTACATAAATTTTGTTTATTTATTTCAAAAAAATTCACTAAATATTTATCTAAAAAATTGTTACTTTTATTTAGTTTTAATAGCTTGTAATCTTTAAAATTATTATTTTTGATTATTTTATCTAAAAGTTCATTGTATTCTAAAACATCATCGATCAAAAATCTTTCCTTTGCTTGTTTACTTGTATAGATCAATGCACCTATTTCATTAATTAGTGTATTTACTTCTATTTTTCTATTTTTTGATACTTTAATTAAAAAATCATTATAAATTTCTTTAACCATATTTTGTAAATGCTCTAACTCTTTCTTGGATGGTTTTCGATAAGGGTTAAATAAATCTTTTGATCTACCAGCGTTTTGATCGAAGATTTGAATTTGATTTAATGTTTCAATCTTTTTACCAAAAGCACCAGTGGATATAGAAACAGGTTTATCATAATAATACCAACTAGGTCCAGATACACCAATACTTCCAACTACAGCTCCATAATTAGTAAAAATTTTATCACCACTTGTTGCTACCCAATATGCCCCAGATGCCAATACTTCCTCACTAAAAAAATAAATTTGAACGTTTTTTTTATTTTTAAATTCATTAATTTTTTTTTCTAAAGAAACCGTTGCAGAGACAGTTCCTCCTGGAGAGTTTAATCGAATTACCAAGACCTTTGGATTAATTTTTTCTAAATTATCTAAATAATTCTCTACCTCTGTTGGATCTATATATTCATAAATACCACTTGTTAATGTTTTGATAGAATTATTGAAAATTGGACCAGATAAGTCTAATTGGACAATTAAATTTTCAGAGTTCATATTTCCATCAACAAATATATAATCATTATCAACTTTAGGTATTAAATAGAACAATACATTGATGATTATAACGAATGTTGTAATCCCAACAAAAAACCCCAAAGTTTTTAAAAATATATTAATAAAAGCCATTTTTAAGAAATATCATATATTTTAAGATTTTTAAAAAATCTTTATTTCATACTTGAATCAATTGCATTAATGATTAAATGATTAGCACTCTTATTGTTAGAGTGCTAATTTAAAACTGTTATTTATCAATAACTTAATGAATGAGGAAATATGAAGTTTAGACCGTTACATGATAGAGTCTTAGTAAAAAGAGTAGATTCTGATCAAAAAACAGCTGGTGGAATAATTATTCCAGATACTGCTCAAGAGAAACCAATGGAAGGTGAAGTTCTAGAAATTGGCTCTGGCGCCAGAGATGAAACAGGTAAACTTGTACCACTAGACGTTAAAAAAGGAGATAAGATTCTTTTTGGAAAGTGGTCAGGAACAGAAGTAAAAATGAATGGTGAGGATTATCTCATAATGAAAGAGTCTGACATAATGGGAATAATTACATCAGGTAAAAAGAAATAATATAATCTAGAGAGGATATTAAGATGTCTGCAAAAAATATATTTTTTGGATCAGATGCTAGATCAAAAATGTTAACAGGAGTTAACAAACTAGCTGATGCTGTTAAAGTAACACTAGGACCTAAAGGAAGAAATGTTGTTATGGACAAATCTTTTGGTGCTCCTAGAATAACAAAAGATGGAGTGAGTGTAGCTAAAGAAATTGAGCTTAAAGATAAATTTGAGAATATGGGCGCACAAATGGTTAGAGACGTAGCAAGCAAAACTAATGATATTGCTGGAGACGGAACTACAACAGCGACCGTATTAACACAAGCAATCGCAACTGAAGGAATGAAAGCTGTTGCTGCTGGTATGAATCCTATGGATCTTAAAAGAGGAGTTGATCTTGCTGTTGATGCTGTTGTAAATGAAATACGCAAAAAATCAAAAGTAATTAAAACAGATAAAGAAGTTGCGCAAGTAGGCACCATTGCTTCTAACGGAGATACAGAAGTTGGAAAAATGATATCAAGTGCAATGCAAAAAGTTGGTAAAGAAGGTGTAATTACTGTTGAAGAAGCAAAAAGTTTAGATACTGAACTTGATGTAGTTGAGGGCATGATGTTTGATAGAGGATATCTGTCTCCTTACTTTGTAACTAATGCAGAAAAAATGATTACTGAACTTGGTGACTGTCATGTTCTTTTACATGAAAAAAAATTATCAAGTTTACAGCCGATGCTTCCATTATTGGAGTCAATTGTTCAATCAACAAAACCACTTTTAATTATTGCTGAAGATATTGAAGGAGAAGCTTTAGCAACTTTAGTTGTAAATAAACTTAGGGGTGGTCTAAAAATTGCGGCTGTTAAAGCTCCAGGTTTTGGTGATAGAAGAAAAGCTATGCTTGAAGACATAGCAATTCTAACTGGCGGTCAGGTAATTAGTGAAGATCTTGGAATAAAGTTAGAAAATGTAACTCTAGATATGTTAGGTACAGCTAAAAGAGTTGTTGTAGATAAAGAGAATACAACTATTGTTCAAGGTGCTGGTAAAAAGAAAGACATTGAAGGAAGATGTAATCAAATTCGAGCACAAATTGAAGAAACTACTTCTGACTACGATAGAGAAAAGCTTCAAGAAAGACTTGCTAAACTAGCTGGAGGTGTTGCAGTTATTAGAGTAGGCGGGGCAACCGAGGTTGAAGTTAAGGAAAAAAAGGATAGAGTAGAAGATGCTATGCATGCTACTAGAGCAGCTGTTGAAGAAGGTATTGTGCCTGGTGGTGGTTCTGCTTTAGCATATGCTACTAAAGCCTTAAATACAGTAAAGACAGCAAATGACGACCAAAAGATTGGTGTTGATATTGTAAGAAGAGCTCTTTTCAATCCTTTAAGGCAAATAGCTGAAAATGCTGGTGTTGATGGAGCGGTTGTTGCTGGAAAAATTCGTGAAAGCAAAGATCACAATATCGGTTATGATGCTCAAATGGATAAATATACCAATATGGTAAACGCAGGTATTATAGATCCAACAAAAGTTGTTAGAACTGCACTTCAAGACGCTGCATCTGTTGCGGGATTATTAATTACCACTGAAGCTATGGTAGCCGATGCACCCGAAGACAAACCAGCACCTGCTATGCCTGACATGGGCGGCGGCATGGGCGGCATGGGCGGCATGGGCGGCATGGGCGGTATGATGTAGTAAATTTTAATTTTAATAAAAATATAAAATTGGGGCTTTAATGCCCCTTTTTTTAAATAAGTTTATCTATTTTTTTTGTAATTTTAGAACTATCTGGCTTAGTCATAGACGACCACGTATCCACTAACTCACCATTCCTATTAAATAAAAATTTATAAAAGTTCCATTTAGGTGATTTATTGTATTCATTAGAAATCCATGTATATATTGGATGCGCATTAGTTCCTTTCACATTCATGGGAGATGATGTCACGAAACCCACACCATAGTTAACTAGACAAATTTTTTTTATGTCATCACTATTATTATACTCTTGAGAAAAAGAATTACTGGTTGTTGCTATAATGGTCAAATCACTATCTTTATATTCTAAAAACAAATTTTGTAGATTGGCGTATTGCGGTGTGAATCCACATCTAGAAGCTGTATTAACAATTAAAACTGGTTTGCCCATAAATTTTTCCAAATTTACTTGATTGCCATCTATGTCTTCAAACGAAAAGTCGTATAAATTCATACTTTCATTGGCTATTAAAGTATTCCTGAGTGCAAACATAATTAAAAAAACAAGTAAAAATCTAATTTTCATGTTAGTGTAGTATAAATATATTGCTTATGGAAACATTCAATAGCTTTAATAACCTTTTTTTAGATGTCTGGAATAATGGTGTTTTTGGTATTAACGCTACTGATATAATCATAAGCTTAATAATTTTTTTACTTTTTTACTTATTAAGAAGATTAATAGCTCGTTTTATATTAAATCGCTTATCAAGAATAGTTACAAAAACTACAACTAAAATTGATGATGCTGTTATAGAGGTTCTTGATGGTCCATTAAAATTTTTCCCTGTTGTTATTGGTTTTTTTATTGCGTCATCATATCTTGAATTATCAAAAGAGAATCAAGATTTTATTGACTTATTAAATAGATCGCTAATTACCATTTTTATCTTCTGGCTCTTACATCAACTTATTATTCCATTTTCCTTTGTAATAAAAAACTTTGAATCAAAATTATCTAAACCTCTGGTTGATTGGACACTTAAAGGACTAAAAATTTTGGTAATTGTTCTTGGTGCGGTTGCCATTCTTGAATTATGGGGAATAAGAGTGGGGCCAGTTATTGCTGGTCTTGGACTTTTTGGAGTTGCAGTTGCTTTAGGTGCTCAAGATTTATTTAAAAATCTGATCAGTGGAATAATGATACTTATGGAGAAAAGATTTACAGTAGGAGATGTAATACTTGTGTCTGGAGAAGTTGAAGGTGTTGTTGAGCAAATTGGATTTAGGTCAACCTTAGTAAGAAGGTTCGATTCCACTCCTGTAATGGTTCCTAATTACAAATTTGCAGAACAATCTGTAACAAATTTTACTAGAAGGCACCACAGAAGGATTAGATGGTTGATAGGATTAGAATATCGAACGGATATTGATCAATTAAGAAACATAAGAAACGAAATTAGTGCTTTAATTAAAAATGAAAATGATTTTGCAAAAAACGATAATGCTAGTTTCTATGTTCGAATTGACAGTTTCTCTGAAAGTTCAATTGATATGTTGGTACAAGCATTTACAGTTACTAATGATTGGGGTGAATATTTAAAAATTAAAGAGGATCTTGCTGTAAAAATCATTGAAATTGTAGAAAAAAATAAAGCAGGTTTTGCTTTCCCAAGCCAATCAATATACGTGGAAAGTTTGCCTAATGAAAATATTGAAATTTTTAATCCTAAACAAAAATTAAATAATGAATGAGAGCAATAGAGTAATCTCTGGATCACTTTTTATACTAGCTATCATCGCAGTTGCGTTTATTCTTAATTTTTCTCAGCCTATAATGGTTCCTTTTGTTTTGGCATTATTATTAAGAATTTTAATTGATCCAATAATAGACTTTCAAACTATTAATCTTCGTGTGCATAGATTTATTGCAGTAGTAGTAAGTATATTTCTCATAATTTTTATATTTTCAATTATTGTCCCATACATTGTTTCTTCTATAGCAACTTTTTTAGAGTCTGCGGATGATTATAATCAGAAAGTAATAATTTTAATTGAGGCATTAATAATTAAACTTCAAGAGTTTGAAATCAATATTGACAGAGAAACAATAAGAAATTCAATATTAGATTTACCAATAACAGATTGGGCAGCTATAATATTAAGTAATAGTGCAAATTTTATATCTAAATTTTTACTGGTCGTAATAATTACTCTTTTCTTATTGTTAGGCACGCCTCCAAAAAATACTTCTGAAGAATGGAATGATATTATCGGATTAGTAAAAAAATATATCTTTACAAAATTTTTAACTTCTGCATTTACAGGTTTAGCTGCTGGACTGATCTATTGGTTTCTTGGTTTAGAGCTTGCATTTATATTTGGTTCTTTAACATTTATACTCAATTTTATTCCTGTAATAGGATCAGTAATAGCTGTTTTACTACCCCTTCCCATAGCATTTTTGCAATATAATGACCCAACACTTGTTATATTAGTAATCATCTTGCCAACTATTGTCCATCAATTAGTAGGTAACTTTTTAGAGCCAAAAATTTTTGGTGAGAGTTTTGGCTTGCATCCAATAACTATTTTATTATCATTAATATTTTGGGGAATGATTTGGGGATTTATAGGAGTATTATTAGCAGCACCATTAACAGCAATTATAAGAATTAGCTTTCAAAGATTTGAAACTACAAAACAAATTGCACGATTATTAGAAGGAAAAATACATCTAAAAGAAAATTAACTTAATATTTTTTTGCATATATCATAATTAAATCCAGCTCTTGCTAATTTTGCTAATTTTTTTTCATATGTATCGTCACTCTCAAACAATCTTTTTTTCTTTGCAAATAATTTTGCTGAATTTAATTCCCAATCCTCATTAATTTGGTTAAAAACTTTTAAATCCTCTTCAAT
>CACKSN010000024.1 GCA_902602845.1 uncultured Alphaproteobacteria bacterium | reverse complement strand
CAATATATTAAACCTATCTTTTTTTAAGATTTCAGTATTTGTAATTATGTATTTTGGAATTTCTTTATCTACATAAAATATATTTAAAAAACCTAACATAATTTCTTCTTTATCTGCTAAATTATCATGATCAGGATAAAAAGCTTTTCCTCCATATGAAGTATTATTTCTAAAAAAGCTTCCATAAATACATGTTTTGCCATCTTTGGTAGTAATAGCAAAAACATCGGCATTTTTAATATCTTTAATTTTAATGGAATTATTTTGCGCAATGTGTTGAAGTGCTTTTAACCTATCTCTTAAAGATGCAGCCAATTCAAAATTTTTTTCTTTAGATGCTCTATACATTTGATCAGAAAAGTTTTTTTGCACTTTTTTTGAGTTTCCACTGCTTAGAAAATCATCTGCAGCTTCTATAAGCTTTGCATATGCATTTTTTGATATTTTTCCACCACAAGGTCCTGAGCAACGTTTGAGATAATAATTAAAACATAACTTATTTCCAGCTGCTACATCTTTATCAGTGCAAGATCTAAGCAAAAAAATTCTTTGTATTGTATTAATTGTCCTATTAACAGCATCTGGACTAGCAAATGGTCCATAGTATCTTCCTAATTTATTTTTAGCCCCTCTATGTTTTTCAATTCTTGGAAAATCATGTTCAGAAGAAATAAAAATGTAAGGAAAAGATTTATCATCTCTCAAGAGAACATTAAACCTAGGTTTGTGTTTTTTAATTAAATTACATTCTAAAATTATAGCCTCTAACTCAGTATTAGTAACAAAAAAAGACTATGATATAATTAATAAATCTTACCCTAGTAATATTGATGATTTGAAATTATTTTTAATTCATTCATATCCAGCATTACAAAAACATATTAATAAAAATATTTTCAGGTATGCAATTAATATGGAGTATACATCGATCAATCAAGACATCAAACCCACTGATGAAATTGCAATTTTTCCACCAGTAAGTGGCGGTTAATGATTAAAGTGCAAAAAAAAGATTTTAATATCGAAAAAGAGATAGAATTTATAAAAGATAGACACTCAAGCGTAGGTGCAACTAATGCATTCATTGGATACGTAAGAGATTTAAATGACAATAAAGATGTAAAGTATTTAGATTTAGAAGTTTATAAAGAAATGGCTGTTAGAGAATTATCAAAAATTAAAGACCATGCTATTAAAAAATGGGATTTAATTGACTGTTTGATTATTCATAGATATGGAAAGTTACTAGTAAATGAAAAAATAGTTTTGGTAGTCTGTTTTTCAGAACATAGGAATGATAGTTTTGATGCCTGTAAGTTCATAATGGATTATCTAAAAAAGAACGCTCCATTTTGGAAAAAAGAATATTATTCTAATGGATATAGTTGGTTACAAAACTCTAAATAGCTTCAGAAACAATTTTTTTATAATCTTTCATAAACTGATAAGTTGTCGAATCATCACCAGTTCTAAAATTTAATGAATCAATTGATTTAACAGGTGTAATTTCTGCTGCAGTACCAGTTAAAAAAACTTCATCAAAATTTTTTAATTCTTCAGGTTTGATATAACGTTCGACAATGTTAAAACCTTGATTTCTTACCATTTCAATAACAGTTTGACGTGTAATACCATTTAGAAAACAATCAGGAATTGGAGTATGAATATCTTTATCTTTTATTAAAAAAATATTTGAACTGGTTGCTTCAGCAATAAATCCTCTGTAATCCAACATTAAAGCTTCATTAAAGCCTTTATCTTCAGCAAATGATTTAGAAAGAGTACAGATTAAGTATGGACCTGAAGCTTTAGCATCAAATGGTATTGACTCAGGTGAAGGTCTTTTCCAAGGTGATGTTATTAAAGTCAAACCATGTTTCATGTCATCGAGTTTGTAATATGTTGTCCAATCGTCCCAGACTGCAATTGATACATGAACATCAGAGTTGGTTGTGGACAAACCCATTAATTTTCCACCTCTCCATGCAAATGGTCTAACGTAACAATCTGTATAATTCATTTTTGCAATTAATTCATTTTTTGCTTTATTTATTTCTTCTTCAGTGTAAGGAATTTTTATCCCGATAGTTGCAGCAGATTTAAATAATCTCTTTGTATGTTCATTACTTTTGAAGATTTTACCATTATAAGCTCTTTCTCCTTCAAATACTGCACTTGCATAATGTAGGCCCTGTCCAATAACATGTGTTTTGGCATCATTCCACTTCACGAGCCTACCATCATACCAGATCCAACCTTCTCTATTTTCAAAAGATTTAGCCATATATTTTTTTATAATTTTTAATGACATTTGACTATCAGTGATGCATAATTAAGTCAATATGGCTGACCTAAATAAATTGCTTTCTCCACTATTTTTAAATGAAAAGGAAATTAGAAAGATTATTGAATTGCTATTTTTTTCCTACAGAGATTTTACATCGGGACCTGATAAAGTGCTAGAAAAAATAAAATTTGGTCGCGCACATCATAGGGTGATATATTTTGTGGGAAAAAGAGACAACCTTACAATTAAAGAACTACTTACAATTCTACAAATTACAAAACAAAGTTTGTCTAGGGTGCTTAATCAACTTGTAAAAGAAAAATTCATTGAAAATGTTAAGCTTACCATTCTTTGAATCCTTCTAGTAAGATTATTAATATTTAAATAATTTTTGACTCTTTTTGACAAGTTTTTTGCTTTCCCAATATATAAAATATTTCCCTTATTATCTTCCATTTGATAAACTCCTGGTTGTCCAGGCAGTGTTTTTGAAGTCTCTTTTATTATTTCTTGTCCTTGGAGCGTCATTTTAGTATTCGAAAAAATGTCAATAAATGCTTAAATAAAGATTTATATAACAATCTAATGAGTTTATGAAATTATTATAGTTCATTTATTATTTAATTTAATATAGGGATGATTTAGAATTTAAGGGAAGAAATATGGCAAAAATGACTACTGAAGAGGCTTTTATAAAGGTCTTGCAAAAACACGGTATACAACATGCTTTTGGTATTATTGGATCAGCATTTATGCCAATTTCAGATTTATTTCCTAAGGCGGGCATTACATTTTGGGACGTAGCACATGAGTCAAATGGAGGAATTATGGCTGATGGTTATACTAGATCAACTGGAAAAATTGCGATGTGTATTGCTCAAAATGGACCAGGTATTACAGGCTTAGTTACACCAATTAAAACAGCTTATTGGAATCATACACCTATGCTGCTTGTTACACCTCAGGCTGCAAATAAAACTATAGGCCAAGGAGGTTTCCAAGAAGTAGAGCAAATGAACCTTTTTAAAGATATGGTTTGTTACCAAGAGGAGGTTCGAGATCCGTCTCGAGTAGCAGAAGTTTTAAACAGAGTCATTTCCAAAGCTATTAAAGGATCAGCTCCAGC
The DNA here is from genome assembly GCA_902602845.1 of uncultured Alphaproteobacteria bacterium. Taxonomy (GTDB): domain Bacteria; phylum Pseudomonadota; class Alphaproteobacteria; order HIMB59; genus CACPNW01. The sequence goes on along the minus strand of CACKSN010000024.1, from coordinate 8,055 downwards.
TCAAATAAATATACCCAGAGATTTTTGGACTCATGTAATTGATATAGAACTACCACCAATAATAAAATTTGAAAGACCTTCTGGAGGATTAGAGTCTATAAAAAAAGCAGCATATTTATTATCTAACGCAAAATTTCCAGTTATTTTATCTGGAGCGGGTGTAATATTGGCAGATGCAATTGATGATTGCAAAAATCTAGCTGAAAAATTAAGTGCTCCTGTTGCGTGTGGATACCAGCATAATGATAGCTTTCCGGGCAAGCATCCTCTTTCTGTAGGTCCATTAGGCTATAATGGATCAAAGGCTGCAATGGAAATTATTTCTAAAGCTGATGTTGTTTTAGCTTTGGGCACACGACTTAATCCCTTTTCAACGCTTCCAGGTTACGGAATTGATTATTGGCCAAAAAATGCAGAAGTAATTCAGGTTGACATTAATTCTGATAGAATAGGTTTAACAAAAAAAATTAGCGTTGGTATATGTGGGGATGCCAAATTAGTTTCACAGCAGATATTAGATAACCTGTCTTCTGATGCGGGAAAAGTAAATAGAAAAGAAAGAGAAGATTTTATTCATCAAACCAAATCATCTTGGTTACAAACGTTAACTGGACTTGATCATGAAGAAGATGATCCTGGCACTTCTTGGAACAAGGAGTCAAGAGATAGGGAACCTGATAAAATGTCACCACGAATGGCTTGGAGAGCAATACAAGCGGGATTACCTGAAAATGCCATAATATCAAGTGATATAGGAAATAATTGTGCTATTGGAAATGCATATCCTACCTTTGAATATGGCAGAAAATATTTGGCACCTGGATTATTCGGCCCATGTGGATACGGATTTCCTTCTGTAATAGGTGCGAAAATAGGCTGTCCAGACACACCAGTAGTTGGCTTTGCAGGGGATGGTGCGTTTGGAATCAGTATGAGTGAAATGACTTCCTGTAATAGAGAAGGCTGGCCTAACATAACAATGATTATATTTAGAAATTATCAGTGGGGTGCAGAAAAAAGGAATACAACTCTCTGGTATAATAACAACTTTGTTGGTACTGAGCTTGACCCTAAACTAAGTTATGCAAAAATTGCTGAAGCGTGTGGTTTCAAAGGAATAAGAGTAAATACACAAGAGGAATTAACTGAAGTCTTAAAAATTTCCTGTAAAGAACAAATGCAAGGCATAACTACCTTTATTGAAGTTATGCTTAACCAAGAACTTGGAGAACCATTTAGAAGAGATGCTATGAAAGCTCCTATTGAAGTTGCTGGTATAGATCCTAAAGATACGGTAATTCAATAAATTATTTAGTGGATCTTCTCAATCTAATTATAGGTTTAATAATTTTAGTAGTAGGAGCTGAAATAATAATTAGAGGATCAGTTAGTTTTGGAAGAAAACTAAATATTTCATTATTTGCAATTGGTGTTGTGATTGTTGCCGGCGGAACGTCACTACCTGAATTAGCGAGCAGTATAAATGCAATTACAAATAATCATGCTGATTTAGCACTTGGTGCTGTTGTAGGTAGCAATATAGCAAACTTAATATTAGTGATGGCAGCAACAACAATTATTCTTCCTATATCTAACATTACAAACAATCAAATCAATCAAGGATGGATAAATATTATTTTAGGTATTGTTTTGATTTTTATGAATTATTTATATTTTAATTATTTATTTGGAATCATCTCTATAATTTTACTTACCATTATTATGTATCTACAAATTAAAAAAGGCTCAATAAATATTGAAGAAATAAATCAAAATGAGTATTCAATTATTATCTCAATTTTTTTTATTGTTCTTGGGATTATATGTTTAATTTATGGTTCTGATTTATTTGTTGGCTCAGCAATTATTATAGCTAAATATTTTAATGTTTCAGAAACCGTCATTGGATTATCATTAGTTGCATTTGGTACTTCATTACCCGAATTAGTAGTTGGTGTTATGTCAGCACTAAAAAGAAAGGTTGATTTTGCTCTTGGTAATATTTTAGGCTCAAATATTTATAATATACTGGGAGTTTTAGGCATAAGTTCTTTTTTTGGGACATTCAGTATGCCTGCAATTTTAGCAAAACAAGATTTATTTTTTATGCTCTTAATTACACTTCTTGTTTTGGCTTTCATGTTTTTTGCAAAAAAATTAGGAAGAATTTATGGAGGTTTAGGTTTAATTATATACGTCTGTTATATGTATTTTATATTTACTTAAAGAAAAGATGAAATTAACTGATGATCGAATTATTTTAGAATTATTAAATATTGCAATTGATGCAGGAAAAGAAATAATAAAAATTTATGACAATGAAATTATTGTTAATTCTAAAGAGGATGATTCACCACTAACTGAAGCTGATATAAATTCTAACAATTTAATATTTAGAAGATTAAAAGAACTTGATTCAAGTATTCCATTGTTAAGTGAAGAGACACTGGTAGCATGGAATAAAAGAAATACTTGGAACAAGTATTGGCTTATTGATCCTTTGGATGGAACTAAAGAATTTATAAACAGAAATGGAGAATTTACAGTTAATATTTCTCTAATTGAAAATAATCATCCAATTTTTGGTGTTATATACTCTCCCGTTAAATCATTACTTTATTATGCTATTAAAGATAACGGTTCTTATAAATTGGAAACTAATATCAATATAAAATCTTTAAACAATTTTGAAAAAATTTATGTAAATAAAAATAAAAATCCAATTACCAAAATAGTTGGAAGTCGCTCTCATCCTAGTAAACAGTTGCAAACATGGATTGAAAAAAATTTTGATAGTTTTGAATTAATTTCAGTTGGAAGTTCGCTTAAGTTTTGCATTTTGGCAGAAGGTAAAGCTGATATTTATCCAAGATTTGGACTTACTTCAGAATGGGATATAGCTGCGGGACACATCATTTTAGAAGAAGCTGGAGGCAATATTAAATCAACTAATAATCAAGAGATTTTGTACAATAGAAAAGAAAATATTTTAAACCCTTATTTTATAGCGTATGGAATTAAGTTTAAAACATATTAGCATGAATTTATCACACATTGAAAAATTAGAATCTGAAAGTATTCACATAATTAGAGAAGTAGCAGCAGAATTTGAAAACCCAGTAATGCTCTATTCAATTGGTAAAGATTCTTCAGTCATGCTTCATTTAGCTCAAAAAGCTTTTGCTCCAAATAAAATACCTTTTAAATTTATGCATATTGATACAACTTGGAAGTTTAGAGAAATGATTATATTTAGAGAAGAAGTTGTAAAAAAATATAAGCTAGATCTCATAGTTCATATCAATCAAGATGGAGTAAGAGATAAAATTAGCCCTATTGTTCACGGATCAAAAATACATACAGATATTATGAAAACACAAGCTTTGAAACAAGCATTAGATAACTATCGATTTGATGCAGCATTTGGTGGTGCAAGAAGAGATGAAGAAAAATCCCGAGCAAAAGAGCGAATTTTTTCATTTCGGGATAAAAGTCATCGCTGGGATCCTAAAAATCAAAAACCTGAACTTTGGAATTTATTTAATACTAAAATAAATAAAGATGAAAGTGTCAGAGTATTTCCATTATCAAATTGGACAGAAATTGATGTATGGCAATATATTTATCAAGAAAAAATATCTATTGTCCCTCTATATTTTGCTAAAATAAGACCAATCATCAAGAGGGATAATATGTTGATAATGGTTGATGATGATCGTCTAGAAATAAAGCAAAGCGAAAAAATAGAACAAATAAAAGTAAGATTTAGAACTCTTGGTTGTTATCCATTAACAGCTGCTGTTGAATCTTCAGCATCAAGTGTAGAAGAAATAATTTCTGAGCTTTTAGATACAAAGTTTTCAGAAAGACAGGGACGTTTAATAGATAATGATCAAATTGGCTCGATGGAGAAAAAAAAACAAGATGGATATTTTTAATGGATATAAAAACTTTTTTTTGAAAATCAAAATAAAAAAAAACAATTAAAAATTTTAACATGTGGTTCAGTTGATGATGGAAAATCAACTTTGCTTGGTAGACTATTGTATGATTCAAAAAACATTTATAGTGACCAATTAAATCAAACTCAGATTGAAAGTGAAAAATATGGAACTCAAGGAAATAATATTGATCTGGCTTTATTAATAGATGGGCTTCAAGCTGAAAGAGAGCAAGGAATTACTATTGATGTAGCATATCGTTATTTTGAAACAGAAAATAATAAGTTTATTATAGCTGATACTCCAGGACATGAAGAGTACACTAGAAATATGGCAACTGGAGCTTCAAACTCTGATGCGGGAATTATATTAGTAGATGCTTCAAAAGGTGTTTTAGATCAAACTAAAAGACATACTTTTATCTTATCATTACTTGGTGTCGATAATATTTTTGTAACAATTAATAAAATGGATTTAATAAATTATGATGAAAAAATTTTCTCTGAAATAATGAAATCATTTAAGATAATTTCAAGTAAGTTTAATTTTAAATTAGAAAAATTTATACCAATTTCAGCTTTAAACGGAGATAATATATTTAAAAAAAGCAAAAATATTTCATGGTATAAAGGAAAAACATTAATCGATGAACTTGAGCAAATTAGTTTGAATGAATCAAATGACAACGATAATTTTTCTATGCCAGTACAATTGGTAAATAGATTAAGCTCAAATTTTAGAGGCTATAGCGGTACAATTTCCTCTGGAAATATTAAGATTAATGATGAAGTTGTGGTTTTACCAAGTGGAGAAAAAAACAAAATAACTGAAATACTTACACCCAGTGGTAAGAAAGAAATCGCAATAAGTGGTCAAGCAGTAACCTTAACATTAGATAAAGAAATTGATATTTCTAGGGGTGATTTTATATGCTCTAATAAAAAAAACTATTATTTTTCTTCCGATCAGTTTGCATCCCATATTATATGGATGAATAAAGACGATATGTTACCCGAAAGAAATTATATTTTTAGATTCATAAATTCACAAACGATTGGTAAAATTACTGATCTTGTGCATAAAATAAATATTAATTCATTTGATAAAATAGCTTCTAAATCATTAAAATTAAATGAAATTGGCTACTGTAAAGTTGCATTAAATAAAAATACAATTTTCAATTCTTATAAAAAAAATAAAAGTTTGGGTAGTTTTGTAATAATTGACCAATTTAGTAATCAAACTTTAGCAGCGGGTGTAATTGATCATGAGCTTAGAAGAGCATCAAATATTTCTTGGCAAGATCTTTATGTAAATAAACAACTTAGATCTTCAATTAATTCTCAAAAACCATGTATACTATGGTTTACTGGTCTTTCAGGATCAGGCAAATCTACAATTGCAAACATAATTGAACAAAAATTACATCAATTAGGTAAACATACCTATCTTTTGGATGGTGATAATGTTAGGCATGGTTTAAACAAAGATCTCGGATTCACAGACACTGACCGCGTTGAAAATATTCGAAGAGTGTCAGAGGTGTCCAAGTTGATGGTTGATGCTGGTTTAATTACAATAGTGTCATTTATCTCACCCTTTAAGTCAGAAAGAAAAATGGCCCGTGAAATTGTTCAGAAAGATGAATTTATTGAAATTTATGTAGATACGCCAATTGAAGAATGTGAAAAACGAGATCCTAAGGGTTTATACAAAAAGGTTAGAGCTGGGGAATTAAAAAACTTTACAGGTATTGACTCAGATTATGAAATACCAATAAAACCTGAAATAATTCTTAATACAAAGACTAAGAATGCTGAAGATTTAGCTGACGAAGTATTATTATTTTTAAAAAATAATAATATGATTTAATCTTTTATCTTAATAGCAGGTTTTCCATATTCGACGTTTACGCCACCATATCTTCTTACCCTAACATTGCACTGTTCGGCATGTCCAACAAATCCCTCTAAATATGAAAGTCTAGAACCATACTCACCTATTTTTGTAGCGGCTTCGTTAGTCATTATTTTCTGGTATGTATGAGTTTTTATAAATTTTCCTACCCAGAGTCCTCCAGTGTAGCGGCCAGCTTTTTTTGTTGGAAGTGTATGGTTTGTCCCAATAACTTTATCTCCATTAGCAACATTAGTTCTTGGTCCTAAAAACAAAGCTCCATAAGATGTCATATTTTCTAAAAACCAATCATCTTTATTTGTCATTACTTGTACGTGTTCTGATGCTATTTCATTTGCTTTAGATAACATCTCCTCATAGGTGTCACATAAAATAATTTCTCCATAATCTTTCCAGCTTGTACTCGCTGTTTCTTTGGTAGGTAATATTTCTAAAATTCTATCAATCTCATTAAATGTTTCTTCTGCAAGCTTTCTTGAGTTTGTTATCATAACAGCTGGAGAATTATATCCATGTTCAGCTTGTCCTAATAGATCAGTTGCACATATTTCACCATCAACAGTTTCATCAGCAATAACCATTGTTTCAGTTGGACCAGCAAATAAATCGATACCAACTCTGCCATACAATTGTCTTTTCGCTTCAGCAACAAATGCATTGCCAGGTCCAACAAGCATATCAACTGGTTTAATCGTTTCTGTACCAATAGCCATTGCACCCACTCCTTGCATTCCTCCTAAAACATAAATTTCGTGAGCACCACCCATTTTCATTGCTGTTACAACTGCTGGATTTGGTTTACCTTTAAAAGGAGGAGTGGTGGCTACAATTCTTGGCACCCCAGCAACAGAGGCAGTAACAACTGACATATGTGCAGAAGCCACCATTGGAAATTTACCTGCTGGAACATAGCAACCAACTGCTTGTACAGGTATATTCTTATGACCTAGAATAACACCTGGGTGCGTTTCTACTTCTAATTCACTTAAAGTTTTTAGTTGAGCTTCAGCAAATGTGCGCACTTGTTTCTGAGCAAATTTAATATCTTCTTTATCATCATCAGATACTTCACTGATTAATTGATTAATTTGATCTTCATTTAACCTAAAACTATCTGGTGAATAGTTATCAAATTTTTGAGATAACTCTCTAATGTGTTTATCACCTTCTGACTCAATTTTACTTAATGTTTCCTCAACAATTTTTTTTACTTTATCATTATCTTCAATTCTTTGTTTTTCATCTAATCCTTTTTTTAAATATTCAATTGCCATGATTATTTTTTATGAATTAATTTAAAGATATCAATACCTATTTGATCGAGTATGTGTGCTATATCAATTGGTACCCAATTTTCCCTAATAAGTCCTTCATGATGTAAATAAAAATCCATTACTCTCATTGTAATTTTTTTATGAGTTGGTTCATACCCTAGCCAATCACTAGATCCATGGACACATTGAATGCTATGCCAACCCCCAGTCATTGAATAATTTCCATCCCCAATTTCAATGTAATGACCAATTTTCCAATAATCTCTGTCCTTGAATGTAAGTCTAAATGGGAGTTGGTGATGATCAACAAAACCATCTAAACCTCTAGCTGTGCCTATACCACTTGGTCCATACCACATCATTTTTGGATGCCAATAATCTTGTTGAGGATGATTAATTAATTTTTCTCTTATTTGGTCTTTTGTAAGACCTGGTTCAGTCTCGGGTTTAATATTTAAACTTCTTTGCATAGTTAAATCTTGATTTAGAGATTGAAGAGATAATTCCTTATCTAAATTTTGATTATTTTCTCCATCACCTGTGATTGGAGAAGGCCACATACCCTCTACACCAAGAGATTTATTAATGGGCCAATGACCAGCTTGACGAATAAAATCTACAGTATCAATCAATGTGTAGGATTTTATTATTTTGTTATTAGTTATTTGATGTGCTTCACATGTTCGAAGATGAATTGTTTTGTTTGTTGGTTTAACACCCAACCATTCATTTGAAAATGTTCCAGTTAAATGACTAACAAATGAAACAAAAACTTTATCTCTGAATGCTCCACCAATAACTAGATTATTTCTTCTCTCAAGATCAGGAAATGCTTTCTTTAAAGGTATTAAATATTTATTTTTTATTTCTTCAATTCCCTTAATTTCATTAACTGGATGAAAGCCATTAAGCTCTGCATCTAC
>CACKSN010000023.1 GCA_902602845.1 uncultured Alphaproteobacteria bacterium | reverse complement strand
ATATCGTTAAAGACGGTGATGTAATGAACTTTTTATTTAATGTCTAAGTAACGTCTCGCCAAAGTCTATTTTTTGCTAAGTACACAATTGTTCCAAGAATAATAAAGAATAATATTACTTTGATTCCTAAATTTTTTCTTTCTTCCATTTCTGGTTCAGCAGCCCAGTGAAGAAAATGTGTTACATCAGCAGATAACTGTTCTGCATTATTATCAGTACCATCATCATAATCTACACTTCCATCGGCTATAGGTGCTGGCATAGCTATTTGATTTCCAGCCATCCATTTATTGTACCACATTCCATTACCGACCTCCATTCCCTTTGGAGGTTCAACATAACCTAGAAGAAGGTTATAAATATAATCAACCCCATATTTTCTAGCTTTTGTAATTACACTCAAATCTGGAGGATAAGCTCCATTGTTATTTGCTCTTGCTTCATTATCATTGGCATATGGATTAACAAACCTGTCTGCTGGTCTAGCCGCTCTTTCAAACATTTCACCATCATCATTTGGACCGTCTAATACAGTATATTCAGAAGCAATTACTTTTACTTGAGCCTCGGAAAAACCAATATCAATAAGATCTCTGTAATACAGAAGTTTCATTGAATGACATCCTGCACATACTTCTCTATAAACTTTATAGCCCCTTTGAATTGCAGCTCTATCAAAAGTTCCTGTTACACCTTTAAAAGACCAATCATGTTTTGGCATTTTTTCAGTACTCATTTCTGCAGCAAATAGATTTGAAGAGAATAATAAAAAAATAATAAGTAATAGGCGCATTATAGATTTGTATCTTTTTGCATTGCTGGTGAAGGAATTCCTTTTTCTCCTCCACCAATATTAGGAGCTATATTTTTAGCATAAACATCACTAATACTGAGCGGTAGCTTACTTGGCTTCTCTATCCAACCAACGAAAGGTGTAATGATAAAGAAAAAACCAAAGTAGTAAAGTAAACCTACTCTAGCAATTAAAAGATATAAACCTTCAGCAGGAAGCATACCAACGTAGCCTAATGCAAAGAAGTTAACAAAAAAGCCCATCATAAACCACTTATATATTGGTCTATAATTACAGCTTCTCACTTTTGATCTATCAAGCCAAGGTAGAACAAAGAGAATTACTATCGCACCAAACATTAGGAGAACTCCTCCTAATTTATCAGGTACTGCTCTTAAAATTGCATAAAAAGGTGCAAGATACCAGTTTGGAACAATATGAGCTGGAGTAACAAGTGGATCTGCTGGAATATAATTATCAACTTCAGCCATAAGATTTGGTCCAAAGAATATTACTGCAGAAATGGCAACACCAAAAGCACACATAGCTACTGTATCTTTAATTAACATATATGGAAAAAAGTTTACTGAGTCATTGTTAGTTTTAATATCAATGCCATCAGGATTATTTGAACCATGAACATGAACTGCAGCAACATGTAAACCTACAACACCAAAAATAACAAATGGTAAAACATAATGAAGAGCAAAGAAACGGTTTAAAGTAGCATTTCCAACATTGTAATCACCAAGAAGCCATGTCTTTAATCCCTCACCAATAAATGGAATTGCACTAAATAAATTTGTTATAACTGTAGCTCCCCAATAAGACATTTGTCCCCACGGTAATGTGTAACCAAGAAAAGAAGTTGCCATCATTAATAAAAATATGAATACACCTAAAATCCAATTAAGCTCTCTTGGATATTTGTAAGAACCAAAATACATTGCTCTTACTATATGAATGTAAACTATGATGAAGAAAAAGGCTGCACCATTGGAATGGATGTATCGCATTAACCAACCGTAATTAACATCTCGCATTATTCTTTCAACACTATCAAATGCCATATCAGTATGTGGTGTGTAATTCATCGCAAGAAAAATTCCGCTTACTATCATTGTAACAAGTGTAATTGTTGCCAATGCACCAAAACTCCAAAAATAATTACAATTTTTAGGCATCGGATAATCGCCGTATTCTTTTTTGAAATAAGAAATAATTGGTAAACGAAACTCTATCCAATTAAGGACAGGGTTTTTAAACTGATGTACTTTTCTATTCTTATCCATGTTATCCTATCTTTATAGTATTATCATTTAAAAAGGTATAGGGCGGAACGTCCAAGTTTTTTGGTGCTGGTCCCTTTCTTATCCTACCTGATGTATCGTAATGTGAACCATGACATGGGCAGTACCAACCATCGTACTCACCTTTCATATCTGAAACCTTCTGACCAAGTGGAACACAACCTAAGTGTGTACATACTCCCACTAAAACTAACCATTCTTCTTTTTGTACTCTATCTGCATCATCTTGTGGATCTCTTAAGTCAGAAGCTTGAACCATTTTAGCTGCATTAATCTCATCTTTTGTTCTTTTTTTAATGAAAACAGGTTTTCCACGCCACTTTATTGTTATACTTTGACCTTCTTCAATAGCACTAATATCTACTTCAGTTGATCCTGCAGCTAATGTGTCTTCTGCTGGACTCATACTTTTTAGAAAAGGCCATATAAAAGCAGCTGTTCCAACAGCACCAAGCGTTACGGTGCTAAGTTGTAGGAAATCTCTTCTCTTATTTTTGGGTTTTTTAGCCATTTATAATGAATTCTTATATCTTAATTAGTCAAAAAAATACTTTATAAATATGTGCCAGCATGACGCAAGTAATAAAATAATATAATAAAAAACTGTGAGAATAGCACTCTTTGAACCTGATATACCACAAAATACTGGAAACGTATTTAGACTAGGTGCCTGTTTTGGAATACCAGTAGATATAATAGAGCCAGCTGGCTTTGTGATTGATGATAAGAGATTAAAAAGAGCATCAATGGATTACTATGATTATCTAGAATTAAAAAAACATTTAAGTTGGGAAAAATTTTATGAGTGGTCAAAAGATAATTCATATCGACTAGTTCTTCTAACAACAAAAAGTAAAAAAAGTTATTTCGATTATAAATTTCAAACAAATGATATTATTTTATTTGGCAGAGAAAGTGCGGGAGCACCTGATTTTGTCCATAGCTCTGTCGATGAAAGATTAACAATACCAATGATAAAGGGGCCTAGATCGATTAATCTTAGTAGTTCAGTTGCTATTGTAGCTGGTGAAATGTTACGTCAATTAACTTAAGCCAAGCTTCCCATCTTTCCTTCTTGATAGTCCATCATTGCTTGCTTGATTTCTCCCTCAGTATTTGCCACAAAAGGACCATAACGTGCTACAGGTTCTTTAAGCGGCTTACCTGCTAAAACTAGGTAGGATCCTTTTTCTGATATTGATGTAAGTTGAATCTCATCACTTGACTGATCAAAGTAAATCATATCACCTTTATTAGCGATTTTATCTTCCTCATTGAACTGTAATTGACCATCGATAATATAGATCATAAGATTTTGTTCTTTATCAACATTAAACTTTGTTATATCTGGTTTTGAAAATTGAATATCAAATATTGATACAGGTGAATATGTTTGAACTTTGGATTTGGTTCCATTTATTTCACCCACAAGAACTTTAATTTCTATATTTGCATTTTCAGATACTGTTGGAATAGTGTTTCTTTTAATATGTTGGTACCAAGGTTTCACTTTTTTATTTTTTTGTGGAAGGTTTACCCAAATTTGTAATCCTTGCATGATACCACCACTCTTCTTAAATTTTTCTGTTACTAATTCAGAGTGGATTAAACCTGATCCAGTTGTCATCCATTGTACATCACCAGTTTCAATTTCTGCTTGTCCACCAAATGAGTCTCTATGCTCTACTTCACCACCAAGCATATAAGTAATTGCCTCAAATCCACAATGAGGATGCGCAGGTACACCAGTTGCACCTCCTGGCTCATAATTAATTGGGCCGAAATGATCAAAAAGAAGAAATGGATCATTTTCTCTCATTCCGGGGACAGGGAAAGCTCTCGTTACAGGTATCCCATCACCCTCGAAAGTCTTCATACATTGTTTAATTTCTAATGCTTTTCTCATTTGTATTTTAAATTATTATAAAAAATATATAGGTATGATTATGAAAAATCAAAATCCAAACCCGCCAAAGTGTGGTTGTAGCTGCAGCTGTTGTTGCACTTGTGAAGGTGGAGATTGCTGTTAATAAATTATTTTACATTTAATAATTTAATGAGTGTGATTTGTCAGATTATTAATATCTGACTCCTCTATTTCTTCTATTGATTTAGCTACACGCCAATTATTCATTGTTCCATCATCATTTCTTGCAGTAATTACAGTTTCAATAGGTGGACAATCAGGCTCATGACAACTGAGCTCAGCAATACTTATTATAGTATTTTCTGGTAATTTATATTTCTTGGAAATTAAATGTTTAAGATTTCTTATTTTTTCAACATTTTGAGTTTTACGATTAAACATATTTTCTCCTTTAATTGTCTGCCCATAAAGATGATAAAAGAATAGAACCTTTCATATCGCCAATTAATATTTGTGAGTTATCACTAGATATAGCTATTGTTGAAACTTCTGCACCTGTTGAACTTCTAATCATAATTGGTTTTTTACTTTCATCAATTTCTGCTAATAAAACTGAACCATCTGTAAAACCGGTGAAAACAGCTTTTTCTCCATTAAGTGCTTTAACAAATGTTGCAAGTTCTTTACCACCGTTTGCAACAACAATTGGCTTTCTCCCCATTGGTCCTTCTTTACCATCAAATGGCCAACAAACTGCATCACTGGATCCAGATGTTACCAAATACGGTGTATCACCAACCCAAGTAAAACTTTTAATTTTTGATGGATAACCTCTCATTGCTAAATCCGCTTTGTCGTTTATGCGCCAACCATGAATTTGATTTTCTTGCATTGCAGTTACGATATATTTTGTATCTGGGCTAAACGTTACAGTTCCATGCGATCCTTTCCAGGTAAAATTTGATGCTGTCCATTTATTATTATTAAGTTTCCACACTGTTACTCCACCGTATCTTGAGACCGCAAGACGCTTACCTTTATTATCAAATGCTAATCCAGCAACAGTACTTTGATGCGCTAAAGTTTGTGGTTTATCTTTGTTTTTTGTCCATATATAAACAGTCTTTCCTGATGAACAAACTTTAGTATCTTTGTGGGACGCTACGCAGTCAACCCACTTTGAACCAAAATTAAAAATTTCTTCAATATTTCCATCAGATGATATTTTTAGAAAACGTCCATCGTCTCCTCCCGTTAACACATAGTCTTCATAATTTGTCATACTTAACACTACACCCTTATGTGCTTTGACAGTTTTAGGATCAGATCCAGATTGAAAAAATCTTACAGTGCCGTCTCCAAATCCTACCGCTATTTGATCACGAATTGTAACCGCTTCTGTAGCTGGGGCTCCAATATTAAAAATTGAACCTCTTCTTTCAAGTTCAGTTTTATTTGATTCTTGAAGTTTTTCTAAATCAGCGTTCATGCTGATTTACAATTTTCAAAGCCTTCCTTAAGATTCATATTATCAAGATCACGACCAATAAATACTACTCGAGAACTTCTATTTTTTCCTTTAGGCCAAGGTCCCATTGGGGAAGCATCCATAAGCATATGCACTCCTTGAAATACATATCGCTCTTGTTCACCTTTAAAGTTCAAAATTCCTTTAGATCTAAGAATATCCTGACCCTTAGTCCTCAGTAAATTTCCAAACCAATCTTGAAACTTATCCATATCTAATGGTGTATCAGATACAAAGGATAGACTAGTAACATCATCATCATGTTCATGATCATGATCTGATTCAAGAAAGTCAGGTTCAATATCTAATACTCTATCTAGACTAAATGCATTTAAGCCTACGATTTCATCAAGAGGTGCATCACAACGTGTTGTTTTAATAATCTTTGCAAAAGGGTTAATTTTTCTAATACGATCATTAACTTTCACAATGTCATTATCTTCAACAAGTTCAACTTTATTTAGTAAAATTACATCAGCAAAAGCAATTTGTTCTTCTGCTTCATGATGATCGACTAATTGAGAACTTAGATGAACTGCATCAGCCACTGTAACAATTGCATCTAATTTTGTTCTATCAGCAACATCTTGATCAACAAAAAATGTCTGAGCAACTGGGGCTGGATCAGCTAAACCAGTTGTTTCAACAATAATTGCATCTAGTTTATCAGCACGTTTCATTAAACCACTAAGAATTCTAATTAAATCACCTCTAACAGTGCAACAAATACACCCGTTGTTCATTTCAAATACTTCTTCATCAGCATCAACAACAAGATCATTGTCGATACCTTGTTCACCAAATTCATTAACAATGACAGCGTATTTCCGTCCATGCTGTTCAGTTAAAATTCGATTTAAAAGAGTTGTTTTTCCAGCTCCAAGAAACCCTGTTAAAACTGTAACTGGAACCTGAGAAGTATTTTCCATATTAATTTCCTTATAATTAGTTTTATAAATTCCACCTTAAAACAAGGTGGAATTTATTTAAATATTAAAATTTAACAGCCTTTAAGCTCGTTCCCGAGATTACTAATCAACGTAAAGTAAAGTGACTTACCAGCATCAATGTTAGCACCTAAAGGATCAAAAACTCCTGTTTTGATATTCATATCCTCAGCTATTGTTGTAATAATCTTTGGATTAAATTGAGGTTCAGAGAAAATACATTTTATTCCCTTATCCTTAATAACATCCTGAATATCAGCTATTTGCTTCGCACCAGGTAAAACATCAGTATTCAATGTTAAAGCTCCTGCAGATCTTACACCAAATCTTTCTTCAAAGTATTGGTAGGCGTCATGGAAGACAACAAATTTTGCATCAGTATTAATATCTGTACCAACATCACTAATAAGCTGATCTAAAGCTTTAATTGTTGCTTCAGCATTTGCTTCATATTTCTCTTTATTGGCAGGATCTAAATCACCTAACTCATGAGCTATTTCATGAACCATTTCTTTAGCATTCATTGGATCTAGCCAAATGTGAGCATCAAATTCACCGTGTGCATGGCCGTGATGATCATGATGATCGTGACCATCCATTTCTGGTTCTTGAGCAATTGGTTCTATATCTGCACCAGAGGTATCTTTGAAGAAATGTTCATTTGCTTCAAACTCAAAAGGCATATGCTCTGTGAAGAAAGCATATTTTCCATTCTCAGCAATTTCAACTGTAAACACAGTCATATTTTGAGAATCATCAAAATTTAAAGAGTATGCAATCTCCTTAGCAACAAGAGTTCCGCCATTTGTTTTTTTTGCGGAAGTTTTACTTTCTAAAAGTTCTTCAGCCGTTTCCTCAACTGCCTCAATATCATCAGCCGCTAGTAATACTAACTTCATAGCAGGGTCAGCATAATCGCCATCAACTTTAGCAGCAGACCACTTATATGTTCCCGCTTTTAGATCAAACAATCCTGCCCATTCAAAAGCATGTGCACCGTGTGCGTGATCATCGTGGTCATCGTGGTCGTCATGATCGTCATGGTCATCATGATCATCATGATCGTCGTGATCGTCATGATCATCGTGATCGTCATGGTCGTCATGGTCATCATGATCGTCATGATCGTCATGGTCATCATGATCGTCGTGATCGTTGTGGTCATCGTGATCGTCATGATCACCAAAAATTGATTCTTCTCTAAATTTTAATTTAGCAATTGAATTAAGTTCCATAAATTCAATTACTTCTGCATCCTTTGCAATTGAGTCTAGGGGTTCTTCCATTGATGTTTCAATACCCTCTCCAATCCAAAAAATGACATCTGCTTCCTCAAGCATTTTCGCATGAGAAGGTTTCATTGTAAAACTGTGTGGTGATATACTTCCATCAATTATAAGTCCAGGTTCACCTACTCCATCCATAACATTTGAAATCAATGAATGTAGTGGTTTAATTGTGGTAACAACTTTTAGCTCTGCTCTAGCAGATGCAGTTGCAACAAGAATTCCTGAAAACAAAATAATCATAGAAATATGTAGAAAAAAGTTCGTTTGTTTCATAAAAGTATTCCTATTAAAATTAAGTCTGTTAAATTATGTAATGTTATAATATTACATTTTGAATTGTAAATAGAAAAATGAGTAAAAATAATTTATTGGTAAGTTTAGAGAACGCAGGTATTTATAAGTCACCAAAATGGTTAATAAGAGGTGTATCTCTTGAGGTAAAAAGTGGTCAAATAGTTACCCTAATTGGACCCAATGGTTCTGGAAAAACTACAACAGCTAAAATGGTACTTAATATTCTTGAACCTGATGAAGGTTCATTGAAACGGTATACAAATAAAATAGCATATGTTCCTCAGAAAATTAATATCGATTGGACTATGCCATTACGTGTTGTAGATTTTATGCGATTAACCAATAATCTCAGCAATAATGAAATTATTGAATCCTTAAATCAAACTGGTGTAGAAAAACTTTTCAAGGAGCAAATACATGGTCTATCTGGTGGCGAATTTCAACGTGTCCTTCTAGCGAGAGCTATTGCAAAAAAACCAGAATTACTAGTTTTAGATGAACCTGTGCAGGGAGTTGATTTTAATGGAGAAATTGACCTTTATAATATTATAAAAAATATTTCAGCTAACCTAAATTGTGGAATTTTATTAGTCTCCCATGACTTGCATTTTGTAATGACTGCAACAGATCATGTAGTTTGTTTAAATGGACATATCTGTTGTTCAGGAAAACCAAGTTCGGTTATAAAAGATAAAGCTTATATAGAATTATTTGGTGAGCATAGATCGAAAACTTTAACATATTATCAGCACGATCATGATCACACACATGCTTCTGACGGAAGTGTATCAAGTTAATGTTAGATGATTTTTTTACTAGAGCATTAGTTGCTGGTATCGGTATTGCAATAATTACAGGGCCACTAGGTTGCTTAGTAATTTGGAGGAGACTGTCTTATTTTGGTGATACTTTAGCTCACTCTGCCTTGTTAGGAGTAACTTTAGCTTATGCCTTTAGTTTAAATATTGCCTTTTCCGTATTTGTAATATCTGCAGTTATCGCTCTACTTCTTCTCAACTTACAAAAGAGGACTAGATTAGCTGGTGATTCATTACTTGGATTATTAGCTCACTCCACTCTTGCAATTGGTTTGGTTTTAATGGGTTTTTTATCAAGTATTCGTTTTGATATTATGGGATTACTTTTTGGCGATATCTTAGCAGTAACTCTTCAAGACATTGCCTTAGTTTGGATTGGTGGTTTTATAATTTTAGGAATTTTGTATTTTATTTGGAAATCATTATTTTCTGCTACAGTTAATTATGATCTAGCTTCAGCAGAAGGAATGAAACCGAACATATATAATATGATCTTTACCCTTCTTCTTGCTGGAGTTATTGCATTGTCTATAAAAATGATTGGAACTCTTTTAATAACTGGTCTACTTATAATACCGGCTGCCGCATCAAGAAATATAACTAACAATCCAAAACAAATGGTATTTGTAGCTATATTAATTGGTATTTTATCTGTCACAATTGGCTTATTTACCTCTTTGGAATTGAATACTTCTTCAGGACCCTCAATTATTGTTATAGCTCTGATATTATTTATCATTTCTCTAATTCCATTAGAGTTAAGAGGTAAGTTGCAAAAATGAAAATAATTTGGTAATTGAGATTTATGGCATTAGCATCAGAAAATTTAACTAAGAATCAAAAAACAGTTCTTGGAGTTTTAGAAAACTCTTCTGAACCGATGAAGGCGTATACAATTCTTTATGATATACAAAAAAAGGGAATAAAATCTCCTCTGCAAGTTTACAGAGCACTCGATAAATTGATTGAAATTGGAAAAGTTCATAAAATAGAAAGTAGAAATTCTTACGTTGCTTGTAAACATGAAGGATGTAATGCAAAAACTTCTACATCTTTTTTAATTTGTGAAAAATGCGATAATGTTACTGAATTAATTGGAAACAATTTATTTTCTTATTTTTCTAAACAAGCTGAAAAAAATAATTTTAAATATAATAAGCACTGTCTTGAAATTTTTGGTTTGTGTGAAAATTGCAAATTAAAAAACTAATTTATTTAATTTATTAAATTATCAATTCTATCTAGACATTTATTTAATCCAAGATCATATTTTGTTCTTATGAAATGCTCTTTAACTATTTCAACCCATTTAAATTTTTGTAGCGTTTGATGAGATATGTAAAAACAATTTAAAGGAAAAGACATATTAAACATTTTTAATATTTCTTGCCTTATTACATCGTTGGTCAACACTGTCAAAGATTCGTGAATGTATTTTTCTACAATTTTTTGATCACTTAAAGATGTTTTAGGTAAATTAAATAAACCTCTAAATCTAAAGTATCGATAGATTCTTAAGTAGTCTTCTTTTATCCTATCCTCTATTTCACCAATAAAACAAATTTTACTTTCATTTAAATCTGATTGGCCATTGTAATAATCATGTAGTTTATTATCATTGCCAACATATAAAGCATTGAAAGTAAAATCTCTTCTGGCTGAATCTTTTTTCCAGCTGTTGGTGTAAATTACATTTGTATGTCTTCCCATTTGATTAACATCTTCACGTAAAGTTGTAATTTGTATTTTTCGATTATGAGGATAAGCAATTATAGATCCATATTGAATAGCAAAATCATCATATTCAATATTGTTCTCTTTTAGTAATGACAAAACATCCTGAGGTTCCAAAGTTGTTGCTGTATCAATATCTTTGATTTCTCTTTCAAGAAGAGCATCTCGTATACATCCTCCTACTAATCGAATTTCAATATTATTTTCTTTAAAGATAGATATTAAAAACTTAACATGCTCCAGATTCAATAAATTCGTAATTTTATTTATTTCCATTATCTAGCTATTTCTTCAAAACAATTTATATTACAATAACAATGTCGACTTCTTCAAAAGAAAATGCTGCAGAAATATTTGAGGATATAAAGAAAAATTTAACTAGAGGAGTTAAAGATAGAAAACACACATTTCATACGCCCGTCTTTAGTAATGTTGATAGTGAAGGTGGAATAGATTCTAGAGTTGTGGTCTTAAGAAAATTTGATCCCAGTAACATGACACTAAATTTTCACACAGACTTTAGATCTCCAAAAGTAGCTAATTTAAAAAACAATAGTAGTTCTCAATTTGTGTTTTATGATCATAAATTAAAAATTCAAATGCGAATCAAAACAACATCTTTGGTTAATAATCAAAATGATAAAGCAAAAGAAATGTGGGACAAAACAAGATTGTTTAGTAGAAAATGTTACTTAACATTAAAAGATCCAAGTTCAATCACTGAGTTTCCAGAAGATGGTATCCCTGAACACTTAACCGGCAAGGAGCCAAGTCATGAAGAAAGTGAAAAAGGCTATAAAAATTTTACAGTAGTTGAAAATAAAATTAATGAAATTGATTGGCTTTATTTAGAAATTTCAGGTCATCGTAGATTAAAATTAACATTTAAAAATAATGAACCAGAATATAATTGGTTAATACCTTAATATAACTTAAAATTGTCAATAACTCTTATATCGCCAATATATAATGCAATAAATAATCTAGCTTTAGAATAATTTTTTGTTATTTCTAAATTACTTTCATTTCTTATCTCTAAATAGTCAATCTTTTTTATGTTATTCTGAAGAAGCTCTATTTTTAATTGATCTAAATTAT
>CACKSN010000022.1 GCA_902602845.1 uncultured Alphaproteobacteria bacterium | reverse complement strand
TTTCAAAAGAAATATCTGAGCATTACAAAAGATACATGTTAAATAATTTTTACGATTTTTTTAAAATAAAAAGTAAAAATATTAAACTAATATTTTCAAAGACATCAAATCCTTACGATTAATTTACTTCTTTATTATTATATACTTCAAATATATTTTCATTATAATCAGATATTCTTAATAAAATATTTGAATTTTGAACTATAAAGTTATTAAAATTTTTTAAAATTGTAATATCACTTTTTTGTGTAAAGTAAATTATAGTACTAAAAATTATATAAGAGAAAATTATACCATAAATTATTCCAAAAAATTTATCAAAAATTAAACCAAGTATTTGCTTATCTAACCCACTACTTAAACCTTTTCTTATTCTTTTTAAAATTATTAAACTAATTAAAAAAATTAATGGGATAGAAATGATTATACTAATTATGGATATAAACTGTTCAAAACCAGATAAAAAATCAATACTTTTAAGTATTCCTAAAAGGTAATTTGATAGATACGTATATGTGTAAATTGTAATAAAAACTGAACCAACCCAAGTTAATAATCCAAGAATTGAATTAATTACCCCCTTCCAAAAAGAAAATAAAACTATAATTAGCGTTATAATTATTATAAAATAATCAAAAATTAATAGATTAATATCAATAAAGTTCATCGCAAATAATGTAAAATAGATGGTAATGTAATAAGTACTCCAATCATAGCAAATATCATTGCTAAACTGGTAAAAAATCCAAATATAACAGTTGGAATAAAATTAGAAAAACACAAAATCAAGAAACCTAAAGATATTGTAATTGACGTAGTAAGCACTGCATTACCAACGGACAAATGAGATATTTTAATAGATTCAACGGAATTTAATTTTTTATCAAAATTATAATTATATCTATAAAGGTAATGAATCGTATTATCTACCGCTATTCCAATCGATATTGCTGCAATTGTAATAGTCATTATGTCTAGAGGTATATTTAGCAGACCTATTAATCCCAATATATATGAGGAAGCAAAAATATTAGGAATAATAGCTATAATGCTTAATTTTATTGATTTAAATAAAATTAAAAACATTATAAAAATAGCAATAAGGACAAATCCAAGAGATTTGATTTGTGAAGAAAATAATGATGATAACATATTATTATATAAAACTAATAATCCATTCACTTTATATTCTTCAATATTATTAATTGACTCTTCTAGATAATTTTTAATATCATTAATAAGATCTGCTCTTTTAATATTGTTAGAATCTCTAATTCTTGCTGAAATTTTAACCATATTTTCATCTATATTTAAGTAAGGAAATATAAGGTCTGTTTTATATTGTTTTGGAATCTCTTTATATAATACTGATAACTCAAATGTTGTTAATTTATTTTTGTTTATTTTATTTGCAACATCGATCAATGAATAAATTGAAATCACTTTTCCAACTTCTGTCCGACTATCTAGAAATTCATGAATTTGTTTTATTGTATTAATTTTTGATTCTGTAAACCATGTTAAATTATCATTACTAAATAAATCATCAGAAAAGATATCATCTTCAAATTCATCAGGCTCAATAATTTCATTATCTGTATTAAAATCAAAATTTATATCCTCAGATTCTAACTTTAATATTATATCTAAGGGCGTTGTTCCTCCTAATTCTGAGTCAATTAATTTCATGCCTTGATATATTTCGGTATTTTTTTTAAAATATTTTATGAATGAATTCTCAACATTTAATTTAGTTATTCCATATATAGATAAACAAAATAATAAAAAATTAATAATCAAAATTTGTAATTTAAATTTTTTAGAATATAAATACAAATTTTCTAGTGATTTAAACTTAAAATCACTCTTATTAATATCTTTAGAAAATAAAGAAATCATTAATGGTAAAACTGTAAATGAAGATATTAAAACTAAAATAAGTGCAAATATCATAATTATACCAAAATCAATTGTAGGTTTAATATCTGAAAAAATAAGTGATGAAAAAGCAACAACAGTTGTAAGAAATGTATAAAAACATGGCCAAAACATTATTTTTAATGTTTTTAATATTTCATTATCAGAATTTAAATAATTGTTTAATATATGAATATTCATAGATATTGATAAAATGAACATCAAAGAAATAAAATTTGCAGAAACAGCGGTAATTTCTAAATTTAAAAATCCAGCTAAACCTGACATGCTAAAAACAGAGAATATAGATGTAATTAGAATAACAAAAACCCATTTTAATTTTTGAAAAATAATTAATAAAATTATTATTACAAGCAATAGTACCAATGAACTAAAAACTACAATATCACTTTTGACAAAAGAAATAACATCATTAGATATCATCTCTACACCACCTAAGTAATAAGTATAATCTTTACTTTGATTTTTCAAAATATTTCTAATTTTGTTTATTAAATTATTTCTATCTAGATCAATTTCAGATTTTTTTTCATAATAAGTATTATTTGCTAGATAAACATTCTTATTTTTTTTAAGATCTAATAATTTTGTATTAGGTTTCAAATTAATTATTAATGATGTTATATTTTTGTCTTTGTTTATTATTTGATCGCTGTAAAGAGGGTTGTTAGAAAATTCATTTAAAACATCTTCAATTTTTAAATCAGTTGTTAATATTGTTTCATAATTATTATTTGATAAGTCAATTAAACTTGTATTTTTTGCAAAAAGTATTGGTGCCTTATTAATATTAAACACGTTTTCTATTTCATTAATATTTTCAAGTTGAATAGTAATATCTTCAATTTCTTTCAATAATTTCTTATCAATTACCTTCTCTGACTTTAATGCTATTATTAAATTTGATTTTGATGGAAAAACATTTTGATAATAATTAAAAAATTTAAAATCATTATCATTTTGAGCAACCAATGTATCAGACGAAGCATCTATTCTAAAATCTTTAATAAAAAATGAGAAAAATAATAAAATAAATAGACTAAAAAGGGATAGATAAATTTTTAAATAATTAGACATAAATTCTTTTTACTCTTTCCCCTAATGAAGTTATGACTTCATTACTTATAGTATCACATTGATCAGCAAAATCTTCTATGCCATGTGAAAAATTTATTAAATTGACATAATTTCCTACTTTTAAAATATGTTTAGAGTTTGATATATTAATAGTTAAACTATCCATAGAAATTCTTCCAATTATTTTAAATTTTGATTTCTTATAATAAACGTAGCCATTATTACTTAGTTTCCTTGGAATACCATCAGCGTAGCCAATACCAATAATTGCAACTTTAATTCTATTATTTGTTTTATAAGTTTGATTATAGCCTATAAATTCATTTTTTCTTATTGTTTTTATTTGTATAATTTTAGCTTTTAAGCAAACTACAGGATAAATTATTTTTTTTAATAAAATATTTTTATTATTACCACCATATATTCCAATACCTGGTCTTATCATATTATATAAATATTTTTTGGATATTGCTGCGCCATTAGAGTTTGATAAACTATAAATTAATTTCTTTTTACTAAATTTTTTTATTATATTTGAAAAAATTTCATTTTGCTTATCATTATATTTACTATTTATTTTATCAGCGCTTGCAAAATGACTCATAACTAAATCAATTTTTTGATTATTAAAGATTGATTTTGGTAATTCTCTATAATCTATGCCCAATCTATTAATACCTGTATCTATGTGTAATCCAAACTTTAAATTTGTTTCAGTTATTTTCTTTAATTCATTTCTTGTATTAATTATTGGTATTATATTATTATCTTTAAATAATTTTAAATTATAATTTTGGATACCATTTAAAACGTATATAAATATTTTTTTATTTTTATTTTTTAATTTTATTCCTTCTTCTAGTGTAGCAACAAAAAAATATTTACAGCCTTCTTTTTTAAATAAATTAAAAACTTTAATATCACCAAGACCATAAGCATTTGCTTTAATTGTTGGAGCTACAATAAGATTTGTTTTTTTATTTTTAAAGGAATGGTAATTTTTTAATAAATTTTTTTTATAAATTTTTAAAATACACGAATTTGTAATCACTCTATAATATTATCATAATCTTCATTACTTAAATCACTGAATTTTGTAAAATTAGCATCAAAATGCATTTTTATAGACCCTATTGGTCCATGTCTTTGTTTAGCAATAATGATTTCTGCCTTATTATAGCTTTCTTCAGAAAGTTGAGTCCATCTACTAACGCGTTCATTATACTTTATGTCATCTTCTTCAGGTTTTCTGATAGGCATCATTCTTTCTAAATAGTAACTTTCTCTATAAATAAACATAACAACATCAGAATCTTGTTCTATTGTTCCACTTTCTCTTAAATCTGAAAGTTGAGGTCTTTTATCCTCCCTTTGTTCAACTTGCCTTGATAGTTGAGACAGAGCTATGATTGGAATATTTAATTCCTTTGCAATCGATTTTAAACCTCTTGTAATTTCAGATATTTCTTGAACTCTCCCATCATTTCTACTGTTAGATGCCGATGACATAAGTTGCAAATAATCAATAATAATTAAATTAATGTTATGCTGCCTTTTTAATCTTCTCGCTCTCGCTCTCAAACTTGGAATAGTTAATATAGGATTATCATCTATGATTAAATTAAGTTTTTCTAATTCTGATGATGTTTTAGCAATTTTATTAAAATCTTCTTTGCTAAATTCAGCTTTGCGCATTTTATCTCCTGATATTCTTGATCTTTCAGCCAGGATCCTAGTAGCTAATTGTTCTGATGACATTTCTAATGAAAAAAATGCCACTTTACCTCCATCAGTAATTTTTATGTTTTCCAGTTCATCTTTTTCTTCTTTATATTTAATAGCACAATTAAAAGCTATATTTGTTCCCAAGGCTGTTTTCCCCATTGAAGGTCTTCCAGCAACTATAATTAGATCAGATTTATGTAAACCTCCTAACTTTTTGTCTAAATCTCTAAAGCCAGTTGGTACACCTGCAATTTTTCCATCCCTTTTGTAAGCTTCACTAATAATATCAACTGCGTTTTTCAAAGCCGTTCCAAAATCTACATGTTTTCTATCTGCGTTTCCAGTTTGTGATAATACATAGAGATCATTTTCAGCATTTTCTATTAAATTATTACCATCTAAATTGTCTGAATTAATGTTTGTTTCGTTGATTATGTTATGAGCGATACCAACGAGATTTCTTTTCAAATGTAAATCATAAATTATTTTTCCATAATTAATTGAGTTTTGAGTCGAAGGAGCGCTATCTTTTATTTGGTTTAAGTATTTAATATTATCTATGTTATTGTTATTTTCAGGTAAGTAGTTTTTTAATGTAATTGGAGAAACTAAAATATTTTTATCTAATAAATTTTTTATAGTTTTAAATATGATTTTGTTATTAGGATCAACAAAATGTGTTTCATCTAAAAACTCTGATACTTTTTCATAACTTCTATTATCCCATAAAATACAGCCAATTAATGCAGATTCAGCCTCATAATTAACAAATTTTGTGTCTATATTTTCTAAGTTTTTATCAGAATTAATTAATTCTATTGACATTCAAATTTATTAAACCAAAATAAATATGAAACAATAATTTAGAAAAAATTAATGGTTAATAAACTATTAATTATGTGAATAAATTAATTCTTATTAACAGTCAGCTTAAAAGTATCCTTTATGTCCATATATGGATTAATTTCTATTTCATGAATACCTATAGATTTTATAGGTTGTTTTATAATCAAATCATCAGATCTTATTTTTATATTATTATTTGAAAAATAATCAATTATTTCTTTTTTTGAAATTGAGCCATATAACTGATCTTTATCATCTGCTTCTTTTTTGAACTCAATTTTAATTTTTGATATTTCCTTCATGAGTTTATTGGCATCTTGAAGTTTTTCATCTTCTTTTTTTAACATTTCATCTTTAATATTTTCATAATGTGATAAATTTTTTTTATTATTCCTTAAGGCCATATTATTTGGAAATAAAAAGTTTCTTGCAAAACCATCTTTTACATTCACTAGGTCTCCAATTTTACCTAATTTTTTTATATTAGTAGTTAAAATTACTTTCATTGATTTAAAAATTTGTTTGTGTATGACATTAAAGATAAAAATCTTGCTCTTTTAATTGCCCTAGCTAATTCCTTCTGTTTTCCCCTTGATACACCTGTGATTCTGCTTGGAACAATTTTTCCTTTTTCACTAATATATCTGGATAACATTCTTAAGTCTTTATAATCTATTTTTGGTGAGTTTGGTTGGCTAAATGGACAAAATTTCTTCTTGTTTTCAAAAGGTGAATTAGAATTTTCATCTTTATTATAAGATTTTTTTTTATTTTTTTTCATTTAATAACTTTGTTGGTAGTTCTTGATGTTCTTTAACTTTAATAAACAAATGCCTTAGCAAATTATCCGACTGATTAAGATCTTTCCTAATATCTTTAATCTTATCACCATTTATCTCAATCTGATAGAAATTGTAGAAAGCTTTTTTAAATTTATTTATTGTATAACTAAGATCTCTAAGTCCCCAATCTTCCTCATCAATAATTTTACCGGCACTTTTTTCGATATATTTTTTGAATGAACTTATCTCAGATTTAAGGGTTTGATTTCCTAGTTCTGGACTTAAAAGCAAAACTACTTCAAATTTATTCATAATACTCCATGGTTAATCTTATATTAGTTAAATACAAGAGAAGTTATTATTGCATATATTAATTTTTTAAAATAAATCAAGTTTAAATGACTGCAATTGTATTTCCAGGGCAGGGTAGCCAATATTTAGGTATGACAAAGGACTTTTATGATAATTTCGAAGTTGCCAAAAATACATTTGAAGAAATTGAAGATTATTTACAGATTAATTTAAAAAAAATAATTTTTTCAAATGAAAATGATAAATTAAATTTAACAAAATATACACAAGTATCAATTTTTACTTCATCTATGATTATATTTAGAACTTTAATTTCAGAAAGCAATTTAGATTTATCATCAATAAGTGTAATGATGGGTCATTCTTTAGGTGAATATACCGCTCTCGCTTGTAGTGAAAAAATTTCAATTAAAGATTGCAGTACTCTTTTAAAAGAGAGGAGTCAGCTTATGAATGATACTGTATCACCAAATACAACTGGAATGGCAGCATTAATTGGTGTTGACTCTAAAAAAGTTCAAAGTTTAATTGATGACAATAAAATTGATTTAGAAATTGCAAATGATAACTCACCTATTCAAGTAGTAGTTTCAGGTGATATTGAACAAATTATTAACAATAAAGATTTTTTTTTAAAAAATAACGTTAAAAAGTATGTAATACTTAAAGTATCAGCTGCATTTCATAGTAAATTTATGATTAGTGCTCAAAATGAATTAAGCGCTCGAATAGAAAATACAAATTTTAAATTTACAAGCATTAATTTAATTTCAAATTATAATGCTAATATTTCAAATGATTCTATTGAAATAAAAAATGCCCTTAAAAAACAAATGGCAAATAAAGTTAAATGGACTGATAGTGTAAAAAAATTAGAACAAAGTGGTGAAAATAAAATTATTGAAATTGGACCAAACAATGTTTTGTCATCTTTAATCAAAAGAATCTCAAGTAATTTTGATATAAAATCAATAAATAAAATCGAAGATATGAATTAAAATGAATAATAATAAAAAAAAGGTATTAATCACAGGTTCTTCTGGTGGTATTGGCTCAGCTTTATCACATAGATTTTTAGAAGAAGGTTTTAAGTTAGTATTAACCTCATCAACTGAAGAAAAAAAGGAAACTCTTAAAAAAAAATATGGTGATGATCACTACTATTATAAAGTTGACATTTCTAATAGTACTGAACTGCAATCAATTATGGATATAATTTCAAATGATCACAAAGATATAGATGTTATTGTAAATAATGCAGGTTCTACTGAAGATAATTTAATTTTTAGAATGAAACCAGACCAATGGTCTAAAATAATTAAAACAAACCTAGATTCAAACTATATCATTATTAAAACTCTATTACCTAATATGTTATCAAATAAATATGGGAAAATTATCGGTATTTCCTCAGTAGTAGCAACAACTGGTAATCCTGGTCAGGCAAATTATGTAGCTTCAAAATCAGGTATGATTGGTCTTTATAAATCAATTGCACTTGAAGTCGCTAAAAGAAATATAAATTTAAATATTGTTTCTCCAGGTTTTATATCTACTTCTATGACAGATAAATTAAACGAGAGTCAAAAAAATAATATTCTTGATAAAATTCCAATGGCAAAGTTTGGTGAACCTGAAGATGTTGCTAACTTAGTATATTTTTTATCTTCTGACGATTCATCCTACATAACAGGTCAAAATTTTAATGTAAATGGTGGAATGTTAATGGTTTAATTTGTTGACATATAATCAGTTAATAATCTAAAAGAAAGTATAAGGAGATAATTATGAGTGAAATTCAAGATCAAGTAAAAAAAATTGTTGTTGATCATTTGGGAATTGATGAGTCTAAAGTTGTACCTGAAGCTAAATTTATTGACGATTTAGGAGCTGATAGTTTAGATACAGTTGAATTAGTAATGGCATTTGAAGAAAAATTTGGAATTGAAATACCAGATGATGCTGCTGAAACTATTCAAACTGTACAAAATGCAATTGATTATATTGAAAGTAAAAAATAAAATTATTTTTTCTTTATGAGAAGGGTAGTTGTTACAGGAATAGGCTTATTAACATCCTTAGGTAATGACAAAGACACTTCTTGGGATAATCTAATTAATTGTAAATCTGGTATTAAAAAAATTGATCAATTTGATACATCAGATTTACCATGCAAGATTGCTGGATATTTATCAAATAATCCAGATGATAATAATTACTTTAATAATAAATCTAAAATAGAAATAAAAGATATTAAAAGAAATGATAGGTTCATACAATATGGGCTTGTTGCTGCTAGTATGGCAGTTGAAGATGCAAATTTAGAAACTTTAACTGAAGAACAAAAACTTAGAGTTGGCGTTTCAATTGGCTCTGGAATAGGTGGACTTGAAACTATTTATAATGGTTCCCTAACAATTAATGAAAAAGGTTCTAGAAAGTTATCTCCTTTTTTTATCCCATCCTCATTAGTTAATCTTCTTTCTGGTCAAATATCAATAAAATATGGATTTAAAGGACCTAATCATTCTGTAGTTACAGCATGTGCAACAGGAGCGCATTCTATTGGAGATGCAAGTGAAATGATAAAAAGAGGTGCATCAGATATAATGATTGCTGGTGGGTCTGAGGCAGCAGTATGTAAGCTCGGCGTAGCTGGTTTTTGCGCAGCTAGGAGCCTAAGTACTAATTTTAATGAAACTCCAGAATTAGCATCTAGACCTTGGGATAAAGATAGAGATGGATTTGTCATGGGAGAGGGTTCTGGAATAGTTGTTCTAGAAGAATATGAAACAGCTAAAAAAAGAAACGCTAAAATTTATGCAGAAATTGTTGGTTACGGAATGTCCGGTGATGCTTACCACATAACTGCGCCCTCTGAAGACGGTGATGGAGGATTCAGGGCGATGTCTGAAGCTTTAAAAATGGCAGATATAGGTAGTGATAGTATTGATTATATCAATGCTCATGGAACCTCGACTTTAAAGGGCGATGAAATTGAATTTAATGCAATTTCTAAATTGTTTACTCACAAAATTTTTGTTAGTTCAACAAAATCTTCTATTGGACATTTATTAGGCGCAGCCGGAAGTGTAGAGGCAATTTTTTCAATCTTTTCTATAAATAAAAAAATATTACCTGCAACTTTAAATTTAAATAATCCCATTGAAACAAAAAATATTAATCTTATACCCAAAACACCTATAGATAAAAAAATTAATTATGCTTTAAGTAATTCTTTTGGATTTGGAGGAACAAATACTGCGTTATTATTTAAAAGTATTTAGTATATTGTTATTAATCATATCAACATTTATATTTTTTTCTTTTTATTATATCGTAACTAAAAATCTAAGTTTAAAAAATGAAATAATAAGTATAACTAAAGGACAAAATATTGAAGATATCTTAAATAAGAATATTAATTTTGATAATACATTTGAAATAAAAGTTTTAAAATTATTCAATAAAATATATTTTATTAATAATAGTAAATTTTTTCATTATGGTAATTTTAATTTCCAAAAGAACTTATCTTATTTAGATTTTTTACATATAATCTCTAAGCCAAGTAATGTTCTTAATAAAATTACTATTGTAGAGGGATGGTCAAAAAAAGAACTTAACAAAGAATTATCAAAATATTTTCAAAATTTTAATACTATCGGATATAATGATATTTTAGCTGATACATATTTATTTGATAAAAATAAAGGATTTGAGGATTTTTATAATTATTTAAAAAAGTTTAAAAAAAATTATTTAGCAAAATTAAATAAGAGTAAACTATTAAAAAATATTGATAACGATCAAATTATTATAATTGGTTCTATGATAGAAAAAGAGGGTTTAGATTATGAGGATAAAAAAAAAATTTCATCAGTAATATTTAATCGTCTTAAAAAAAACATGAAACTACAAATTGATGCAACAGTTTTATTTGCTTTGACTAATGGTGAATATGATTTAGATAGAAATCTTACTTTAAGAGATTTGAAAATTAATCACCCTTATAATACTTATTTAATTAGAGGACTTCCCCCTAAGCCAATTGCTTATGTTGGAACTAAAACAATAGATATTATTAACGAAACTTACTATAATGAGGATTTATTTTATTTTTATAATAGTTTTATAGGGAGACATATTTTTTCTAAAAATTATAATGAACATAAAAAAAAATTATATGAATATAGAAATAAAAAATAGATTGATAATTATATCCTCACCATCAGGGGCCGGTAAAACAACTTTGTGTAAATTATTATTAAAAAAAATGAAAAATATATCTTTATCTATTTCATATACATCAAGAAACAAAAGACTAAATGAAATAAATGGCAAAGATTATTTTTTTGTTACAAAAGAAAAATTTATCAATTTAGAAAAAAAAAATTTTTTCATTGAAACTGCAAAAAATTTTAATAATTTTTATGGTTCTCCATATAAAAATATTATTATGTCAAATAAAAATCATCAACATCTCCTTTTTGATATAGATTGGAAAGGTGCAAGAAAAATTAGAAAAAACTATAGTAAAGATAAAATAATAGATTTTTTTATATTACCTCCATCAAAATCTGAACTTAAAAAAAGATTGATTAAACGTGGAAGAGACAATTCAAGAGAAATTAATTTAAGACTTTCATATGCAATGAATGAAATGAAACATTATAATGAATATAAATATGTTCTTATTAATGAAAATGTTCATCAAACAGTAAATGATATAATTAAAATAATTGATTACTATAATTCCATAGATAAAAATAATAAGATATTAAGTAAAAAATTAAAAAGAATTATATATTCTTAATAATTCCATAATATTCAATTCATCAGTTCTTTTATGAAGAACATTTTGACTTATTAGTTCATTATTTTTAAATTTACTAATTATTTTTTTTCTTTTATTTCTGAATATTTTATTACAGAATAAATGTAACTTATTACTATTAATAATATTTTTTTTTAATTTGAACTTAACAACCGATGATTTTATCTTTGGTTTTGGTCTAAAAACAGAGGGTGGTACATCAAAGCATTTATTGTATTTACTGTAGATATTTGTAAAAAACTTATATTTGTTCATATCTTTTAAATTATAATCAAATTTTATTGCTACCTCTTTTTGTATCATAAATACCATTTCATTAATTATTGTATTATAATCAAATAAATAAAGAATTACTCGCGTACTGATATTATATGGTAGATTAGAGATAATATTTATATTTTTAAACTTTGATAAATCTAGATCAAAAAAATCCATATTTATGATGTTAATGTTTTTATGGTCTTTATATTTTAATTTTAAAAATATACTAAGATTATTATCTTTCTCAATTAGATATAATTTTTTTGGTTTTTTTGTAATTAAAGCATCTGTTAAATTGCCGTAACCAGGTCCAATTTCTAAAATTATATTATCTTTGATATTTAATAATTTAGAAATTTTTTCACATATATTTTTATCAATTAAAAAATTTTGACCTAGTGATTTTTTTGCTTTTTTCATTTTTTATTCTGTTTTGATAAATTCTTTTTGTTAGTTTAAAACAATTTTGTAAAGACATTGAAGAAATATTCTTAATATTTTTAATATTATATGCAGTACCGTGATCTGGTGATGTTCTTATAATATTTAAGTTGCCGGTATAATTAACTCCAGAGAATTTGCTAATATATTTAAATGGAATTAAAGCTTGGTCATGAAATAAATAAACAAAGCAATCTACAGAATTAGCATTTTCATTTAACAACATACTATCAGCAGAATAAGGACCAAAAATATTAATTCCAATTTTTTTTAATTTACTAATTACTGGTTTTACTAAAATCAACTCTTCATCACCCATTTGACCATTTTCACCTGAATGAGGATTTAATCCAGAAATAAAAATTTTTGGTTTTTTGATATTAAAATCGATTTTTAAGGTATTATTCAAACTCAAAATTTTATTAAATAAATAATTCTTTTTTAATATAGTGCTTCTTACTTTACTTATAGGTATATGCGTTGTTATTGTAGAAACAATAATCTTTTTATGAAATAAAATCATATTCGAATATTTTTTTTTATCTAATTTTTGTAAAAATTCAGTATGTCCTGAAAAATTAAAATTAGATTTTTGAGATATTAAATCTTTTCTTAATGGTAAAGTAACCACTCCTATAAAATTATTTAAAACACATTCTTGGTAAGCATATAATATAGATTTGATTGTATTGTCTATATTCGAATTTACTTTAAAACTATAAATATTTAAAAATTTTTTATT
>CACKSN010000021.1 GCA_902602845.1 uncultured Alphaproteobacteria bacterium | reverse complement strand
CCCTTAGTAACTCAACTTCCAATTGGCATTGAAAGCAATCTCAAAGGTGTAGTTGATTTAGTTTCTAACAAAGCCATTATTTGGCAGGATGAAAGCTTAGGTGCAAAATTCGATATAGTTGAAATTCCTGATGATCTAAAAGACCAATCGAATGAGTACAGAGAAAAGTTGATAGAAAAAGCTGTAGAAGAAGATGATGCAATAATGGAAAAATATTTAGACGGTAACGAACCATCCACAGAGGAATTAAAAGCATGCATTAGAAAAGGTACAATTAAGGGTTCTTTTGTGCCAGTATTGACGGGATCTGCTTTTAAAAATAAAGGCGTACAACCTCTACTTGATGCTGTAATTGATTACATGCCTTCACCAAAAGATGTAGAAAGTGTTAAAGGAACAGATGTGGGCGATGACTCAAAAGAACTTTCCAGAAAATGCGAGGATAGTGAACCATTCAGTGCATTAGCTTTTAAAATCATGACAGATCCTTTTGTTGGAAGTCTTACATTTACTAGAATTTATTCTGGTACAATAAATGCAAAAGATGCAGTTCTTAACTCAAATTCTGGTAAAAAAGAAAATATAGGAAGAATGCTTTTGATGCATGCTAATAACAGAGAAGAAATTAAAGTAGCTCATGCTGGAGACATAGTTGCATTAGTTGGTTTAAAAGATGTTACAACAGGAGAAACTTTATGTGACACAAATAAACCAATAGTTTTAGAAAGAATGGATTTTCCAGACCCAGTTATAGAAGTTGCAGTCGAGCCTAAGACAAAAGCTGATCATGAAAAAATGGGTCAAGCCTTAGGAAGATTGGCACAGGAAGATCCGAGTTTTAGAGTAACAACAGATCATGAAAGTGGTCAAACGATAATCAAAGGTATGGGAGAGCTACATTTAGAAATTTTAGTTGATAGAATGAAAAGAGAATTTAAAGTTGAGGCCAATGTTGGTGCACCACAAGTAGCATATAGGGAAACGATTTCAAACTCTTTTGATGTTGATTACACTCACAAAAAACAATCAGGTGGTGCAGGACAATTTGCAAGAGTTAAAATTAAATTTGAACCTGGAGAACCAGGCAGTGGATATGAATTTGTAAATCAAATTAAAGGTGGTAACATTCCAACTGAGCATATTCCGGGTGTTGAGAAAGGTTTAATTGCTCAGCAACAAACCGGTGTAATTGCAGGCTTTCCATGCATTGATTTTAAAGCTGTTCTCTATGATGGAGCATATCACGATGTTGATTCTAGTGTTCTAGCTTTTGAAATTGCTGCAAGAGCTGCTTTTAGAGAAGGTATAGCAAAAGCCAGTCCAGTTTTATTAGAGCCAATGATGAAAGTCGAAGTAGTAACCCCTGAAGAATATATGGGAGATGTTATTGGAGACTTAAATAGTAGAAGAGGTCAAGTTCAAGAAATGTCTACAAGAGGAAATGCTAATGTTGTAGATGCAATGGTCCCTTTAGCAAATATGTTTGGTTATGTTAATAATCTCAGATCATTGTCCCAAGGCAGGGCTAATTACACAATGCAGTTTGATCATTACGAACAAGTCCCTTCTAATGTTGCGGACGAAGTAAAGGCAAAGTTAGCATAATGGAAAAACAAAATATAAGAATAAGATTGAGAGCATTTGATCACTCTTTGTTAGATTCAAGTACTTTAGATATAATCAATACAGCAAAAAGGACTGGAGCGAAGGTCAAAGGACCAATACCTCTGCCTACTAGATTTGAAAGATTTACTGTAAATAAATCACCTCATGTTGATAAAAAAAGTAGGGATCAATTTGAAATAAGAACTCACAACAGACTCCTAGATATTCTAGATCCAACTCCACAAACAGTAGATGCACTAATGAAACTAGATTTGTCAGCAGGTGTAGAGGTCGATATTAAAATTTAATATGAGTAGATCAGGCTTAATTACAACAAAATTAGGAAATTCAACTTATTTTAGTTCTAATGGTTTATCCATGCACGTTACATTGCTTAAAGTAGATGAGTGCATAGTATCAAATATCAAAACAGTCGAGAAACATGGGTATAATGCTGTTCAATTAGCAAGTATTGATACTAATAAAGATATTATTAAATTAAAAAAACCCTTAAGAAAAATATTTTCATCAATTAATTCTAAACCAAAAAAAATTATTAAAGAATTTAGAGTTGATGAAAAAAATATGCTTGAAGTCGGGACCTCACTTTCCGCCAACCACTTTGTGGTAGATCAATATATTGATGCAAGCAGTATTTCTATAGGTAAAGGTTTTGCAGGTGTTATGAAAAGACATAACTTTGGAGGGCTCAGAGCTTCTCATGGTGTTTCAATTTCACATCGATCACATGGATCAACTGGACAAAACCAAGATCCAGGAAGAGTATTTAAAGGTAAAAAAATGGCAGGCAGAATGGGCTCCAAAAAAGTAACAAAACAAAACTTAAAAATTATTGATATTGATGAAAGAAATAGAATCTTGGTTGTTAAAGGATCAATACCAGGTAAAAAAAATTCAATAGTTTATATCAAGGATTCAGTAAAAAAATAAATGAAAAAAATAGTTTATAATTTAAAAAGTAACGAGGTGGGAAACATCGAATTAGATAAAAACATATTTGGTGTGAAAACATTTCCCGATATTATTCATCAGTACATAAGATACCAAAATGCAAAATCTAGGCAAGGATCACACAAAACTAAATCTAGATCAGAGGTTAGTGGAAGATCAAAAAAACCATTTTCTCAAAAAGGAACAGGAAACGCAAGACAGGGTAGTAACAAACCACCTAATTTTAAAGGTGGCGCAGTATCAATGGGACCTGTAAATAGAGATCACTCCTTTGAGTTAAATAAAAAAGAAAAAAAGTTAGCATTGAAATCTGCGTTGTCTACTAAGTTATCTGAGGACAAGATCGTTTTTATTGATAGCTTTAAATTAACTAGTTTTAAAACTCGTGAGCTAAATAAAGATCTAAAAAAATTTGATTATAATTCTGCTTTATTTGTATATTCTGGAAATTCCGTGGATAATAATTTTAAGCTTGCTTCTAATAATATACCTAAAATATCTCTACTTAATGAAAGAGGCATCAATGTTAAAGATTTAATTACTTTTGATAAGGTATTTATTGAAGAAAAGTGTTTAGATAACATATCAAAGAGGCTTTCATGAAAAAAATAAATAAACAAATTTCTAGTGAAAGAGCTTTCAGCATTATTAAAAAACCAATTACAACTGAAAAATCAACAAATCTTCAGCAATACAATCAATACACTTTTTTAGTTTCAAAAGACTCCAATTCAAACGAGATCAAACAAGCTATTGAGAATATTTTTAAAGTTAAAGTTATAAAAATTAATACATCAATAACTAGAGGTAAATTAAAATCTTTTAAAGGTACAATTGGTTTTCGAAACGATACTAAAAAAGCCATTGTAACTTTAAAAGAGGGTAATACAATAGACTCATCATTGGAGATTAAATAATGTTAAATAAGTTTAAACCAGTTACACCAGGTTTAAGAGGAACTGTATTAGTTTCAAAAAAACATCTTTCTAAGGAAAAACCTATTAAATCTCTACTCAAACCAATGTTATCTACTGGTGGTAGAAATAACCAAGGAAGAATAACATCTAGAAGAATGGGTGGCGGTGTTAAGAGAAAATACAGGGTAATAGATTTTAAAAGAAATAAATTAGATATAAATGCTGAAGTTATTAGAAATGAATATGATCCAAATAGATCAGCTTTTATTTCTTTGCTAAAATATGATGATGGTGAATTAAGCTATATAATATCTCCTAAGAATATTAATTTAGGTGATAAATTGATTTCAGGTGACAATGTAGAGATCAAAAATGGAAATTGTCTTCCTTTAAAAAATATCCCAGTCGGCACTAATATCCATAATATTGAACTAAAACCAGGGGCAGGCGGACAACTTATTAGATCTGCTGGCTCTTCTGCTCAAATAGTTTCAA
Organism: uncultured Alphaproteobacteria bacterium; assembly: GCA_902602845.1. Lineage (GTDB taxonomy): Bacteria > Pseudomonadota > Alphaproteobacteria > HIMB59 > CACPNW01. Next base: position 10,747 of record CACKSN010000021.1, on the reverse strand, counting down.
AGGAAGAGCCTTACATTCAAATAAAATTAACATCGGGTGAAATTAGACATATAAATAAAAACTGCAAAGCAACTATTGGTGAAGTTTCAAATTCAGATCAAAAAAATATTAAGCTGGGAAAGGCTGGTAGGAAAAGATATTTAGGTTTCAGACCAAAGGTAAGAGGTGTTGTAATGAATCCTGTTGATCACCCTCATGGCGGTGGTGAAGGCAGAACATCTGGTGGAAGAAACCCTGTAACTCCATGGGGAGTTCCTACCAAAGGTTTTAAAACTAGAAAAAATAAAAAAACAAGCGTGTTTATAATAAAAAGAAGGAAGAAATAATGACAAGATCTATTTGGAAAGGACCATTTGTTGATATGCAGCTAATTAAAAAAGCTGAAAAAACTTCTCAATCTGGAAGAAAAGAGGTTATTAAAACTTGGTCAAGAAGATCTACTATTTTACCTCAATTTGTGGGCCTGACATTTGGAGTTTATAATGGACAAAAATTTGTTCCAGTTACTGTTAACGAACAAATGGTTGGCCATAAACTTGGAGAATTTTCACCAACCAGATCTTTCAAAGGTCATACTGCAGCAGATAAGAAAGCAGAAAAAAAATGACCCAAGATAAATTAACAGCATTTGCAAAAGATAATATGGTTAGAATTAGCCCACTTAAACTATCTCTTATTGCAAATAGTTTAGTAAATAAAAGTGTAAATTCTGCAATCAATCAACTTAAATTTTCACAAAAAAGAATATCTGGCAGTGTTTTAAAAGTATTAAATGCAGCAATAGCAAACGCAGAAAATAATAAACAACTTGATATAGACAAACTTTTTATTAAAGAGGCTTTTGTTGGTAAAAGTTTAAGAATGAAAAGATGGAGACCCAGAGCTAAAGGTAGAGCAGGATCAATAATAAAGCCATTCAGTAAACTAACAATAATTGTAGAAGAGAGAACAAAAAAAGAGAAGGAAAATTAAAATGGGACAAAAAGTAAATCCTCATGGTATCAGATTAGGCATAAATAAAACCTGGTCATCGAGATGGTTTTCCAAATCTGAATACACAAAACTACTTCATCAAGATCTTAAAATTAAAGAATTTGTTGAAAACAAACTTAAAAATGCAAGTATTTCAAAAATAAATATTGAGAGAGCTGCAAAAAAATTGAGAGTCTCAATCTTCAGTTCAAGACCAGGCATTATTATTGGAAAAAAAGGAGCTGATATAGAGCTTCTCAAAAATAAGCTTTCACAAATGTCAAATCTTGAAGTTTTCTTAGATATTAAGGAAGTTAGAAAACCAGAGGTTGAAGCAAAGCTTGTAGCAGAAAACATTGCTAACCAACTCGAAAAAAGAGTATCATTTAGAAGAGCAATGAAAAAAGCTGTTCAATCAGCTACTAGATTAGGTGCTAAGGGAGTTAAAGTTGTATGCAGTGGAAGACTAGGTGGTGCTGAAATTGCTAGAACAGAAAAATATCATGAAGGGAGTGTGCCTTTACATACATTAAGAGGAGATATTGATTATGCTACAGCGGAAGCTGACACCACTTACGGAATATGTGGAATAAAAGTTTGGATAAATAAAGGAGAAATTTTATCTAAGGATCCTTACGCAAGTGAGAAAAAACAAGTTGACCAAGGCAGTGTAAGATAATGAATATGCTATCTCCAAAAAAAACTAAGTTTAGAAAGCAGTTTAAGGGCAGAATTCATGGTAATGCTAAAGGTAATTATTCTCTTACTTATGGTAGTTTTGGGTTGAAAGCAATTGAGCCAGAAAGAGTAACATCTAGACAAATTGAGGCTGCCAGAAAGGCAATAACAAGATATCTTAAGAGAGCTGGAAGAATGTGGATTAGAATCTTCCCAGATGTGCCAGTTTCAAAAAAACCAGCGGAAGTTAGAATGGGTAAAGGAAAGGGTTCTATTGAATTTTGGGCATGCAGGGTTAAACCTGGAAGAATAATGTTTGAGGTTGATGGAGTAAATGTTGATGATGCAAGAAAAGCGATGACTTTAGCAGCAGCTAAACTCCCAATTAAATGTAAGTTTGTTGAGAGAAATATATGATTAAAAAAAATTCAAAAACATTCGATCCTAACAAAGCTAAAAGTGAATTAATAGATAAAAAAAAGACACTTATGAATTATATGTTTCAAAAATCTAGCGGTCAATTAGAAAAAACTTCTAATATAAAAAATATAAAAAAAGATATAGCTAGACTAAAAACACTAATAGCTAAAAATATTGGAGAGAAAAATGCCTAAGAGACTTTTATCCGGAACTGTAATTTCAGCAAATGCAAATAAGACAATTGTTGTTAAAGTTACCAGAAGAGTAAAACACAAATTATATAGAAAAATAATTAGTAGATCAAAAAATTACCATGCTCATGATGAAAACAATATATTTAAAGTTGGAGATAAAGTTTCAATAATTGAATCAAAACCAATTTCAAAAATGAAATCTTGGCAAGTTTTAGAAACTAGTGGGGATAGTAAATGATTCAAATGCAATCCAGCTTATTTGTTGCAGATAACTCCGGCGCAAGAAAAATACAATGTATTAAAGTTCTTGGCGGGTCAAAAAGAAAATCAGCATCTATTGGAGATATAATTGTTGTTTCTATTAAAGATGCAATACCAAGAGCAAAAGTTAAAAAAGGTGATGTTTACAAGGCTGTAATAGTAAGAACTAAAAAAGATTTTCAGAGAACAGATGGTACATCCATAAGATTTGATAAAAACGCTGCCGTTTTACTAGATAAACAAGAAGAGCCTATTGCTACAAGAATTTTTGGTCCGGTTACTAGAGAGTTAAGAAACAAAAAATTTATGAAAATAATAAGTTTAGCACCTGAGGTACTTTAATGAACATTAAACTTAAGTTGAAAAAAGGTGATGAAGTAATTGTTCTCGCTGGAAAAGATAAAGGTAAAAAGGGAAAAATCATTAAAATGTTGCCTAAAAAAAACAAGGCTATTGTATCTGAAATTAATAAGGTTAAGAAAAATCAAAAACCAGACAATAATCAACCAGGTGGCATCAATGAAAAAGAGATGCCAATTCATATTTCAAATCTTTCTTTTTTTGACTCAGAATCTGGCAAAGCTGCAAGAGTAGGATTTAAAGTTTCAGATGGTAAAAAAACCAGAATAAATAAACTTTCAGGTAAGGAAATCTAAATGTCTAGATTATTGGAAGAGTATAAAAATAATATCAAATCTGACTTAATGTCTAAGTTAAAATTAAAAAACATACATGAAGTGCCAAAAATTAACAAAATTGTTTTAAATATGGGAATTGGTGAAGCAAAGGATGATTCTAAATTAGTTGATAAAGCTGTTGAAGATTTGTCTCTTATAACTGGTCAAAAAGCCATTAAAACAAAGGCAAGAAAAGCGATTTCAGGATTTAAAATTAGGGCTGGTATGCCTTTAGGAGCCAAAGTTACACTACGGAATAAAATGATGTATGAGTTCCTAGATAGGCTTATTAATATTGCTATACCGAGAATCAGGGACTTTAGAGGACTTAGCCCAAATGGCTTTGATGGCAATGGTAATTATTCAATGGGGATAAAAGAACATATAATATTTCCAGAAATTAACTTTGATAAAGTCGACAAAGTAAGAGGACTTGACATAACGATTTGTACTTCAGCAAAAAACAACAACATGGCAATTCAGCTACTTAAAAGTTTCAATATGCCCTTTGTGGAAAAAAATATTAATTAGGAGGAAAATGGCAAAAGCAAGCTCAATACAAAAAAATATCTCAAGGTCTAAATTGATTGATAAATTTAGTAATAGAAGAAAGCAATTGAAATCGAAAATTAAGGATAAAAAATTATCTATCGAGGAAAGAATCAAACTTCAAAATAAACTAAATGATTTGCCAAGAAATGGCTCATCTATAAGACACAGAAATAGATGCGAGCTTACTGGTAGGCCAAGAGGTAATTATAGAAAATTTGGTCTTTCAAGAATTAAAATTAGGGAACTTTCTATGTCTGGAGATTTGCCAGGTATGGTAAAGTCAAGTTGGTAAGGAGAAATAGTAATGGCATTTAACGATTCATTATCTGATATGTTAGCAAGAATAAAAAATGCTCACAAAGCTAATAAATCTTTTACCTCGTGTTTTAAATCAAAGCTAAACTTAAATGTTCTCACAGTACTTAAAGATGAGGGTTATATTAGAGACTTTAAAGACTCTGAACAAAGAAAAGGGGTAAGTTTTATTCAAATTGATCTAAAATATTATAACGGAAGTCCTGTAATAAAAAAAATAAAAAGAGTCTCTAAACCCGGGATTAGAGTGTACTCTAAAATCTCTGACTTGGAGAAACCATATGGTGGATTAGGGATTTCAATCTTATCTACCCCTAAAGGCGTTATGTCTGATCAGCAGGCAAGAAAAAATAATGTTGGCGGTGAAATACTTTGTGAGGTTTTTTAATGTCTAGAGTTGCAAAAAATTCAATCAAATTAAATAAAGATGTAACTTGTGTTTTTGATAATGGGATATTTATTGCAAAAGGTAAACTTGGTGAAATGAAAATAGCTATTAAGCCAATATTCTCTATTAATATAAATGAAAATGAAGTTTCAGTTGTGCCAAAAGATGATAATTCAAAAAAAGATCCAAATTGGGGAACCACAAGGGCTCTAATAGCAAACATGATTATTGGCGTATCAAATGGCTTTTCAAAGACATTAGAATTAAACGGTACTGGTTATAGAGCTAGCGTTTCAGGCACAGTATTAAAACTGCAATTAGGTTATAGCCATGATATAAATTATAATATTCCTAAAGAAGTTAAGATAGAGTGTCCTAAACAAAATATTATTAATTTATCAAGTTTTGATAAAGAAAAATTAGGTGCAACAGCTGCTGAAATAAGGTCTTTTAGAAAGCCTGAGCCATTTAAAGGCAAAGGTATCAAATATATAGATGAATATATTTTTAGAAAAGAAGGGAAGAAAAAATAATTTAAAATGAAAAGTAGAGCTCAAAAAATACGTTTTAAAATAAAAAAAGTGACTAATAGAAATAGACTTTCGGTATTTAAGTCTAATACTCACATATATGCACAGCTAATTGATGACTCAAAAGGTGTAACTTTAGTAAGCGCAGCTTCAATTCAACCATCAATAAAAAAACAAAATTTAAAAAGAAAAGAAGCCGCTGAATTAATAGGAAAAGAGATTGCTAAAAAAATAATTTCTAAAGGCATAAAAGATGTTGCTTTTGATAGAGGTAAATACAAGTATCATGGACTTATTAAGATTCTTGCAGATGCTGCTAGAAATGAAGGTCTTAATTTTTAGAGGTATATATGTTTGATAATGAAAAGTCGGAATTTAATGAACACCTAGTTACAATAAATAGAGTAGCAAAAGTCGTAAAAGGTGGAAGAAGATTTGGTTTTGCAGCCATAATGATTGTTGGTGATAGTAAAGGAAGAGTAGGCATTGGAACTGGTAAAGCTAAAGAAGTTCCAGAAGCCGTTAGAAAAGCAACCGAAAATGCTAAAAATAAAATGATAAGGGTACACTTAAAAGAAAATAGAACTCTGCATCATGATGTTGTTGGTAAGTTTGGTGCTGGAAAAGTTATTTTAAGAGCTGCTGCGCCAGGTACAGGAATTATTGCTGGTGGACCTATGAGAGCATTATTTGAATCACTGGGTGTTAAAGATGTTGTAGCAAAGTCTACAGGCACATCTAACCCTCACAATATGCTTAAAGCAACCTTTAACGCATTCAAAATGTCTGAGTCACCTAAGTCAATTGCATCAAAAAGATCAAAAAATATTAAAGAAATCACGAAACAAAAAGAAACAAAATGAAAATTAATCAATTAAAATCTAATAAATTATCAAATAAATCTCGCAAAAGAGTGGGTAGAGGATCTGGCTCTGGATTGGGCAAAACTGCAGGTCGCGGAGTTAAAGGTCAAAAATCTAGATCTGGAGTTTCAATAAATGGTTTTGAAGGTGGTCAAATGCCATTGTATAGAAGATTACCAAAAAGAGGTTTTAAAAATCCTTTCCAGAAAAAGGTACAACAAATAAATTTTGAAACATTAAAACTCTTAATAAAAAAATATAACTTAGATTCTAATAAAATTAATGAAAACGATATCTTTGAAAAAAAATTATTAAAAAAATCAAAGGGTAAATTAAAATTACTTAACGTTGGGACAATAGATGAGCCAATTAATATTGAAATATCCTTTGCTTCGAGAAAAGCAATTGAATTGATTGAAAAAGCTGGTGGAAAGGTAACTTTAATTAAAGAATAAATATGGCAACAGCAGCAGATAGATTAGCCAATAACTTAAATTTTGGGGCTCTTGGAAAAGCAACAGAACTTAGACAAAGACTTTTATTTACCCTAGGTGCACTAATAATATTTAGATTAGGAACGTTCTTACCCATTCCTGGGATAAATCCTATTGCGCTTCAACAATTCTTTGAACAACAGTCTTCTGGAATATTGGGTATTTTTGATACTTTTTCAGGTGGTGCATTAGGACGTATGGGAATTTTTGCTTTAGGTGTAATGCCATATATCTCTGCTTCAATTATTATGACTTTAATGCAAGCGTCAATTCCTTATTTAAAATCTCTAAAAGAACAGGGTACGAAAGGTAGAAAAAAACTAATCCAATATTCAAGATATGCAACTGTATTTATTGCTGCACTTCAGGGATATGGTGTTTCAATTGGTTTAGAATCAATGCAAACTATTTATGGAAATATTGTTTTTGAACCAGGGCTTTTTTTTAGATTAACAACTGTTATTACTCTTGTTGGCGGCACCGTATTTTTAATGTGGTTAGGTGAACAGATTACATCTAGGGGAGTGGGAAATGGAATTTCACTAATCATAACGGCAGGAATTATAGCTAACCTTCCAAGTGCATTTGTTAGTACTCTTCAACTTGGTAGAACGGGGGAATTAAGTGTTGCATTAATACTAGGTATCTTAATATTAATATTACTACTAATTATATTTATAGTTTTTGTTGAAAAAGCACAAAGAAGACTGCCAGTACAATATCCTAAAAGGCAAGTTGGAAATAAAATCTATGGCGGACAAAGTTCTCATCTGCCACTAAAAATTAATACCGCAGGTGTAATACCAGTAATTTTTGCTTCATCAATTTTATTATTACCAAATACAATGTCTGGCTTTGGAGCCGGTTCTTCAAGTGAGATTTTTATACTTATTTCTAGTTATATGGGAAGAGGCCAGCCTTTATATTTGTTAATGTATGCAGCAATGATTATATTTTTTGCATTTTTTTATACTGGTATTGTGTTTAATCCGGACGAACAAGCTGAAAACCTAAGAAAGTATGGCGGTTTTATTCCTGGAATAAGACCTGGCGAAAATACTGCTATTTATATAGAATATGTATTAACAAGAATTACAACAATCGGTACTATTTATCTTGCATTTGTCGCTTTACTACCTGAATTTTTGTTATCAAGAACTTCAATTCCTTTTTATTTAGGAGGAACTGCACTATTAATTGTTGTTGTTGTAATGATTGATTTTATAACACAAGTTCAATCACATTTATTTCAACATCAATATGAAAATTTATTAAAAAAAACAAAACTTAAAGGTAGAAGGTAAGTTGAATAACATTATTTTTTTTGGCCCACCAGGTGCTGGAAAAGGTACTCAGGCAAAAATTATCTCTAAAATTTTGGATATTCCCCATCTATCTACTGGGGAAATTTTAAGAAAAAAAACAAATCAAAAAGATGCTCTTGCTTTAGAATTAAATGAAATTATGAACAAAGGTCAGTTAGTATCTGATAATATTTTAAATAAAATTATATCTGAAAGACTAGTTGAATGTGAAACTGGTTTTATATTAGACGGATATCCAAGAACTTTGGATCAATTAAATTTTCTAAACAATTTTCTTGGCCAAAACTCTTTAAAAATAAATTTTATTTTTAATATTATGATTGACTTTATAAAAATTGAAGAAAGAATAATTAAGAGATCTAGTGAAGAAAAAAGAGGGGATGATAATATTGAAACGATAAAAACAAGATATACAGCTTATATTGATAGTACTCACTTAGTTTCTGAAAATTATAGGAAAAACAGTAAAGAAATCTTCTTCGAAATTGATGGAAATAATGAAATTGCAGAAATTACATCTAAAATCAAAAAAATACTTAAAATATAATGAATTTCAGCCAAAATTTACTACTCTTTCACTTGACTAAGACATCATTAATCATGTATTCACCACCATCAATTTTCGGACATCATTATGGCTAGAATATCAGGAGTAAATATACCTACTAATAAGAAAATAAATATTGCCTTAACATATATTTATGGAATAGGAAAAAAAATTGCCTCTGATATTTGTACTAATGCATCTGTTGATTTTAGTAAAAGAGTCAATGAATTAAATGATGAGGAACTTAACAAGATTAGAGAACTTATCGATAATAATTATTCAGTTGAAGGTGATTTAAGAAGAAAAGTATCTATGGACATTAAAAGATTAACTGATCTTGGTTGTTATAGAGGTTTAAGACATAGAAAAAAATTGCCTGTAAGAGGTCAAAGAACTCATACAAATGCTAGAACTAGAAAAGGTAAAGCTGTTGCAATTGCAGGAAAGAAAAAAGTTACTAAGGGATAATATGGCTGAAAAAAAGAAATCGAAAATTAAAAAAAAGGTCTCTTCTGGAGTTGCCCACATAGTTTCATCATTTAATAATACAATAATTACAATTTCTGATGAAAAAGGAAATGCTCTGGCCTGGTCTTCAGCTGGACATAAGGGATTTAAAGGATCAAGAAAATCAACTCCTTATGCTGCCCAGATCGCAGCAGAAGATGTTGGAAACAAAGCAAAAGAGTTTGGTTTAAGATCATTAAAAGTTGAAGTATCTGGACCTGGTTCAGGTAGAGAGTCTGCATTAAGATCGTTACAATCAATTGGTTATATTATAACTTCTATTAAAGATGTTACTCCAATACCTCATAATGGTTGTAGGCCTAGAAAAAGAAGAAGAGTTTAATTTAAAAGGAGCAATTAAGTGTTACAAAAAAACTGGAGTGAATTAATAAAACCTAGCAAAATGGAAGTAAATGTTGAAGAAAGCAATGGAAAGATTGGCATTCTAACAGCTGAACCTTTAGAAAGAGGTTTTGGTCTTACATTAGGAAATGCAATAAGAAGAGTGTTATTGTCTTCCCTTCAAGGAGCTGCAATAACATCTATTAAAATTAAAGGTGTGGTTCATGAATTTTCTACAATCTCAGGTGTTAAGGAAGATTTGACAGATATTCTTTTGAATCTAAAATCTGTTGCGGTTAAAGTCCATTCACCTGGATTAAAAAAAATGTATCTTAAATCATCTGGCTCTGGTGAATTAAGAGCTGGTAATTTTGAAACAGATTCTGAAACTGAAATAATGAATCCAGATCAACTAATAATGACCTTAGACTCAAACGCTGAAATTGAAATAGAAGCAAATGTTGAGACCGGTAAAGGATATGTAAGTGCTGAGGTAGCAGAAGATGAAAACAAAATTATTGGAGAAATCAAATTAGATGCTATGTTTAGCCCTGTTGTAAAAGCTTCATATAAAGTAGAAAATAGCAGAGTAGGTCAGGTTACTGACTACGATAAACTTATTTTTGAAGTTGAAACTAATGGTGTTATTTCACCTGATGATGCTATAGCCCTAGCAGCTCGAATATTGCAAGATCAACTTCAACCATTTATAAATTTCGATGAACCAGAAGTTTTACCAGATCAGTCCCAGGCTGAAAAATTATCTTTCAATTCTAATCTATTAAAAAAGGTAGAGGAACTGGAGCTTTCAGTCAGATCTGCTAATTGTCTCAAAAATGACAACATTATTTATATTGGTGATCTTGTTCAGAAATCTGAATCTGAAATGCTCAGAACTCCAAATTTTGGAAGAAAGTCTTTAAATGAGATAAAAGAAGTTCTTCAACAAATGGATCTCAATTTAGGTATGTCAGTTCCAGATTGGCCACCAGAAAATATTGATGACCTAGCAAAAAAATATGAAGATCCATTCAATAAATAAATGAAACACAATATTAAAAATAAAAAATTAAATAAGACAAGCTCTCATAGGAAAGCTATGTTTATGAACCTTTCTAACGCATTAATCAAACACGAGCAAATAACAACTACATTACCAAAAGCTAAAGAATTAAAACGTTTTGTTGAAAAAATAATTACTCTGGGAAAAAAAGGTAATCTCATATCTAGAAGAAAAGCCTTATCAATTCTGCAAGATGATAAAATGACAAAAAAAATTTTTGATATTTTATCAGAAAGATATAAAACTAGACAGGGTGGATATACTAGAATTATTAAATTAGGTAATAGATTTGGTGATAATGCTCCCACTGCAGTCATTGAGTTAGTTGATAGAGATGAAGAGGCTAAAGGCAAAGATAGCGGTCCAATAATTGAAAAAAAATCTACTGATGAAGTAGATGAACAGCCTCAAATCTAAAAATTGCTTCATTTTTTCTTAGTTGCATCTGGCGGTGCATCCGGAGCATTACTACGATTTTTAATAAATAATATATTTAGAAGTTACCTTTATAATAGTTTTTACTTAACTTTATTTATAAATGTTGTAGGTAGTTTTTTAATTGGTTATGTCATTTCACTAAATTTGATTAAAAATCTATCAGAAGATTTAATTAAATATT
>CACKSN010000020.1 GCA_902602845.1 uncultured Alphaproteobacteria bacterium | reverse complement strand
CTATCGAAGTAATTTTTTTTAAATTATTTATTGATCCTATAATGTTTGAACAATGTGTAACAGCAAGAATTTTAGTTTTAGATGTTAAAATTTTTTCTAACTCAGATATTTCTAATTCATGTGTAGATGGATTAAATTTCCATTCTATAATTTTAGCACCTATTTCTTTTAATCTTCTCCAAGGACTTATATTTGCTTCATGATCTTGGTTAGTTACAATAATTTCATCCCCTGGATTTATGTATTTCTTTAGAGCATTTGATAAAACATACAAATTTATAGAGGTTGAACCTCCTATAATTATTTCATTTTCCTTTGCATTAATCATATCAGCAAAAAGTTTTGTTGCTCTATCCATATTTTCTCCAGCTATTTTAGACATTGGGTAATCTGCATAGGGTTGTACTTTTGTTGAAATCATAAATTCTTTTAAAATATCTATTACATTTATAGGAACGTAACTTCCTCCTGCATTTTCAAAAAATGACCATTCTTTAGAAAGAGGGTGGTCAAATGCAGGAAATTGTGACCTTACAAAATTTATATCAAGTTCTATATTTTCTAGTTTCAATTTTATCTCGTAATCTGTAATTTTTTATTTTATATGAAAAAATTTAATTTTGTAATTTATTTGTTATTTTAGTAAAAACATATGATTGATAAACGGAATTTTTATATAAATGGGCATTGGATAAAACCAGATAAACAAAATGATTATTATGTTATTAATCCCTCGAATGAAAGACGATATGCAAAAATATCATTAGGTAACAATAACGATGTAGAAAAAGCTGTAGATGCTGCCAAAAATGCATTTATATCATGGAGCCAAGTTAGTAAAAATCATAAAATTTTTCTTTTAGAAAAATTGCTAAAAATATATAAATCTAGATGGGAAGAGATAACACAGACGATGTCTGATGAAATGGGAGCGCCAATAGATTGGTCTTCATCTGCGCAGACTTCTTCTGGATATGATCATATAAATGATTTTATAAAATGCTTGAAAGATTTTGATTTTGATAAGAAATTTGATAGCAAGTCAAACAATTTAATATCTTATGAACCTATAGGTGTTTGTGCTTTAATTACACCTTGGAACTGGCCTATAAATCAAATTACATTGAAGGTTATTCCAGCTCTTTCCACTGGGTGTACCATGGTTTTAAAGCCATCAGAAATAGCACCTTTATCAGGAATGCTTTTTGCTGAAATAGTGCATGAAGCAGGTTTTCCTCCAGGTGTATTTAACTTAATTAATGGTGATGGAGAAGGCGTGGGTACTGATCTGTCTTTGCATCCAGATATTGACATGATTTCGTTCACAGGTTCAACTAGAGCTGGAAAACTCATTTCTAAAAATGCAGCAAGCACAATTAAAAGAGTTTGTCTTGAACTTGGTGGTAAGGGTGGAAATATAATTTTTGCAGATTCATATAATAACGCTATCAGGGATGGTGTGAAAAACATTATGAGTAATACTGGCCAATCTTGTGATGCCCCAACTAGAATGCTAGTAGAAAAATCAATATATAAAAGAGCTATTGAAGAAGCAGCTGATGAAGCTAAAAAAATTAAAGTTGATATAGCTTCAAAAAAAGGAAATCACATAGGACCCGTAATCTCAAAAATACAATACGATAAGATAATTAGTTTGATACAAAGTGGTATAGATGAAGGAGCTAAACTTATTACCGGAGGAATTGATAAGCCAGAAGGTTTAGCAAAGGGTTATTTCATTAGACCTACAATATTTACAAATGTAACAAATGAAATGCGAATTGCTAGAGAAGAAATTTTTGGTCCTGTTTTATCTATTATACCTTTTGAAAACGAAGATGAAGCTATTGCAATAGTTAATAGCACATCTTATGGCTTAGGAAATTATGTTCAAACTGAGGATAAAGAAAAGGCAAGAAGAGTGGCAAAAAAACTAAGATCAGGCGGAGTTTATATAAATGGTAACAGTGCTGCCCCTGGTACTCCGTTTGGTGGTTATAGACAGTCAGGAAATGGAAGAGAGGGTGGAAAATGGGGTTTAAAGGAATTTCTTGAAATTAAAACAATATGTGGATGGGAATAAATTAAATTTTAATTTTATTTAAAAAATTCAACCTTGCTTTAATTTCATCTCTCTCAATATAATATCCTTGAAGATGTCTTTTACCTGAATTTGGATCAAATTCACTTCTTCCATGCAAAACTCTTCTATTATTAAAGCAAAAAATATCTCCCGCTTCTAATCTAAAATTAATTTTAAATTTATTATTTTGAAGAAGGGAAGCAAAATATTGATATGCGTCATAAAATTTTTTCATTTTTTTTGGTTCAATATCAATAGCACCCATTGCAGCCATACTAAATCTAACATCATTAAAATCATTCTCTCTTGTAAGTGTAATAATTGGAGAATGAAGAACTCTAATTGATTTTTGAGTATAATCCGTGTCTTTGAATTTAACATATGTTTTAGTAAGTAATTTAAAAACATCATTTTCATTTTTTTTTAAATAATTAGCTACCGCAAATCCATCAACAACCGAAGACTCACCACCTGACGCGTTATTAATAAGACAATGCAAAAATTGATATCCCGGGGCATATTCAAAATAAGGTAAATCTGTATGATTCCTTAAAGCTTGAGCTGTGTAAGCTGTATTATTTGGTTTTGGTATATTGATTACCTCAAAAGGAGTTCCAAAAAAAGTTTCTCTATGGTGACTAATTCTACTAATTATTCTGAAACCAGATTTTTTTTTAGTAGGTGAATTTTTAACAATCGCAAAACCATATTCATGAAGAAGTTCTAACCATTTTCTTAAATAATTATCATTTTGAATAATTTTATCATGATCTAATTTAATTTTACTAAAGTTTTTTTTTAATTTTCCATCCCAAAATTTATATGGAGATTTATATTTTTGTTTATTTATTTCGGTATAACAGTGATCCCTCAACCACTTCAATTTAAATTTACTTTTATGATTTCCTTCACTCCAATCAATATTTAAATGATTATTAATTATATCAATTTTTTTTGGAAATATATTTTTACTTACTGTTAAAATATTAAATACTCGCATATTTGCTGTAGGATGTATTGCAGTTGGACAATTATCTCTTAACCATAAAAAATGAAATTTACTTTTAAAATTATCATTCCAACTAATATTTAAATAATCTTTTTTCTTTTCAATTTTTTTTACAATATATTTATTGTTCATGCTAAAATATTTATATCTCAATATAATAACTTAGTATATTGAATTAAGTAATGAAATCAAAAAATAATAATCTTCTTGGTATTTCATTTATGATACTTTCTATGTTCTGTCTTAGTGTAAATGATATGACTTATAAATATTTGAGTTTTCATTTTCCAGTTTGGGAGTCAATTTTTTTTCGAGCCTTAAGTGGGAGTGTTATTGCTTTATTTCTAGCAATGTATTTTGGTTTTGATAAATTAAAAACAAAAAAACCTATAGGTCACGCAATAAGAGCTTTTTCAGCCTCAGGCTGTGTTGTGTTTTATATTTATGGGATTAATAACTTAATGCTATCTGAAAACATTGCAATAGCCCATTCTGCTCCAATTATTGCAGCTTTTCTTGCAGTTCCGATATTAGGTGAAAGAATTGGTATGTTGCGAACTTCAGCTATATTAATAGGTTTTATTGGTGTGCTAATTATTGTTAAGCCAGGCACTGATTTATTTAAATTAGAATCATTATATCCATTAATATCAGCTTGTTTTATGGCATCAGTGTATTTGTCTACAAGGTCTGTAATGAGCACAGATTCAAGTGTTGCAATTATATTTTACTATTCATTTGCATTGCTAATTACTTCTTTAATTTTTTTTCCTAGTGAATTTATTATGCCAAATTTAATTCAATTAATATTTGCAATGAGTTTGGGTGTAATGGGATCAATTGGACACTTTTTTATGTCACAGGCTGCAAAGAATGCAGATGTTGCAGTTACTTCTCCATTTGAATATTCTTCTTTTATTTTTGTAGGCTTAATGGGATTTTTAATTTTTGCTGAAGTACCAACTTACAGTATTTATCTTGGAGGTTTTATAATTATATCAAGTGGAATATTTATTGCTTATAGAGAAAGGAAAAATAATTAAATCTATTTAAATATTGCTTTCATTGTTAATATATTTTCATGACTTAAAACTAATCCGACTATTTCGTTTTTATTATTTTTACCCAATCGTACTTTAAATTTTTTATTTGAAATTAAGGGAAATGTTGCTCTATATTCAAAAGAATTGAATTTAATGTTATTTTTTTTTGCAATATTTAATAAATAAGTAGCTTGTAATGGTGCATGCACTAATAAACCAGAATGTCCTTCTTCTTTTTTTGTATAGTCAATATCGTAATGTATTTTATGACCATTAAAAGTAAGTGCTGAATATCTAAATAGCAGTGTGCTCGATCCAAATACATTAAACTCATCTATAACTTTTATACTCTCAAAGTTTTGATTATTTATTAAATTTTTATTAATTCTTTCTCTATACACAGCTGTTTGTTTTTCTTTGACAATTATTTTATTTTCTAATTTGTAATCATGATTAATTGTTACAAAACATAAATTGCCAGACTTTCCATTTTTAAATTCAATATTTTCTATTTTTGATACTTTATTAATTTCAGATCCAATTTCGAATTGATCATATATTTCAATTTTACCACCAGCCCACATTCTTATTTTATATGGAAGATTTGGTAAAAATATTCCTAATTTAGAATTACCATCTTTACTAAGATTGTTTGAATTTACAACATCGGGACAAAGACAAAAGAAAACACCTTCAGGAATTCCATCATTTGCTAAGGTGTTTGGTTCAAGAGTTTTTTTTAGGTGGTCAACCAGCCTTGGTGTAATTATATCACTTCTTGAAATTTCTTTGCCTATCCATTCTTTAAAATTATCCATGATCAAAACACTCGAGTTTACTTATAAATTAATTATTAGTATAATTTAAATACAGATAAAATGGAAAAAACATTTGATTATATAATTGCTGGTGGTGGGTCTGCCGGCTGTACTCTTGCTTCAAGATTATGTGAAAATAAAGATATAAAAGTCTTACTAATAGAAGCTGGTGGGTCTGGTAAAAGCTTATTTACTCAAATGCCTGGAGGAAATGGATATATATTTGGAAATCCTAAATTTGATTGGTGTTTTGAGTCAATACCTCAACCTTCTCTAAATAATAGAAAAATTTTATATCCTAGAGGTAAAGGATTAGGTGGATCATCTCTTTTAAACGGAATGATTTACATGAGAGGTGCTCCCGGTGATTTTAACAGATGGAGACAAAAGGGTTTAGAGGGTTGGTCTTATAATGATGTATTACCATATTTCAAAAGATCTGCTTCAGCTTTTCATAGAAAGAAAAATGAATATCACTCACATTCAGGTCCATTAAAACTTACACCAGCTGGTAATTACAATTCTATTGATAAAGCATTTATTGATGCATGTGTTGAAGCAGGTGCAGAAGTTAACAGTGATTTTTATAATGGTAAACTAAATGGAGTAGGTAGATATGATGTTAAAGTATGGAATGGAAAAAGACAATCATCTGCTGAAGCTTATTTAAAATTTAAACCTGATAATTTAACAATTTATAAAAATACCTCTGTAATAAAAATTTTAATTGAAAAAAACAAAGCTAAAGGACTACTTTTATCAAATGGCGAAGTATATGCTTCAACAGAGATAATTTTATCTTTAGGAGCATTTGGTAGTCCCAAATGTTTAATGTTATCTGGAATTGGTCCGGAAGAACATTTAAAAGAAAAAAATATAGAATTATTAGTTAACTTACCTGGGGTTGGAGAAAACTTACATGATCATCCTGTTATGCCAATGAATTGGAGTTTCCAAAATAAAAATTTAAGTTTTTCTAAATATCAAAGAATAGACAAAGCTATTATTGTGGGATTAAAATATATTTTATTTAAAAAGGGATTAGCCTCCGCTCCTTTTTGGTCAACAAATCTATTTCATGCAATAAGAGAAAAAGATATGCCTGAAATACAAGTGTTTATGACACCTATGTGTTTTAAAGAAGAAAAAGATAACTGGTCTATAAGTGTAGATAATTTATTAAATTTTGGTTCATTATTTTTTTCTAGAGGTAAAAAAGCTTTTCCAGGATTACACTTTCAAATTAATTTATTACGACCAAAGAGCACAGGAAGTGTAAAACTCAAAAGCTCAAATCCTAATGATGAACTTAATATAAATCCAAATTGGTTCGTAGATCCATCTGATATGGAAGATATGATAGAAGGTATGAAGCATACAAGAGACGTATTGTCTAAGCCCAGTTTAGCTAAAATAGTTTCTGATGAATTACTTCCAGGAAAAAAAATCAAAAGTGACCAAGATTTAAAAGAGTCAGTGCGAAATCATGTACAAACCGGTCATCATCCTGCAGCTACTTGCGCAATGGGTTCAAGTAACAACAAAATGGCTGTACTTGATAATCAGCTTAAAGTTAGAGGTATTGACAATCTGAGAGTAGTAGATGCTTCTTCTTTTCCAGATATGATAAGTGGTAATATAAATGCATCTGTAATTATGTTAGCAGAAAAAGCATCAGATATGATATTAAAAAATTAATTACTCATAAATAAGTTGACCAATGAAAATATTTAAGCTTAAATAAATTATGTCTGAAATTCAAACTTACAAATTTTATGCAGGAAATAGATGGCACGAACCTTCTTCTGAAAAATATTTTGAAAGTGAGGATCCATCTATAGGAAAAGTATGGGCGAAAGTCCCTAACTGTAATGAAAAAGATATTAATCTTGCAGTATCATCTGCTAAAAAGGCTTATTATGATGGTCCTTATGGTAAAATGCATCCTGCAGAAAGAGGGAGAATGTTAAATAGAATTGGAGATATTATTGCTAAAAATGCAGAACGTATTGGGCAAATAGAAACTAAAGACAACGGCAAACTTCCAAAAAATATAACCCCTTCTTTAACTAGTTGGCAAACTGAGAGTTTTTATTATTATGCAGGTATGTGTGACAAGTATGAAGGCAGACTGATACCTTCAGAGGTTCCAAATATGCATAATTATCTAAAATGGGAACCGTTTGGAGTTGTTGCACTTATTCTTCCTTGGAACTCACCAATTGGAACACTAATCTGGAAATTAGCGCCAGCAATAGCAGCAGGCAATACTGTTGTAATTAAACCTTCAGAAAGAGCATCATGCTCTACATTAGAGTTAATGAAAGTTTTAGAAGAAGCTGATCTTCCAGAAGGTTTGATTAATGTTGTTACTGGTTTAGGTCCTACAACTGGAGCACCTCTCATTGAGCACAAGGATGTTAGAATGATAAGCTTTACCGGTGGTACTAAAGGGGGAAGGGCAGCTAGTTTAAGTGCATCAAAAAATGTTAAACCTATTATTATGGAGCTAGGAGGAAAATCACCACAAATTATATTTAAAGATGCTGATTTAACTTTATCAGTTAATGGGGTTGTTTCAGGAATCTTTCCAGTTTCAGGCCATAGTTGTATTTCAGGATCAAGAATACTAGTTCATAAGGATATAAAAGATAAATTTACTCATAATTTATTGGAAGTTGTTAAAAAAGCTAAAGTTGGCCATCCTAATGATACTGCAACACAAATAGGACCTATAGCAAATAAAGAGCAATATGAATTTATTTTATCTAAGATAGAAGCTGCAGAAAAAAGAGGTTTAAAATTATTAATTGATGGAAGGAAAGAACAAAAGTCTGAGGGATATTATATTGGACCAACTATTTTTGATAACGTTCCAAATGAAGATGATTTAGCTCAAAATGAAGTATTTGGACCTGTCGCCTCAATACAAACTTGGGAAGATGAAGATGAAGTAATTAAAATTGCAAACGATAGTATTTATGGTCTTGCAGCAGGTATTTGGACTAAGGATACTAATAAAGCTATAAGATTAGCTGATAAGATTGAAGCCGGAACTGTCTATATTAATAATTATTTTAATGCTTCTACTCAAACTCCAGTTGGAGGTTTCAAGCAATCAGGATACGGTCGTGAAAATGGATGGGAAGGAATGCAAAGTTATATGCAGACTAAATCTACATGGTTAGCAACTAATCCATCTCAACCAGATCCATTTTAAAATGGGTTTAAAAAATCGTCATGAATGGAATTGGCAACCAACTTTACCAATTAAATTATCGCCAATATTAGATTGGCCACCAAATTTTTTATTGCTTTACAAATGGCTAGCTTCTTATTGGCTTCACATTAGTTCAATTATAATTGAAGTTATACTTGCTATTTCTATATTATATTTTTTTCACCCTTCTGCTGATGAAATGAAAAATTTTTCTTTTTCATGGATTTCACAGTTATGGATTAGAAATTGTATTTTAATCACTCTTGTTGCTGGCTCTCTACATTTTTGGTTTTATTATTTAAAAGGACAAAGTAAAAAACTTAAATTTGAAAAAAAATTTATAGATGAAAAAGTAAAAAAATTTACTTTCAATTATCAACTTTTCGACAATATTTTTTTGGACAATAATAAGTGGTGTTACTATCTGGACAATTTTTGAAAGTGTTTATTTTTGGGCAGCAAGTAATAATTTCGTCCCTGTCATGTTTTGGTATGAAAACCCTTTTTGGTATGGAATATTTTTTATTTTAATTCCAATTTGGTCAAGTGCGCACTTTTATATTATTCATCGATTATTACATTTCACTTTTCTTTATAAAACTGTTCACAATTTACATCATAGAAATGTAAGTCCAGGACCTTGGAGCGGTATATCTATGCATCCTATCGAACATATTTTATACTTTTCAACTGTAGTTATACATTTTGTTGTTCCGTCAAGTCCAATACATGTACTTTTTCATTTTTATCAACAAGGATTAAATCCAGCTTTTAGCCATTCAGGTTTTGATAGTATCGTGATCAAAGATAAAAAAAGATTAAAAGCAGGTGATTTCTTTCACCAACTTCACCACCGATACTTTAATTGTAATTATGGAACTATAGAAATGCCTTGGGATAGATTTTTTGGAACTTTTAATGATGGTACAAAAAAATAAGAAATTATTCTTTCCAATTTGGTTCTCGTTTTTCTAAAAAAGCATCAATGCCTTCCTTAGAATCATCATGTAACATATTTTCCGTCATTACCTTTGAAGTAAAAGTATAGGCGTCTTCTAAATTCATATCTTTTTGTTTGTAAAAAGCTTCTTTACCAATTTTAATAGTATTAGAAGATTTAGACGATATTTTTTTAGCAATTTGAAATACATTTTCCTTTAAACTATCTTCTTCAAAGACATCATTTATTAAACCAATCCTTAATGCTTTATTTGCATCTATAAGATCTCCTGTGAGAAGCATTTCCATTGCTTGTTTTTTACCTACAGTCCTTGATAATGGAACCATTGGTGTAGAACAAAATAATCCTATGTTAACACCCGGGGTTGCATATTTTGCTCTACTACTTGAGTAAGCTAAATCACAGCTAGAAATTAACTGACAGCCTGCTGCAGTAGCAATACCATCAACCATAGCTATAACTGGTTTATTATTTTTATTAATTTTCAGCATAAGTTGAGAGCACATTTGAAATATTTTTTTAAAATAGCTTTCACCTTTGTCATTTTGTAATCTTTGTGAATTTAAATCTTTTAAATTATGTCCTGCACAAAAAATATTACCTTTTGATGATAAAATAATTACTTTTACTTCATTATCTTTATCAGCGAAGTCTAGCGCTGATGTTAATTCATTGATCATCTTTTCGCTTAAAGTATTTTGGTTTTTCTGGTCATTAATAATAATATTAAAAATATTATTATTTTTTTCAGTTAAAATTAGATTAAAATTCATTTAATTGATTTGAATATCAACATCTTTAGATAGTGAATTTGCGATAAAACAATATTTATGTGATCTCTCTTTCATCTTTTTCATTTCTTCATCAGAAATAGTAAAATTATCTTCAAATACTATATTTGGATTTAGCTCTATTTTGTTGACGTACATTCTTCCCTCTGCATTTTTTCCTAAATACGAAATTGCTTTATCTTTGTAATTAATAACTGGCCATTTCATTTTTGCAGCTAAAGCTAAAAACGTCATCATAAAACAACTACTTACAGCTGCAGCTAGTTTTTGTTCTGGATTAATATTAGTTTCGCTTCCTCCATAATCTGGAGATGATCCCGCATCAATAGATACATTTTCGTTAAGCATTACTGTATGATCAGTTAAGTATTTTCCAAATTCGAGTTTTTGATCTCCTAATTCCCACTCTAATTTGATTGAATGACTCATTTTAAGAATAATTAAAGGGTAGTGAGCACACTTTACCTTTTCTCTCAATATTGTCTGGTGTTAATACGATAACATCCTGCCCATCATTCCAATAATCTCTATCAACCATTGATAGTCCAATATTGGTTTTTAAAAATGGTGAATAAATACTAGAGGTAATATTACCAATTTGAAATCTATTTTTTGAATATACAGGAAAAGGTATTGTGCAGGGAGGAGTCGGGGACCCATCAAAAGTAATTCCTTTTATTTTTTTTTCTATTCCATTTTTTAATATTTCTTTTAGTGCATTTTTTCCAATGAAATCATGAGATAAATTGTTACAATAATTATCAAATCCACATTCAATTGGATTATTTTCTAAAGTAAATTCATTACCATAGGATAATAAACCACCTTCTATTCTATCAATTAAATTTGGACATCCAGGTGAAATATTAAAATCTTTTCCTGCTTCCCAAATAGTTTCCCAAAGTTTTTTTCCTAAACTAAAACCTTTAAGATAAATCTCAAAACCATCTTGTTTACTATATCCTGATCTTGCAATTATCTGTTTTGTTCCTTCAAATTCAAAAAAAGAAAAATGAAAGAATTTTAATTTTTTAATTTTTTCTCCAAATATTGATGACATTAATTCTTCAGATTTTGGACCCTGAATTGCTAGAGGGTAAATATCTGGCTCTATAATATCAACTTTAAAATTTCTTCCTACAGCCAAGCCTTTTGCCCAAAGTAGAACGTCTGAGTCTGCAACTGATAGCCAATATTTATTTTCACTTAATTTTAAAAGTACAGGATCATTTATCATCCCAGCATTTTCATCAATCATTGGATAATAGTAACATTTACCAATAGGCATATCTTTTATTGATCTTGGAGACATTAGTTGTATTAATTTTGTAGCATCTTCTCCTATTATTTGAACCTGTCGTTGACATGAGACATCCCAAATTTGAGTATTTTTAGATAAGTGCCAATAATCTTCTTCTACTGTTGCTTTATATGATTTTGGAAGAAGCATATGATTAACTACAGTAAAACCGCTTACACCAGCCTCAATTACTTTCTCCGTATAGGGAGTCCTCCTAATACGTCTAGACATGTTTAATCCTGAATTACTCATTTTATTTAGACCACCATATTGAGTATCCATTTGGAGAAACAATTAAAGGTATGTGATATTTTTTAAGAGGATCTTTCATTTTAAATTTAACACTTATTGAATTAATTATTTCACTAGTATTTCCAAAATATTTACCAGAATTAATTATCATTTCATAGTCACTTTCACAATCTTCTTTCGTTAATTCAAATTCTTTATGCATTCTTCCAGAGCTATCTGTTTTATCTTCTAGAAATACAACTTTGTTATTATTATTTACTTTATAAATAACAATTTCTACATCACTTGCATGCGTACCATCTATTGAGTTTAGTAAATGTGTAGAAAAAATTGCCATAATCTACTCTATAGACGCTTTATCTCTTTTATCACTAACTGCAGCAACTATAGGACTTATAACACCTTTAGCCTTAACATTTACACATGCAGTTTTTCCACTTTCTAAAGCTCTTTTTAAAGCGGGGCCTAAATCTTCTCTTTTAGTAACTAATTCTCCATGTCCTCCAAAACCTTCAAAAATTGAATGAAATGGAATATCTCTAAAATCAGTTGCAAAGTGTTTCCCACTTTCAAATAACCTTTCTTGTTGTTGAGAAATACAGTCAAGACCTCCATTATTATCTATAACAACAATAATAGGCTTTTTTTCTTGAAATGCAGCTTCAATTGACAATCCTCCAGATAAAAATGCACCATCTCCACTTATTAAAACAACATTAGATTTAGGATTAAGATTTTTCGCTGATACTGCAAAAGGAACTCCAACACCTAACATACTGAAAGTGCCTGGATGTAATATTCCTCCAAGTTTTTTACCTTTTGATCCAGCAATATTAATTGCAATCTCCGACCAGAAATGCGTGTTACCACCATCGATAACTAACCAATCATTTTCTGTTAATACTTCTTGAACATCTAAAGCCAATTGAAGAGGATGAATTTTTCCACCTTCTTTTGCAGCCTCTTCAGTTTCTTTATTTAAGTCATCTAATGTTTTATTGATCCAATTTTTTTTCTCTTTTTTATTCTTATTGAACCATTCATTGTTTAATTTCCATTTACTGTATTTCTTTAACTCTATGAGTTTATCCAAAAACACTCCAGGATCACAAAGTAAGTTAATATCTGCAGCTCTATTTAATTCTATTTCTTCATGCGATCCATTAATACAAACAAGCTTAGTGCTTTTTGGAAAAAGTGGAGGATTACCAAAATTCATTTGATTATCAAGACGTGCACCAATCATAAGAACCAAATCTGATTCATGAAGAGCCATTTTTGATGGAGGATATTGATGAATATCTGCCAGACCCATGTATGTATCTACTTCTTCGCCTAAAAGCTTCTGATGGTATGGTATATTAAATATTGGAATGTTTAATTCAAAGCCAGCTTGCTCTAATTTTTTTTCTGCACTAGACCACCAAACACTATGCCCTCCAATAAAAACAGGTTTTTGTGCACTAATTGCCAGATCAAATATTTCATTTAAACTCTCAGGATCGGGCCAAGCTTTTGCGAGAGGTTTCTTTTGATGAGTAAAAGGTCTTTCTTCTAAACCTGCATCATCTGCAAATGATGAAAACATTATATCTACTGGTACACTTAAATGTACTGCACCAGGATAGCCATTTGTTGCAATTCTATATGCTTTATCTACGAACTCTCTTATTCTATTGCCATCTGTTATACTTGCACTGTATTTTGTTAACGGTGCTGCTATAGATACATCATCTATTTCCTTAAAACCACCTGCTCCTTGTCTTTTTAAGCTACTTGATCCAGTTATAAAAATAACAGGTGATCTTTCACCCCATGCTTCCATCATTGAAGGCACTGCATTTGCAAAACCTTCTGGCCCGACAATACAAACGGATGGTTTTCTTGATATTCTAGTATGACCATCAGCTAAATGACCAGCAATTTGTTCATGAGGACAATTAATTACATTAATTTGACACTCCATAAATCCTTCAAGTGCTGGATTACAAAAACCTCCAGAAAGTGTAAATACATTATCAATACCTTTGTCTCTAAGAGCTCTTGCAACTAATGCCCCACCTCTAATCTTTTTATCTCCCATTTTAATACTTTATATCCTTAAAAAATTTCTCTGCTATAATTTTTTTATCAACTTCATTTATATCGGTTAATCCCACTAAGCCAAGATTTGTACTTAACTCTTCTTTAATAAGGTTAATAATTCTTCTAAGACCTTTTGCGCCATCCGCACCAATGGCATACATTAGAGGTCTGCCAAACATAACAAAGTCAGCTCCCAGTGCTAAAGCGCGTAAAATATCACTACCACTTCTAATTCCACTATCAAAAAGTATTGGAAAATCGTCTCCCAAAGCTTTTCGTATTAATGGTAAAGCATTAATAGAAGCAGTAGCACTATCTAATTGTCTTCCACCATGATTTGATACTTGAATTGCATCAGCACCAGCCTCTTCAATTTTCAAAGCATCTTCAGAATTCATTACTCCTTTGATTATTAATTTTCCTTTCCAAGCATCTCGAACTCTTTTTAGAGTATTCCAATCAGTTGCCCCTCTACTTTCTTTTCGTCTAAAAACTTGATTACCACTTTTGGAGGTAACATAATTCATTGGTTGTGGAGCACCTTTAAACAAAGTTGTTAAGCTCCATTGAGGATGTAGTGCAAAATCTAAAAATTGTTTTGGGCCAATTTTAAATGGATAACCAAAGCCATTTCTATCATCTCTGGCTCTTCTTGAAAGAATAGGGACATCAACAGTGAGAATTAAAACCTCATACCCTATGCCTTCTGCTCTTTTTAATAATTCCATAATAAATTCTTCACTTTGAAAAATATATATTTGCATCCACGAATGACCTTCTGAAAAAGTAAACATTTCTTCAAGCGTAGTACTAGAAGCCATTGAAACACATGTTGGAATATTATTATACGCACTTTCTTTTGCTATCATTTTATCTGCTTCAGGCCATGAAAGATTTGTCATTCCCATTGGTGCAAATC
The DNA here is from genome assembly GCA_902602845.1 of uncultured Alphaproteobacteria bacterium. GTDB lineage: Bacteria > Pseudomonadota > Alphaproteobacteria > HIMB59 > CACPNW01. The sequence continues at coordinate 497 of CACKSN010000020.1, read as the reverse complement.
CAAATGGATAATCAAAATGAAAATCAAATATTTTTTTACTTAAATTTCTATTCTCGACATTTCTGAAAACTTTAGGTTCAAGTCTAATTTGATCTAATGCTTTACTATTAATTTCAGCAAGTTTATCATCTCCTGATGCTCCATCAATGAAATCAAAGACCAATTTAGGTAATCTTTTTTTTGATAACCTTATTGCATCATCTATTGTATGGATTTTATTGCTAGCTTTAATGAGATCATTCATTTTAATATTTGTATTCTAATATAATTTATAATTCTATTATAAAATATATTAGTTTTTTGAAATACCCTTCCAAGGTACTGGACTAGAAGGAATATCCTCTTTTAAACCTCTTTGTATTTCACCTTTCTCATCATACATTGGTAAAGTACAAATTTCACCTTTTTGCAGACTACCATCATCACAACTAACATCTACTATTGTGTCTGGTCCAAATTCTGCATTATCCATGTGAACTATAGCAACACCACAAACT
>CACKSN010000019.1 GCA_902602845.1 uncultured Alphaproteobacteria bacterium | reverse complement strand
TATCAAGAATCTAAAGAATTTAAGATTGTTGATTCCTTATATGCTGATGGATTAAAAAATGATCTTCCACAAGATATACTGATTAAGTTAATTAGATTGTTTAGCTTCGATTTAGATTTTCAAAGAGATATTAAAATTGATACAAGAGTAGAAGTATCATATGATTTTAACCAAATTGATGAAAATAATATTATTGATTATTTAGATATAAATTACGCAATAATTTCTATTGCGGGTAAAGAGCTTGAATACTTCAAATTTATAACGAGTGATGGATATGTTGATTATTTTAACAGAGAAGGAAAAAATGTTAAAAAATCATTACTTAAGACACCACTTGATGGAGCTAGACTTTCATCTAATTTTGGAATGAGAAAACATCCTATATCAGGCTATAATAAAATGCACAAAGGTGTTGATTTTGCGGCTCCAAAAGGAACTCCAATATATGCAGGAGGTAATGGCATTATTGAATATATCGGCAATAATGGTGGATATGGTAAATATATAAGAATTAGACATAATAATGAATATAAAACAGCTTATGCTCATTTATCTAACTACAAAAAAGGAATATCAAGAGGAGTGAGAGTCAATCAAGGAGATGTAATTGGTTTTGTAGGTAGTACAGGAAATTCAACTGGCCCACACTTACATTATGAAATAATTTATCAAGATAAGCATATCAACCCATTAAAACTTAAATTACCCTCTGGTAAAGTACTACAAGGAGAAGAATTGGAAAGGTTTAAAATAGAATATAAAAAGATTTATGCAAATCATTTAAATTTATTATTTGAATAATTTATTTGTTTGATCTTGATCTTTTTTCTTTTGAAGGTTCAGCTATAAAGGGTATAGATTCTATTGAATCGTTTTCATTTTGGTCATTTTCGTTAGTAATTGAATTTGTAGAAGTTACCGCATCATTTTCGCTAACTGTTTTTTCAGAAATAATATCTTTACTATCTTCATTTTGTATATTTTCTTCGATATTAATTCCTAATTCAACCATCAACCTATAATAATGATCTGTAAATTGATAATAATATTCAGATTGAACTCTATCACCTGATCTAAAAGCTTCTTTTGCTAGCTTTAGATATTTGTTATATTGTTGGGAGACGTTACCCTTATTTCTTCCTTTAAAATTTTGATAACCCCCAGTTTTTTTAAAACTTGGTCTTCTATTAGTTTTATACGTTGTTCTGCCGTTATTTTTTTTATACATAAATGTTTTGGAAATTAATAATTAATTTACAAATTAATAATAATTAACTAAATTTAAATAAGCTATATATATATAAATAATAAATTCAACTTATATCTTAAAAAAAGTAAGAGTTCTGTCAATATTTTGAATATCTTTTGTTACTTTTTTTAAAATTAAATTAGTTTTCTTGAATATTAATCGAACTGAATCTAGTTGAGTATGGCCAATTTCTAATATTAAAAAAGAATTTGGCAGCATTATTTTTTCAATTTTATTTGCTAAAGCTTCATAAAATGCTAACCCATCCTTACCTCCTAATAAGGCAATTTTTGGTTCATGATTTTTTACTTCTAATTGAAGTTCATGATAATCATTAAAAGAAAGATATGGAGGGTTGGATACAATTAAATCAAACTTTTCAGTTATGGATTCTAGATTTGAAAATTCAAGTTTAATTTGATTATTCAAAAAATTTTTGTCTATATTTTTTTTTGCAACATTTAGAGCTTTTTTTGAAATATCTATTGCTGTTATTTTTGAGTTAGGAAATTCCTTAGCAAGAGATATTGCTAGACAACCAGATCCGGTACCAAAATCTAATATATTCATTTTCTTAAACTTATTAATGTTGTTAAGTGACTCTTCTATAATTAATTCAGTCTCAGGCCTTGGATCTAAGACATCAGAATTAACAAAAAATTCATCTTTCCAAAAACTTTTTTTATTAATAATTTTTGATATAGGTTCATTATTTAATCTTCTTAAAAGTAATTTTTTAAAATAATTAATATTTATATTTTCAATATTTATATTGCTTAAAATTATTTCTTCATTTTTATAAGAAGCGTGTTTTAATAGTATTCTTAAATCAAGTTCAGGATTTTCAATATTTTTTTCTTTAAAAGCTAATAAACTAGAATTAATAATTTTATTCATTTTTCATATCAGCAAGTTTTTTGCTTTCATCTTCTGCAATCAAGGGATTTATTAGATCATCAATTTTACCTTCTAAGATTTCGGACAAATTGTAGAGTGTTAAATTAATTCTGTGATCTGAAACTCTACCTTGGGGAAAATTATATGTTCTAATTCTTTCAGACCTATCTCCAGATCCAACCTGATTTTTTCTTTGCTGAGATCTCTCCTTATTTTTTTGTTGAATTTCATTGTCTAAAATCCTTGATCTTAATATCTTCATTGCTTTGGCTTTATTTTTATGTTGCGATTTTTCATCTTGTTGAGAAACAACTATACCGCTTGGTATGTGGGTTATTCGCACAGCACTATCTGTAGTATTGACTGACTGCCCACCTGGTCCACTTGATCTAAAGACATCTATTCGTAAATCTTTTTCTTCAATTTCAATATCAATTTCTTCAGCTTCAGGCAAAACAGCAACTGTTGCTGCAGAAGTGTGCACTCTTCCACTACTTTCTGTTGTCGGTACTCTCTGAACTCTATGCACTCCAGATTCATACTTGAGTTTTGAAAAAACATTTGTGCCCGATATATTGCATATTACTTCTTTTACTCCCTTTAAACCTGTTTCAGAAAGAGATAGAATTTCAAACTTCCATGAATTATAGTCTGCATATCTTTGATACATTGATAATAAATCAGATGCAAATAAAGAAGCCTCATCCCCACCTGTACCTGCTCTTATTTCTAAAATAGAGTTTTTTGAATCATTTACATCTTTAGGAATTAAAAGTCTTAATAATTCACTTTCTAATAGTCTAATTATTTTTTTCTTTTCAATTAATTCTACTTCTGCAATTTTACTTATTTCTTGATCTTTATCATCGACTAATTCATTAAGATTGTATATTTCAATTTGTTCTTCTCTGTACTCTTCAATTTTATCAACTATAGGTTTTAAATCAGCATATTCTCTATTTAATTTTATTAAATTTTCAGAACTTATATTTTCTATGTTATTTAAAGAGTTTTCAATATCTTTGTATTTTTTTAAGATATTTGAAAATTGACTGTCAAGATTGATCATTTAGGTAATTTTTAATTTCATCTAATTTGATTTCATTTTGATTTCCAGAATATAGATTACGAAGTGTATATGATTTACTTTCAAATTCTTTTTCTCCCATCATTATTATATATTTTACTTTATCTTGGTTAGCTTTTGATAATGATTTTTTAAAATTATATTTATAGTTCCAATAAAAAGATATTTGATTATTTTTTAAATATTTAAAAAGAGTTTGTAGATGAGTAACAAATTTTTTATTATTTATTGCGATGTGTACTTTTGAATTAGTATTTTTTTTAAATTCCATTAACATGGCTATTCTTTCGATACCAGCAGCCCATCCCACTCCTGGTATATCAGGCCCACCTAAAATATTAATTAATCCATCATATCTTCCACCACCCAACAAAGTATCCTGACTACCAAGATTTTTTGTTTTAAACTCAAATACTGTCTGTGAATAATAATCTAAACCTCTTACTAACTTATGATTAATTACGAAATCAATATTATTAAATTTTAATCCTTGTTTTAATTCCTCAAATTGAATTTTTGATTTATTCGAAATATAATCTTGAATAGGGGGTGCTATATTTGATATTTCGATATCATTCTCATTTTTTGAGTCTAAAATTCTTAGAGGGTTACTTTCTATCTTATTTCTACTTTCTTCTGATAATTTATTTTTGTTATCATTAAAATATTTACTTAATATAGTCTTGTATTTTTTTAAATTATCTCTTTCACCTAAAGTGTTCAGATTCAATATGATTTCACATCCAGGCAAAATTGATTTTAAAATATCATCTGCAATAACAATTATTTCAATATCTGACATAACATCATTAGAGCCAAAAATTTCAAAATTAATTTGATTAAATTGTCTATATCTACCTTTTTGTGGCCTTTCTCTTCTGAACATGGGTCCAAAACCATAAACTTTTAATGGTATTTCATTCAACAAATTTTTAGTTATTGCAGCTCTTATCATTGGAGTTGTATATTCGGGCCGAAGTGTCAATAAATCATCACCCTGATCTTTAAAAGTATACATCTCTTTTAAAACAACATCAGATTGATCACCCAAAGGTTTCGAAAATAATTCTGATAATTCAAATATCGGAGTTTGTAATTCATTAAATGATTGCAGTTCAGCGTTTTGAGAAACAATATTTTTAATCAAATTAAATTTTTTAATTTCGTCACCGTATAAATCATGTGTTCCTCTAACAGGTCGAATTTTCATTTTGATTTCCTAATTCAATTTTTTTTGATTTTTCTCTAATAATATTTTCTAGATAATTTTCTAAATCTACATCCTTAATTACATTGTTTTTTTTTCCATCTATATAAATCATATGAGTGCCATTACCTCCACCAGTAATACCTATATTTGTCATAGTTGCTTCACCTGGGCCATTTACTACACAACCAATTATAGAAACTGTTATTGGAGTTGAAATATCGTCTAATCTTTTTTCAAGATTTTTAACAGTATTAATTACTTCAAATTGCTGTCTAGCACATGATGGGCAAGAAATTATTTTTACACCTCTATTTCGCAAACCTAAACTTTTTAATATTTCAAATCCAACTCTTACTTCCTCCTCTGGTTCATCAGATAAAGATACACGAATTGTATCTCCAATACCATCAAGCAATAAGTTACCAATACCAATAGAAGATTTTATTGAGCCAGTTCTTTTTCCACCTGCTTCAGTAATTCCCAAGTGCAGAGGATAATCACATATCTTTGCTAATTTTTTATAAGCAATTATTGCCATAAAAATATCGGATGATTTAACGCTAATTTTAAAGTTGTAAAAGTCATTATCCTCAAGTATTTTTATATTTAATTTAGCACTTTCCACAAGTGCATCAGGATTTGGCTCAGAATATTTATCTAATATTTGTTTTTCTAAACTTCCAGCGTTAACCCCCACTCTAATAGAACAATTATTATCTTTTGCAGATTTGATTACTTCTTTTATTCTGTCAACTGAACCAATATTTCCAGGATTAATTCTAATACATGCAGCACCATTATTTGCTGCTTCAATAGCTCTTTTGTAATGAAAATGTATATCAGCAATTATTGGAACACTACTATGTTTTACAATTTCTTTTAATGAAAAAGATGATTCTTTGTCAGGTATTGATACTCTCACGATATCAGCTCCTAATTTAGCTGATCTTTCAATTTGTGAAATTGTTTCTTTTGCATTAGTCGTGAGTGTGTTGGTCATTGTTTGTACTGCTATTGGATTATCTCCACCTATCCTAATATGACCTACATTTATTACACGAGAGTGTCTTCTTTTTATTTTCTGATATGATCTTAGCATTAAGCTAGTTGTTAAAATTGTTATCTAAGATTATTGCATCTACAATTTCTCCATATTTACCAATTTTACCCCTTACATCCTTGTTAATTAAAACTAAAATATTTCCTGCATTGCCAGCTGTTAGATTATATTCTAAACTCATTAAATAACTAAATTCTTCATCTTTATTCATTAGTTTACTTAGAATTACATCGTTATTTTTATCTCTAATCTGTATCCATGTAGGATTTAACATCTTTAGTGTTATAGTGTCATTATTATCTATAAAATCTATTTTATCTGAAGCAATAACGTGATAATTTTTTAATTTATTTTCATCTGATAGAATATTATTTTCTTCTATATCTTTTGTATTATTAATTTGCTCAATATTAGTTTGTTCTATTATTGGAATATAGATCTCTGGCAAATCTGGAACAAGAGCATAATTTCTTGTTTCATTATCATTTCGTATAAATAAAAAATAAAAACTAATAAATATTACCGATATTAAAGCTGTTGGTAAATATTTTTGAAAATGTATATATTTGCTATCAAAATTGGGTTTTGCAATATCTGTTACAATATCAATTTTTTTAAAAAAAATTTGGTTTTTAAATTTTTCTACTACTTCTTGTGTATTCAAATTTAACAACTCACTTACTGATTTAACATGACCAATGTAATATACTGAATCTTTATCTGGAATAATTTCATCATTTTCAATTTTTTTAAGAATATCTGTTGAAATTTTTAACTCTTTGGCAATATCATCTAAAGTTAAATTTTTAGATATTCTTGATTTTTTTATTATATTTCCAATTCTATCCATTTTATTTATTTAAATTATATGCTTCATGCAAAGATTTGACAGCAATATTTGTAAATTTTTCATCAATAAGAACGCTAATTTTAATTTCTGATGTGGATATTGCAAGAATATTTATAAAATTATTTGCCAAGGTTTTAAACATTTTCTGTGCAACACCTGATTGTGACATCATTCCCATGCCTATTACAGATATTTTTGAAACTTTCTGATCAGTTTTTAATGTTTTAAAATTAATTTTATTTAAGTTATTTTGTAATATTTCTTTTGCATAATTAAGCTCATTGTTTGGTACAGTGAATGTAATGTTGGCATTAATACCATCTTGTGAAATATTCTGAACAATCATATCTACATTTATATTTTTATCTGCCAAAATACCAAATATAAGAGCTGATATCCCAGGTTTATCAGGTATTCCAGAAATTGTTATTTTTGATTCATTACTACTATAACTCACTCCACTGACTATTTCTTTTTCAATTAAATTATTATCATCAATAATAAATGTACCTGGTTTATTGGTAATTGATGATAATACTTGAAGAACTAAATTATTTTTCATAGCTAATTCAACTGATCTTGTATGTAATACTTTTGCGCCTGTAGATGACATTTCAAGCATTTCTTCAAATGCTAGTTTTGAAATTTTTCTTGCTTCAGGAACAACATTAGGATCAGTACTGTATACTCCTTCCACATCAGTATAAATATCACACCTGTCTGCATTAGTTACTGATGCAATTGCAACAGCTGTTGTATCTGAACCACCCCTTCCTAGAGATGTAATATATCCCTCATAATTAATTCCTTGAAATCCAGCTATAACTAAAACATTAAATTGCTCTAAAAAATTGTTTAATCTAATATTATCAATATTTAGAATTTTAGCATTTTGAAAATTATTATCTGTGATTATGGGGATTTGCCAACCAAGTAATGGAATGCTCTTTATCTTTTTATTATTCAATATTGCAGACAAAAGTGCAATAGTTACATTTTCTCCAGAAGTAAGCAATAAATCGTTTTCAATTGATTGTTGTGAATTAATTTCATCAATATAGTTTTGCATTTGGTTAGTAACACCTGACATTGCAGATAGGACAACAATTACCTTATTATTTTTTGCTTCTTTTTCTACAATTTTAGCAACATTCTTAATTCTGTCTATATTGGCCACAGAAGTACCACCAAATTTCATAACAATTAGACTCATTGACTTAAAATATATTTAAATTATTTTTTGGTAATATAATTATTAACTTAAAAAACAACAATTTTTAATGAATAGTAAAATAAAAAGCGCAGAATACAACTTATTTAATAAATTATCTGATGAATGGTGGGATGAAAATGGCAAATTTAAAATACTTCATACAATTAGGCCAATTAGAATTAAATACATATTAGATCAATTAAATAAATCTAGTCTGAAAAATTTAGATATATTGGATCTTGGATGCGGTGGAGGTTTGGTTAGTGAATCTCTTGCTAGGTTGGAAGGAAATGTGACTGGCGTAGATTTTGTAAAAAATAATATAGATGTTGCAAGATTTCATTCAATACAAAATAAACTTAAAATTAAATATATTCATGCAGATATTGAAAATTTAAAAGTTGATAAGAAATTTGACTTAATAATTTTATTTGAGATATTGGAGCACTTAGAAGATTGGACAAAATTTTTAAAATTTATAAGCAAAAATTTAAAAAAAAATGGTTTAATAATTATTTCGACAATAAATAGAAACTTAATTTCAAATTTAACTGCGATTTTTTTTGCTGAAAATTTATTAGGGTGGGTGCCAAAAGGAACACATAGTTATGAAAAATTTATCAAACCATACGAAATAGAAAAGATAATGATTAATACTAATAATTATGAGCTTAAGGACTTAAAGGGATTAATATTTAATCCTATAAATTTCAGTTGGAAATTGCAAAAAAACACATCTATTAATTATTTTTGTACTTACAAAAAAATTAGTTAGTTTTTTTTGAAGAAAATGGAAGTGGCACAACGTCAATTTCTTCATCCATTAACTCTTTTGTTTGTTCTAAAGTAGCTTCACCGTAGATTGACCTTTGTTTTGTTTCGCCATATTTTATTTTTTTTGCTTCTTCTGTAAATTTTTCACCTACATAATCAAAATTCTGCTCAACAATTTTTTTTAATTTTGAAATATTGGATGCAACTGATTTTTTTAACATATGTTTTTTAGCATTACTTTTTTTATTAATGTTTGGTGCCATTAATCCCTTTTCAATATTACTACAGTTACAGGAAGGGCAATTAATTAAATTTTTTTTATTTTGTTTGTCATATTCTTTTGAATTATGAAACCATCCTTCAAATACAAAATCACATTCTACACACTTTAAATTAAAAACAATCATAAGAATTATATTGTGTATACTTAATTTTTTTCAATATCTTGAATTGTTTTTTCAGTAATTTTTTCATTATCTTCCAAGCTTAATTCTAATACTATTGAGTTTTTATTTAAATTTAATGTACAAATACTACCTGCGGACATCACAATACCTGTCATTGGTATACACTTAATATTTATTAGTTTTTTGTCAGTAAAATTTTCAATAGAAACATGCATAATTTCTTTAAGTGAAATTAAAAGTAAATTTTTTTTAAGATTTTGTTTTATATTTGTTAGAGATTTTTTTGGATTGATAATTTTTATACCCAGCTTGTTATTATTATTGTCAATATTAATTTCTTCATTAATTTCATCAATAAATTTTAAATTTTTTAACAATTGATTAGAATGAAATATATCAATTAAATTATATTTTAGTTTTTCTAGAAAGAGTGTGCCACTAATGTTTTTATTCACTAAGGCAATCTCTTTTTTAATGAAATCAATAATCTCTTTTGATAGATTTTTCATAAAATTATATTACACTCTTAAATTAAATGATAAATAAAAAATATCTTAAATTACAAAGATCATACAAAAGGTTTAATGAAAATAACTTCATTTATAACCTCATTGCTGAAAGAATAGCAGATTCTATAGATCTTTTAAAAATTAATATCAGTAAAGCACTTGAAATTGGTATTAATGATAATTTGATTTTAAAATTTATTGAAAATAAATATAATGAAATTGAAGTTGATAGATCAGATATTTGTTCAACTAGATCAATTATAAGTGGTAGTTCAAATTTTTTTAAAATAAATCTTGATAAAATAAGTTTTAAAAAAAATTATTACGATCTTATTTATAGTAATTACTTTTTACAAGTAATTGAAGATTTTGATAAAACTCTTGATGAATTAAATAAATCTCTTAGATCAGGTGGTTTTTTTATAGCAGCAATACCTCATAAAGAAGACATTATAGAAGTTGCAAAATCTATGTATAAAACAGACTTATACTTTTATGATGGAGTATATCAAAGAATTAATCCAACTATTGATATCAATGATATTTTAAAACTTTTAAAAAAAACTAATTTTGAATCTCCTTCAATATATACTGACAATATAACTATAAATTATTCGAAATTTAAAAAATTGCTTGTTGAAGTTAAAAACATGCATCTAACTTATCTCTATAATGACAAAAGAAAACATTTTGAAAATAAAAGATATTTTAGGAAACTTGAAGAATTTTATGCAAAAAATAATTTTGATGAAGAATATCAATTAAAAATAAAGGTAAATATAATTTCAGGATGGAAGATATAAATTCTTAAGACCTATAGTCTGCATTAATTCTAATATATTCATAACTCAAATCATTGCCATAAACTGTACGTCCAAATCTACCATTATTTAATTTAATAGTAATTTCAATTATTTTATTTTTCATATATTTTTTTATTTTGATATCGTTAATCTTTTTATATATTGCTCCTTTTTGACAAACTATATATTTGCCAAACATTATTTTTATCTTATTTTGATTAATTTTTTCTTCTGATTTACCAATAGCAGCAATTATTCTACCCCAATTAGCATCTTCACCAGATATAGCTGTTTTTACTAAAGGTGAATTAATAACAGATGAAGATATATTATCTGCTTGTTTTTTTGATTTACAATTAAGAACATTTAGTTTGATTAATTTTGTTAATCCTTCTCCATCTTTAATAATCTTCATTGAAAGATCATGCATCAAGAGATTTAATGATCTATTTAGAACAGCAAAATTTCTATTTAAATTAAAATTAATTTGTTTTCTATCAATAGAAAATAAAGCTAAAGTATCACTTGTTGATGTATCTCCATCTACAGATATTGCGTTAAAAGTGTTATCTATATTGAGTTTTAATAACTTGTTCATTATTTTTTTTGATATGTCAGCCTCTATAAAAATATAAACTAGCATTGTTCCCATATTAGGATTAATCATTCCTGATCCTTTGGCAAAACCATATATATTGAAACTTTTTTTACCTAAACTTATTTTCCTAAACGAGATCTTTGGATAAGTATCCGTAGTCATTATAGCTTTTGCTGCATCTAGGAGTTTTTTTGGATTGCTTTTTTCTATACTTGCAATTCGTCTAATGATTTTTTTAGGTTCAAATAATTCTCCAATAACACCTGTAGAAGAGACTAAAATTTCATTTTTTTTACATTTTATTAAATTTGAAAGAAAGGCAACGTATTCATCAATTATCTTTATTCCTTTTTTACCTGTATGAGCATTTGCATTTCCGGAGTTTACAATTAACGCCCTTAATTTTCCTCTATTATATTTTTTTCCCCAAATTATTGGTGCAGAAGGTGTTGATGTTTTAGAATAAATAATTTTAGATTTAACAAATTTATCGAAAATAATTATCAATAAATCATCAAATCTTTTTTTAAAACCAGCATGAAAAGTATAAATTTTAAAACCATATGGTTTTAAATTGGCATACTTGTTAGGAGCAAAAATTGATTTGTTTTTTAAAAACAATCTTTCATTGCTACTTAATCCTAAATCCTTTGTAGATTTGTTATTCATATGTTAACAGCCATTTATCATATTATGAAAAGTATTGTTAATAAACTTTTTGGGTCACTGGGTTCCAATTCCATAAAAAAATACAATAGTTTTGTAGATGAAGTTAACAAATTCGAAAAGGAAATAGCAGAACTTAATGATAAAGATCTTAAAAATAAAACTGATTATTTCAAATCTCAGTTAAATAATGGTCAGAGTTTAGATAATATTTTATCCGAAGCTTTTGCAGTAGTGAGGGAAGTGGCAAATAGAACAGTAAATATGCGTCATTTCGATGTACAAATAGTAGGTGGAAAAGTTCTTCATGATGGCAAAATAGCTGAAATGAAAACTGGTGAAGGGAAAACACTTGTAGCAACTCTTGCAGCTTATGTGAATGCTCTTGATGACAAAGCTGTTCACATAATTACTGTAAACGATTATTTAGCTAAAAGAGATTCAGAATGGATGGGTAAAATATACAATTTTTTAGGATTATCCGTTGGATGCATAACATCCAAAACTGATCACAGTGAAAGACCAAATCAGTATAATAAAGATATAGTTTATGCCACTAATAACGAAATTGGATTTGATTTCTTGAGAGATAATCTAAAAAATGACTATGAAAATCTCTGTTTTAAAAAAAATAACTTCGCTATTGTAGATGAAGTTGATAGTATTTTAATAGATGAAGCAAGAACTCCTTTAGTTATTTCTGCAGAAGCCAATACTAATATAACAATATATCCAAGAATTAATAATATTGTTAAATTTTTAAAGGACGATGATTATGAAATAAATGAAGAAAGTAAAAGTATTCTTCTGTCATCTAAGGGAATTGAAGTTACTGAAACTCTTCTAAAAAAAAATAATCTTATAAATGATGGTACACTTCAAGATTTAGAAAATATAACACTTAACCATAATATAACTCAAGCATTAAGAGCACACAAACTTTTTTTAAGAGATAAAGATTACATTATTAAAGACAAACAAATTGTAATAATTGACGAATTAACTGGGAGGCCAATGGACGGAAGACGGTATGGTGATGGTTTGCATCAGGCTATAGAAGCAAAAGAAGGATTGCAAATTCAAAAAGAAAACCAGACAATCGCATCAATTACCTATCAGAACTTTTTTAGAAGTTATAATAAGTTAAGTGGAATGACTGGTACTGCTCTAACTGAGGCAAAAGAGTTTGAAGGTATATACAATTTAGAAGTGGTTGATATTCCTCCAAATTTAAAAATTAATAGATTAGATAAAAATGATCAAATCTATATGACAAAAAGAGAAAAGTATAACGCTGTAATTAATCTTGTTAAAATAAGACATAAAGCAAAACAACCGATTTTGATTGGGACAACTTCAGTTGACAATTCTGAAATTATTTCAAATTTATTAAGAAAAGAAGGAATAGAGCATAATGTATTAAACGCAAAAAATCACAAGATGGAGGCTGAAATTATAGAGCAAGCTGGGATACCGGGAAACGTTACTATTTCTACAAATATGGCAGGTAGAGGAACAGATATTAAACTTGGAAATAATATCGAAAAACTTAAACAGGATGCAATTAATTCTGGAGGTCTACTAGTAATAGGTACCGAACGTCATGAAAGCAGAAGAATTGATAATCAATTAAGAGGAAGATCAGGTAGACAGGGTGATATTGGTGAAACAATATTTTTCTTGTCATTAGAGGATGATTTGATGAGAATATTTGGCTCTAAAACTTTAGAAAGTGTTTTAAGTAGATTAGGATTAAAAGATGGAGAAGTTATTACTCATTCAATGATAACTAAATCATTAGAAAGAGCTCAACAAAAAGTTGAATCGCATAACTATGACTTACGCAAACAAATATTAAAATTTGACGATATATTAAATGATCAAAGAAAAATTATTTATGAGAATAGAAGAGATATTTTAACAACAAATGATCATTCTAAAATTATAGCTGAAATGATTAATGACTACTTAGACAAAATTATTATTGAAACAATACCTCCAAAAAAATATAGTTCTGAGTGGAAGCCAGAACTTTTAAAAGAAAAAATCAATGAAATTTTTAATCTAAACTTACCAATAGAAGAATGGTTTGCAGAAGAAGGTGTTGATGAAGAAGAAATTCGGAAAAGATTACATGATCATGTATCTCAAAAGTATAATGAAAAGAAATATCAGTATACTCAAGATTTACTTAAATTTGCAGAAAAAAGAGTAATGTTATTCCAAATCGATAAAGATTGGAGAGATCATCTAGCCGCTATGGATAGTTTAAGGTCAAGTGTCAATTTGAGGGCAATGGGAGGAAAAGATCCTTTTTACGAATATAAAAAAGAGTCATTTGATTATTTTGATGAAATGTTGTCCAATCAGAATGAGATGGTTTTAAAAACTTTATTTAATATACAGTTAGTTTCTAACGACTCTAATAAAAATATAAACAAAAAAACAATTGATGATACAAGGAGAAACATATCTAAAAAGGTTGGCAGAAATGAACCTTGTCCGTGCGGTTCAGGTAAAAAATATAAACAATGCCATGGATCTTAAATATCAGCTGTAATATTTAAATACTTATTCTTTCTTTTACGTACCAAGTCCTCAATGGGTATTGCTTTTAAATTATTCATGCTTTGTATAATTGAGTTTTTTACTAATACTACTTGTGTGTCCAAATTTCTGTGAGCTCCGCCAGGCTCTTCTGGAATAATTTTATCAATTATTTTATAGTTTCTACAATCTGCTGAAGTTAACTTTAATGTTTTGGCTGCTTCTTGTGAAAAAGACGTGTTTCTCCATAAAATAGATGCACAACCCTCAGGAGAGATAACTGAATAAGTTGAATGCTCTAACATTAAAACATTATCGGCAGTAGCAATACCAATTGCACCACCAGACCCACCTTCGCCAATAATAACAGATATAGTTGGAATTTTGGCTTTTAAGAAAACTGATATAGATGATGCAATTGATTCAGATTGGCCTCTTTCTTCAGCATCTTTACCAGGAAAAGCACCAGCCGTGTCTACAAATGTTATAACTGGTAAATTAAATTTTTCAGCTAACTTGATAAATCTTTGTGCCTTTCTGTAACCTTCAGGCTTCGCCATACCAAAATTATGCTTTATCCTAGTTTCCATTGAATTACCTTTTTCGGTTCCGATAAAAATAGTGGATTGATCATTAATTTTTCCAAAACCCCCAATAATTGCAGAATCATCAGCATATTTTTTATCACCGTGAAGAAAAATTATATCATTAAAAATTTTATTTACATAATCTAAAGTGTGGGGTCTATCACTGTGTCTTGATACCTGCACTTTCTGCCAAGGATCAAGGTTGGAATAAAGTTTTTTCAAAATTTCATTTTTTTCTTTCTTTAATTTATCTAATCTTAATGTGTTGTTTGACTCATCTAAATTATAATTATTAATTAATTCATCGATTTTTTCGACATCTTTTTCAAATTCTAAATATTTTATCATTAAATTATTTTATAATTTTCAAAAATTTCTAAAATAATTTTTGTAAAAAGAGCACTATCTTTATATTTTAAAAACCCCCTTAATATCATTTTTAAATGTTGGGGGTGTATTTGTTCCCATTCTTTATCATTCAAAGATATTATAGAATATAATAATAATTTATGTTCATTGTTACTATCTATGGCTTCATTTATATTTTCTATTATAAATATTGAAGGCATAAGTCTTTGATCATAAATTTTATCAAAATTTTCCTTTAGTTTATTATCTTTATCTTCATTTAAAATATCAAAAAGTATATAAATTAATTCGTCGTTGTAGTTGTCAACTGAATCGAACAATTTGTTTAGATTTTTTCTAATTATCTCAACAATTGAGTTAGCATCTTCAGATAAATGAAGATCTAAAAGAATTTTAACTAAAATGATTTTATCATCAATACCATTTGCATTTTCATATAAATTAATCCATTTTAATGAATTTTCGTAATCTTTATTAAAAATATATGAGATTGCAATTTCGGGACTATAATTAAGATATTCTGATGTAGTTTCTATGGATTGAATTATTTTGTAAGATAATGCATAGGCAATATTTTCTAAATTATTTTTCTGCGCAAAATCCCAAAAGTCTTTCAGTGCTTCAAGTCTTTCTGAAGGAAATATTTGTATATTTACTAATTGATAATGATATGCCATCAATAAATCAGTTCTATCCGATAAACTTTTTACTGTCTTTTCAGTGCTATTAAGCTGCTCAGAATTAAAATCTACTGATTGATATAAAGCTGATAAACTATCAACTGTTAAACTTTTATTAAGATAACTTAAGTTTGCAGCTTTTATTCTTAAATCTATGGGGGTTGATTTATTTAATATTATTGGAATTGCCATGTTTAGTGGATCGACCATTAAGAATTCCTCATTTAATGGTAGTTCTGCAATTCTAGCCATAGCACTATATAAAAAGATTAAATCTGGCTTAATGTCACTTGAATACCAGTTTTGATTAGTATTTTTTAAGTACTCAGGATCAATTAAATAAAGAAATAATTCTTGAAAATTATCATCAATATTTTGTTCAGTTTCTAGCATTATAGAATTTAACAACTCTGCTTCAGAAGTTTTATTTTCTAATATCAAACAAAAAATTTCAATTTTATCTAAAAAATTATTTTTAATATTTGTGTTTTTGGTTATTTGATTTTTAAAATTGCAGGATTGTTCTAATTTAAATGTAGATAAAAAGTAATTTAATTGAACAATTTGATAAAAAAATAAATTTTCATCATTTGAAACATCTCTGGAATTAATTAATGAAAATGCTTTTGAAATTTCACCAATTTCATAAAAATATTTTACTATCAAATAATATTTAGTTCTATTGTCTTTTTTTTCATAATCTAAATTTAAATTTAATAAAAAATTATAAAACTCATTTCTTAGTATTTCTGATTTAATATTATTTGAATTTGCAAGAAATTTATCTACAAATTGGGTTTCTAGATCATTTAATAAATTTTTTTCAACTTCTATGGTTAATTCTTCAACACTATTTTCATTATCATCTGCAACAATTTCTCCATTAGAATCTAAATTAGTATTTAATTCTTCTTCAATATTTTCATCAACATTGTTTATTTCATTTTCCAGTTCATCTAAAACTAACTGATCAAGACTTTTGTTTTGATGCAATTCGATTATTTCAACCTCATTTGACATGAGATTTGAACTAAAAAAAATAGTAATAAAATAGATTAATATTTTCATTTAATGTCAATTTTAAAGTTTTCAATTACAGTAATAGATGGCACTGGTATTTCTATTAAATATAAAGAAATAATTATAATAATAAAAATAATTATAAATAAGTATAAAAAAAGTTTATTTTTCATATATAAATTTAAAAAAAAGACTATTATAGAAATATAATTTTTTTTTAAGCTATTTCTTAATGTGATAAAATCTTGTCAACAATAAGAAATGAACAAAAAATGTTGAATTTCAAAAATAATAAAATAAAAAACATATGTTTTATTGGTTTAATGGGTTCTGGAAAGTCAATAATTGGCAGAGATCTCAGTAAAATATACAATGTTGATTTTGTGGATAGTGATACGGAAATTGAAAAAGAACTTGGGCAACCTATAAATATAATATTTGAAAATCATGGTGAAAAATACTTTAGAAGTGTTGAAGAAATTATATGTCTCAAGATTTTAAATAAAGATAATTGTATTATATCTTTAGGAGGCGGAAGCATTCTAAGCTTAAAAATAAGAAATATGATAAAAAAAAATTCCTATTCAATTTATTTGAAAGTAAAAAAGGAGATTATTTTACATAGACTCAAAAATTCTAAAAAAAGACCCTTGCTAAATAATGTAGATAAACAAAGTGTAATCAATAAAATATATTCCGAAAGAAAAATATTTTACGACGATGCTAATTTCATAGTTTCAAATGATATTGATAAAAAAGATATAGTTTTGAAAATCAAAAATCACATTAACTCACTATGATAAAAAATATCAAAATAAATAATG
>CACKSN010000018.1 GCA_902602845.1 uncultured Alphaproteobacteria bacterium | reverse complement strand
TCAGTATTAGTATCAATTGGAGGTGGCACTCTTGGAGATTTATCAGGATTTATAGCGTCAACAATATTAAGAGGAGTAGATTATGTTTTAGTTCCAACAACTTTATTATCTCAGGTAGATAGTTCAATTGGAGGAAAAAACGGAATTAATACAAAATTTGGCAAAAATCTTATGGGAACATTCTATCACCCAAAAGAGGTAATAATTGATACTAATTTTATTAAAACATTACCTTTGAGAGAAATAAAATGTGGATATGCAGAAATTGTAAAACATTCATTAATTAAAGACATTAGATTTTTTAGATGGTTAGAAAAAAATTATATTCATTTGTATAATTTAAATACAAATATACTTCAAAAGGCAATTTATAAATCAATTCTAATAAAACTATGGTACGTGGGTAAAGATCCTTATGAAAAATTAACAAATAAAAATTCTAGATCAATGTTAAATTTTGGTCATACAATAGGGCATGCTCTAGAAGCATATTATGATTATAAAAAATTGAATCATGGTGAAGCAGTATCAATAGGAATGATAATGGAGGCTAAAATTTCAAATAAACTTGGCTATTTAAAAAAACTTGATTTAGAAAATATTATTAAACATTTTAAACTTTCTAAATTAAAAACTTTTGATAAAAATATTAATAACAATAAAATATTTAATGCTATAAAAAAAGATAAAAAAAACCTAAATAATAATGTCAATATCATTCTTCTAAATAAAATTGGTAATTCTTTCTTTAGTCGTAATGTAGAACTTGACCTAATTAAAAAAATTATTAAAAAAATATAAAGTGACCTCTTTAATTCTTTTTATATTATTAATAATTTTAGTATTGCTTTCAGCTTTTCTATCAGGTTCTGAAACGGCAATAACAGCAACATCGAAAGCAAGGATAATTTATAAAAAAAAACAAGGAAGTAAAAGAGCGGAATATGTTCTTAAAATTTTAAACAAAAAAGATGATGTAATTTCATCTTTAGTTATATCAAGTAACTCAGTAAATATACTCGCGTCATCTTTAGCAACAGCTTTTTTTTATGATATTTTTGGAGTTAAAGGTATTTTTTATTCAACTATAATAATGACAATTACTATAGTAATTTTTGCTGAAATTCTTCCAAAGACTTATGCAATAAATAAGCCGAATAGAACTTCTTTACGAATATCTTATGTAATTTATTACTTAAATAAAGTACTATTTATTTTTGTATTTACAATTAATAAAATTGTTAGACTGATACTAAGTAAAAAAGAAACTGATAGTAAGAATTCTGATTTACAATCTGAAGAAGAGTTGAAGGGTGTTATAGATCTTTATAAAACTTCAAATCCAGATTATGAGCAAGAAAAAGATATGTTACAAAACATATTACAATTAAATGATATAACTGTTGAAGAAATCTTTACCCATCGAAAAAATATATACTCAATAGACTCAGCCTTAAATACAAATGAAATTATATATAAAATTAATAATTCTAGATATACTCGTATTCCATTCTGGAAAGATAATCCTGAAAATATAATAGGTTTATTAAATGTTAGAACTTTAAATATAGATCTAAAAAATCATAATGAATCAAAAGAAATTATTTTTGATAAAATTTCTAGTCCATGGTTTATTCCGGAAACAACAAACTTACATGAGCAACTTGTTGAGTTTAGAAAAAGAAAAGAGCATTTAGCTTTTGTAGTTGATGAATTTGGAGAACTTTTAGGTTTAATAACTTTAGAAGATATAATTGAAGAGATTGTTGGTGAAATTGTAGACGAAATTGATATACCTGAAAATGACTTTGCGCTAAACAATAATGGTAAAGTAATTATAAGTGGTGAAAAAAATATAAGAGATCTTTATAAATCTTTTGACTTAGTAATGCCAGAGAGTGAATCTTCAACAATTGCAGGATATATTTTAGAGTTATCAAAAAAAATACCGTTATATAATGAGGTTGTAAGTGATCAGTATTTCAATTACAAAATTTTATCCCATTCTAGAAAACAAATTTCAAGAATTGAGATCTCTAAAATTAATTAATTGTAATTTGCAATGAATGCAGTCCATTGTCAAATTCCTCTTTTAGTAATTCATTAATTTTTTTATGAATTTCAAGTCTATTTATTTTATGTGAATTTGTGTCTCTTGTTAATAATATTTCAATATGGGTTTCACCAATACCATTAAAATTATTATGACCAGCATGTAATTGAGAGTTATCACAGATTTCTACTAAAAATTCAGAAAAATTATTTAAAATTATTTTTTCAATTCTTTGCTTACGTTTCATTAAATAAATACTATATATATAAATAATGAGTAAACACAAAATAGATATAAAAAAAAATAGTTTATCATGGGAAAAAAGTTTTTTTCGAAAATGTGATAAAAATAAATGTGAGAACAAAGGAGAATATAAAGCTCCTAAATCTAGATTATTCCTTAATGAATATTATTTTTTTTGTCTAGAACATATCAAAGAGTATAATAAGTCATGGGATTTTTATAAAGGTTTGTCAGTAGACCAAATTGAAAATTCAATGAGAGAAGATATTATTTGGAATAGACCTTCCTGGCCATTAAAAGGAAATCCTTATAAAGTAATTGAAGAGGTAAATAAATTTTATAAAAATAATCCTAATGATTACGATTTTATTGAAAATGATCAATCTTACTTCAAAAATAAGATTGTTGATGACAGCCTTACACAAGAAGAAAATGACGCTTTATCAATTCTTGACTTAAAACTTCCCCTAACTTTAGAAAAAATTAAAAAAAATTATAAAAAACTAGTGAAAATATTTCATCCTGATGTAAATGGGAATAATAAAAATGCAGAAGAGAAATTCAAAGAGATAAACAAGTCATATAGGATAATTCTTAATAAATTAAAAAATGAAAAATAAAGATATAGATATAGAACCAAGTAAAAAGATTGATACAATTAATTTATTTGGAGTTGAGTGTAATTTTGATGTGTTAGCTTTTGAAAAAAAAACTGAACATGTCCCTGAAATAGATTCAAGTTATAAGTTTGATCCACAAACAACTTTGGCAATTCTTGCAGGTTTTGCGTGCAATAGAAGAGTGCTGATACAAGGGTATCATGGAACCGGAAAATCAACACACATTGAACAGGTTGCTGCTAGACTAAACTGGCCATGCATTAGAATAAATTTAGATAGTCATATAAGTAGAATTGATTTGATTGGGAAAGATGCAATTGTTTTAAAAGACAATAAACAAGTAACTGAGTTTCAAGATGGAATTCTTCCTTGGGCTTACAAAAACCCAGTCGCACTTGTTTTTGATGAATATGATGCGGGTAGACCCGATGTAATGTTTGTAATTCAACGTATTTTAGAAACAGAGGGTAAGTTAACCCTATTAGATCAATCCAGGGTATTAAAGCCCAATCAGTATTTTAGATTATTCGCAACTTCAAATACTGTTGGCTTAGGTGATACGTCGGGTCTTTATCATGGAACTCAACAAATTAATCAAGGTCAGATGGATAGATGGAATATTGTTTCAACTTTAAACTATTTAAGCAATGATCAAGAAACTAAAATTATTATTAGTAAAATTAAGCAACTAAATAATAAGGAAGGTAAGGAGATAGTTAAATGTATGGTGACAACAGCAGACCTTTCTAGATCAGGTTTTATAAATGGAGATATTTCAACAGTAATGAGTCCTAGAACTGTTCTTACTTGGGCTGAGAATTATTTATTACTTAATGATATAGAGTATGCTTTCAAATTATCTTTTTTAAATAGATGTGATGAAATGGAAAGAGCAATTATTGAAGAGTACTTTCAAAGATCTTTTGGAATTGATATAACCGATGCTAAGGTTGTGAATGTTAAAGAATAATGATTCTATTGAAGAATTTAAAAGATCATTATCAGCGACTGTTAAATCTATTGGAAAAAAAGAAGATTTAGAAATAAATTATGTTAAAGAAAATCCTTCAATAGCAGGTAACACAATAAATTTAACTGAGCCCAACATTGAAAATCTAAAGTATAATCTAAATTATCTAAGAGCTGAAGCAGACTCGCTAGCACTAGAATTTAGACTTCATTCAAAAGAAATTCATCAAAGCTTTATCAATAACGATGAATTCTCAAATGAAATACTTGATGCTCTAGAACAAACTAGAATAGAAGTAAAAGGCAGTAAAGAATTTAAGGGCATAGGACAAAACATAAGAAATAAGCATCTACAGGACTTAAAAAAAAATAGATCTAATAAATCCAAAGATAATTTAATTAATGCTTTTCGATATGTGTCTTATGAAGAATTAACTAACCAAAAATTATCTAAAGAAAATGATAAATATAGAATGATAATTAAAGAAAAACTCAAGAATAATTATAGTGTTTTTTTTAATGAGCTAAAAAAACATCTTAATAATCAAGAAAAATTTACCGAGACTATATTAGAAAAATTAGAAGAATTAGGTTTATTAAATAAAAAAAATAACAATTTAGATAATGAAGAATTAAATGAGAATGAAATAGATGAAAATCAAGAAAATAATGAAAATGAAAATAATAGTGATGACGATACAAATGATGCAAATATAGAAATGCAGTCTAGTAAAACCGATATTGAGCAAGCATTATCAGTAGATAAAAATGAAGATATGGGAGATGATAGTAGTGATACAGAAACTGATTATTTGCCAAAGATTGAATCACTGCAAAAATTAGAAAACTACAAAATATATACAAATGATTTTGATGAAATTGTTAATGCTGATGAATTATGTGACTCAAAAGAGCTAGAAAAATTAAGACGCAATCTAGATCAACAAGTATTTTCCTTTCAGCCATTAATTGTAAAAATTGCTAACAGGTTACAAAGGAAGCTTTTAGCTCAGCAGAACAGACATTGGGATTTCAACATGGAAGAAGGATATCTCGATACTTCTAGGTTAGCAAAAATTATCGCTAATCCAAATACTAAATTAAGTTACAAAGTTGAGAGAGAAATTGAATTTAAAGATACTATTGTATCACTTTTAATAGATAATTCTGGTTCTATGAGAGGTAGACCAATCACTGTTGCAGCATTGTGCTCTGATATTTTAGCTAAAACTCTAGAAAGATGTTTAATTAAATCTGAAATTTTAGGTTTTACAACAAAGGCTTGGAAAGGTGGTAAATCCAGAGAAATTTGGATAAAAAATGGAAAATCTTCTAATCCAGGAAGATTGAATGATCTAAGGCATATAATTTATAAATCTGCAGATGCTCCATGGCGCAGATCAAAAAAAAATCTTGGGTTACTATTAAAAGAAGGTATTTTAAAAGAAAATGTCGATGGAGAAGCTTTATCTTGGGCATATAAAAGATTAACTAACAGGCAAGAGAAAAGAAAAATATTAGTGGTTATTAGTGATGGGGCTCCCGTAGACGATTCAACTTTATCTGTAAATCCAGGTAATTATTTAGAAAAAAATTTAAGAGATATTATTGGTGAAATTGAAAAAAATAAAAATGTAGAGCTTATAGCAATCGGGATTGGTCATGACGTATCTAGATATTATAGTAAAGCTGTTACAATTATGGACGTCGATCAACTTGGTGAGGTATTACTTAATCAATTATCAACTATATTTTCAATAAAATAATTATAAATTTAACCATTCATTTTTCTTATTTTCAAAATTGTTTTCTTTAATTGCTATTCTTATAGTCTCCATTAGGTTATTCATAAAAAAAATATTATGATTTGTTAGTAATTGTAGAGCAAGTAATTCCTGTGATGCAAATAAATGATGAAGATAAGAAAGTGTAAAGTTTCTGCAAGTATAACAAAGACAATTCTTATCAATTGGATTTAAATTTTCGTTATATTTTTTATTTTTTAAATTTATTTTTCCATGCTTTCCTTTAACTAAAGCTGAGCCATGTCTTGCTAAACGAGTTGGGCTTACACAATCAAATGTATCAATACCTTGCTCAACAAATGTCCAGATATCTATTGGGTCACCTATTCCTAATAAATGTACTGGTCGAATATTATTTAATTTTGAAGCAGTGAAATTAACTATTTCTTGCATTTCTGCTTTACTAGATCCCAAACTACCTCCAATTGCTACTCCAAATGTATTAATATTATTTTGATTAAATTCTATACTCTCTTCTCTCATATCTTTGTAAATTCCACCTTGTATAATTCCATATATCTCTTGAGTACCAGAAGATCCTTCCTTTGCTTTATAATTAAGGTTTGAATTAAATGCATTTATTGATCTTTGTGACCATCTATGACTTCTTTGCATGGAGTTATAAGTATAATCTTTATCAACGTTAAAGGGTGTGCATTCATCAAAAACAACAATAAAATCTGCCCCGAGATCCCTCTGTATTTGGATTGATTTTTCTGGAGATAATAAAAGATTAGCGCCATCAATATATGATTTAAAAATAGCTCCCTCTTCTGAAATACTTAATAAAGTTTTTTTTATATTTGAATTTGATTTTCTACCTTTTATTTCATCAGCAACGGATCCATGACCTAATGAAAATATTTGAAAACCACCACTGTCAGTTAGCATAGGGCCATTCCAACCAATAAATTTATGCAGACCTCCATGTTTTGCAATTATCTGACTACCAGGTTGAAGCATTAAATGATATGTATTTGATAATATTATTTGAGTTTTATTTTCTTTAGCATCTCTTGTTGTAAAGGACTTTAAAGCAGCCTTAGTAGCACAAAATATAAATGCTGGTGTTTCTATATCGCCATGTGGTGTTGATATTATTCCTATTCTTGCATTATTATTTTTAAGTTTTTTTTTTATTTTCCAGCTAAATTGGCTCATTTGTTTTTTTTATAAAAAACTTAGCAACATAAATAAATGGAGTATCTAAGAAAGCTATAATAATTCTTATAACATAGGTACCTAAAATATATATTGTTATCACTTTATATAGACTTAAAGGGTCTGGATTTAATAATATCCATGCAAAAATGCTAAATACAGTATTATCAACAAAAGATGATAAAATTGTAGATAAATTATTCCGTAACCATAAATACTTTTGTGAAGTTATTCCTCGTATATAGTTGAAAAGCCAAACATCAAAATATTGACTAACAAGATACGCAATCATACTAGCAATAAAAAATCTAGTCATTGGAGTAAATACATTAGTTAAACTGTCTTGAACCCAATCTTCTGATGAGGGTTTAAAACCAATTGTAATCACCATGAGAAGTGTCATAAATAAAAAAGCACAGAAACCTATTAGTATATTCATTCTAGCTTTTTCTTTTCCAAAATATTCGGATAAAATATCAGTACATAAAAAAGTTGAAGCAAACAAAATTGTACCTAGAGCAACTGGTTCAGGTGAATAAAAAAAATCTACAGTTTTTAAAACTTGTATATTTGCTGCAATTACGGCCAAAGCTGAATAAATAAAGATCCCTACATATCCAAATAATCTTAGGAAAATTAAAATAGATGCAAAACAAAATACTAACATTATTATCCACATTAGCTCAGTACTTAAAGAATTAAGATTGTTAGTTAGATCAAAGAAAAAACCCATTTATAAAACTTAATTAGATTTTAATGTAATTATTTTTTTTAGTTTTTTTGCTTTAAGTGGTAATTTGGAATTAGGGGTATTAATTAAAAATTCGTCAAGTCCACCTTTTTTTTCAACTGTTCTAATAGTACTAACAGCAACTTTTAATTGGAATTTTTGTCCTAAAATTTCACTAGTAAAAGAAATGTTTTGCAAATTTGGTTTGAACCTTCTCTTTGTTCTATTCTTTGCGTGACTTACATTATTTCCAGTTTGAAATGATTTTCCAGTTAATTCACATCTCATAGACATATTTGAGTGCATGTAATTATAAAAAAAACTTTGTCAAGTACTCTTAAATGGTAAATTTATTAATTAAATATGTCGGCAATATTAAATGATTTTTCATTATTTTATTAATATTACGAATGTCCTTATGAATGCCCGATTGAACTAAAATACTATCAATTTCAAAATTATTAGCTCCTTTTATGTCGTGAAAAAGCGAGTCTCCAATAGCTAAAGTCCTGTTTTTATTAAGATTAATTTGCTTAGTTGTCTCAATATAAATATCTATTTCTGGTTTGCCTTTAATAATAATTTTACCACCCATTTTTTTATAAATTTCAGCTATAGCACCCATACAAAAAATATTTTTGTCATTTTGGTATTCAATAGTTTCAAAATCAGGATTTGCACAATACATTATTATTTTTTTATCTAATGCTCTATCTAATATTGGCACATAATCTATTGGTTGCATGTTTGTAAATGGTGTGCAAGCTAAAATAAGATCAGCATCATCTATATTTGTAGTAAATTCAAGATTTAAACCATTTCTAAAATTAATACCGTCTTCTTTAGAATCGTCATAAATATGAAAACATTTTTTTTTAATTTGATAATTTGCATATTTTTTATTTAGAGTATTCCAAATCATTTCTCCACTAGTAAGAATTTTAATAAATACATCTTGTTTAAATCCTAGCTTTGGTAACTTTTCTATTGATGACTTTTCTCGCTTGGAGGAATTAGAAATAATAAAAAGATTTTTATTTTTTTTATGTAAATAACTTATTGCGCTCATAGCATGATCAAAACCAACAAAACCATCATGCATAACGCCCCACTGATCAATTATAAAATTATCGTAAGAATCAATTATCTCTTTTATAGAAGTTAGAATTTGCATTTTTAAACTGATTTACCAATAATATCCGATATATTTTTGTAACCATCTGTTTTTATTAAATCAATAAGTTCGTTTTTAATATTGTAAATTAAGGAAGGTCCTGCATAAGTTAAGGCGGTATAAAGCTGGACTAGTGATGCTCCCGCTTTAATTTTTTCGTAACAATCACTAGCACTTGATATGCCCCCTACACCAATTAATGGAATTTGACCATTTGTTAGACTATACATTTTTTTTAAAATTGTATTTGAAGTTTCAAAAAGAGGTTTTCCACTTAGACCACCTTTTCTTTTTTTATTATTAGATATTAATGTATTTAACCTCTCAGTAGTGGTGTTAGTTAAAATCAAACCATCAATATTATTGGCAAGTGATATTAAAGCAATATCTCTTAATTGATTTTCATCTAAGTCTGGTGAAATTTTGATTAATATTGGCTTTTTATTAATATCTTTTATTTGATCTCTTTTATCTAGAATTTTTTTTAAAAAATTATCAATATTACCTCGTAATTGTAAATCTCTTAATCCTTCAGTATTTGGAGAGGAAATATTAATTGTTATATAACTTGCAAGGCTTCCTAGATACTCAATATTATACAGGTAATCATCTACTGCATTTTTCGTACTTTTATTTTTTCCTATATTAACACCTATAATTTTATTATTAATGTAAGTATTTCTAATTTTTAAAAGATTTTTTTTTACTTTTTGCGCTCCTTTGTTATTAAAACCAAGACTATTTACAATTGCTTCATCTTCTTTTAATCTAAAAATTCTAGGTTTTATATTTCCTTTTTGTGGTTCTGGCGTAACTGTTCCTATTTCAACAAATCCAAAACCAAGAGAAAACATTGATTGCATTACTTCAGCATTTTTATCAAAACCAGCTGCCAACCCAACTGGGTTTGGGAAATCTAATCCTAAGATATGTTGTGATAAAGCTGAATGTTCAAAATTTTTTTTGTATCCAAAACTTAAATACTTCATAGCCTTGATTGTGAGACTATGTGCCAGTTCAGGAGGTAGAGATTTTATAAATTTTAAAGAATAGTTATACAATATTTTAATTATCTATTAATTTTTTTATATAATCAATAGTTTCTCTTATACCAAATAATTTAAAAAATGATCCAAGTCTTGGGCCCTGATCCTGTCCAAGAATAACTTGATATACAAGTTTAAAAAAATCTTTTAAGTTTTCAAATTTATGTTTTTTTCCTACTTCATATAATAATGTTTGAATGTCTTCAGATGAACTATTTTCAGTAACTTCGTTTTCCAAAACATCAATTATATCAATAAATACTTCTTTGTTGCTGCTATCAATCTCTAAAAATTTCTTTTTAGGTAAAATAAAGTCTTCATAGTAATTTAATGCAAAGTCTATAAGACGATCAAATTCAGGATTATTACTGGCATTAATTTTGTCGTCATATTTATTTATAAAAGACCATATTACTTTTTTGTCCTTAGAATTAGAAACATTTACTAAGTTAGTAAGGGTATTGAAATTTATTTCTGATTTAAATTCTTTAGGTTTTCCTGAATGAATGTGCCAGATTGGATTATCATATTGTTTATTTTTATCTAAACTTGAGTATGAATTATAATGAGAGAGATAATCATCTACAGTTTTAGGAATTACATCAAAGTGAAGTTTCTTTGCTGATTTAGGTTTTTGAAACATATAGAGTGCAAGACTCTCAGGAGAAGCATAACGAAGCCACTCATCTACACTAATTCCATTTCCGACTGACTTAGAAATTTTTTCACCTTTTTCATCTAAAAACATTTCATAGATTAAATTAGTGGGCGGTTTTTTATTTAATGCTCTACAAATCTTTGATCCTAAATCAACACTTTCCGTAAGATCTTTGCCACACATTTCGTAGTCAACATCGAAAGACATCCATCTCATTGCCCAATCAACTTTCCACTGTAATTTACATTTTCCATTAATTACTTCTGTTTCAACTAACTTGTCTGAAGATGGATCTTTATAAATAATTGTTTTTGAGTCCATTTTATATTCTTCAATTTTTACCTGAAGTACTTGACCTGAATTTTCACTAATTGGAAGAAATGGACTATACGTTTCTTTTCTCTCTGCTCTTAAGGTTGGTAAAATAATATCTAATATTTTTGAATAATTTTCAAATATACTTAATATTGTTTGATTAAAATCTCCATTTTGATATTTCTCTGTTGAACTAACAAACTCATAATCAAAATTAAATTCATCTAAAAAACTTCTAAGTTTTGCATTATTATGATGTCCAAAACTTTCAAATTTACCAAATGGATCTGGTATGGAAGTAAGTGGCTTACCAATAAATTTTTCTAACATTTCTTTATTTGGAACATTTTCAGGAACTTTCCTTAATCCATCCAAATCATCAGAAAATGTGATTAGTTTTGTTGGACAATCAATCATAGAGCCAAATGCATTTCTTACCATTGATGTTCTTACAACTTCACCAAATGTTCCAATATGAGGTAGACCAGAAGGGCCATAACCAGTTTCTAGTAATACATATCCCTTAGAAGGAATTTTAAAGTTTTGTAAACCACCATTTTTTTTTATAATTTGTAATGCTTCTTTAAAAGGCCAAGCTTTTAAGGATTGTACTAATTCTTGATCAATCATTTAATTTTGCTCTAATTCTAATTTTTTTACCCAATAACAACTTTAATGAATTTGTGAAATTAAAAATTTCAGATCCTAATTTATTAAATAATTCGTCTTCTAAATCTACAATATTATCAGTAATATTATAAATTAAATCATTTCCTTCTGCAGTTAGAATTAAACTATCAGATCTTTTATCTTGTGGTTGTTGTTTTGATATTAACTTCTTTTGTTCTAACTTAGAAACACGTAAACTAACAACGGATCTATCAATAGATGCATTTTTACATATATCCTGTTGAGTAATATTTATGTTTTTTTGTTGTAAAAAATAAATTGTTTCAAGAATAAGATATTCGTTTAATGTTATTTTGCTCTCTTTAAGTTTATGTCTTACTTTAGATTGCCATAAGTTTGATGTTTGCCAGATTAACAATGCTAATCTATTCTCATTAAGAGAAGTGTCTGCCATAGTTTTTATACAAACTGTTTGTATACAAATTATAATTAATTGTCAATACTATTCTGGAGCAATTTCTAACTCTAAACCGTCGAGCTCTTCAGAAAGGTTAATTTGACAGGATAATCTGGAATTATTTTTAACATCAAAAGCTTGATCGAGCATAGATTCTTCATCATCATCCATATTTTTCAGCTTATTTGACCATTTATCGTCAATATAAACATGGCATGTTGCGCAAGCACAGCATCCACCACATGAAGCTTCTATATCATAACCATTATCTCTAAGAGTTTCCATTAATGTAAAATTACTATCAAATTCTATTTCAGACTTTTTGCCTGATCTATCTGTAATTATTAACTTCGGCATTAAACGCCAAGTTTCTTATGAAGTTCTTTAGAGGATGTTGTGTATCTAAAAATGTTTTTCTTATCAGGAAAGCAATATTTGAATACTTCTTGAGCCATTAATGCAGATTCATGAAATCCTGATAAAATAAGCTTTAGTTTTCCTGGATACCAATTTATGTCACCAATCGCAAAGATTGAGGGAGTTGAAGTTTCAAATTTCTCAGTGTCCACTTTAATTAGGTTCTGGTGTAAATTTAACCCCCATTCTGCAATTGGACCTAATTCCATTTTTAAACCAAAAAAAGGTAGAAGATAATCTACTTCAATATTTAATTTTTCTTCATCATTTTCGTATTCTAGCATTATTTTGTTATCTTGAACCCTTGAGATCTTTTTAATTTGGCCTTTTAAAAATTTAATTTTTCCTTTTTTTTCTAATTCTTGCATTTTTGAAACGGAGTCAGGTGCTGCTCTAAATTCTTTCCTTCTATGAATCAAGGTTACTTTAGAGTCTTTAGATAATTCATTTGTCCAATCCAAGGCGGAATCTCCTCCTCCTGCAATTAAGATTTTTTTTTCCTTAAATATTGATTTGTTTCGAATTGCATAAAAAACATTTTTGTTCTCGAAATTATCAATATTCTCAATTGGAGGTTTTCTAGGCACAAAACTCCCTGCTCCTGCGGCAATTACTATACATTTTGCCTCTACTTTTGTGCCAATATTAGTTTCTACAATCCAACCAGATTCTGTTTTAGTAATTTTCTCAACTTGTTGATTGAGATGAAATTTAGGTTTAAACGGGTTTATCTGTTTAATTAATTCATCGGTTAATTCCTGTCCTGTTACAACAGGTCTAGAGGGAATATCATAGATAGGTTTTTCTGGGTACAATTCAGCGCACTGCCCTCCAACTTTATCCAAATTATCAACAAGTTGACATTTTATATTTAAAAGACCTAATTCAAACACAGCAAATAAGCCTACTGGACCTGTACCTATAATTACTACATCAGTTTTTTCTATCATATGAGAAAAATAACAACTTTTTTTATTATTTCTAGGGATTATATATATTCTTAATGAATTACACTAATTCTTCAATATTTTACAATCCAGCAGTTTATATATGGCTATTAACAATAACTGCAATGGTTTTCTTAATCATAATTATAGGAGGTTTGACTAGACTAACCGACTCTGGCCTTTCCATGACAGACTGGCGTCCAATTTTAGGAGTAATTCCTCCATTGAGTTTGGAAAGTTGGTTTGTAGTATTTGAAATGTATAAACAAACTCCAGAATACAAAATAGTTAATAAAAATATGACCTTAGATGAGTTTAAATATATTTTTTGGTGGGAGTGGTTTCATAGAATATTTGCAAGAACTATTGGTATTGTTTTTTTAATACCGTTAATTTACTTTACATTAAAAAAACAAATTCAATCTTCTTTGTATATTAGGCTTAGCATTGTTTTTTTATTTGGTTTATTTCAAGCAATTGTTGGATGGTGGATGGTAAAAAGTGGTTTGACAGAAAATCCTTATGTTAGCCCTTACAGGCTTACTTTTCATCTTTTAAATGCTCTTATAATTTTTTCCATACTTTTATGGATATCAATGGATTATAAGTATTCTTCTACAATTAGTTTTTTGTCTAAACCTATGACGATTGATTTTTATATTTTTATTGGCGTAATATTAATATTTATTACGATTGCAACAGGTGGATTTATGGCAGGAACGAATTCGGGACAATCGTTTAATACTTTTCCACTTATGAATGGCAAAATTATACCTGATGATTACGTAATTGATGGTTTAGGTTTTTACAATATTTTTGAAAATACAGTTGCAATAAATTTTAACCACCGCTGGTTATCAATATTTGTTTTTTTTTATATCCTGTTTGTGTGTTTAAAATTTATAAAATTTGACAATAAAAATGTTTCTAGCACTCTTGTGTATTTGGTTCTATTCTTTCTAACATTACAAGTAATTTTAGGAATTATTACTCTGTTAAGTAATGTCTACTTACCAGTCGCAAGTTTACATCAAACAAACTCAATTTTGTTGTTATCAACTTTATTAATCAGTTATCATCAAATTAAAATTAGAAAGGTTAAAAATGTCTAACAAAAATATATTTGTCTTTGGGGGAACGGGCTCTATTGGAAAAGCGTTATCAAAAAAATTGAAAAGTAATAATTATGATCCAATAATTATTTCTAGAAATGCAACAGAATTAAAACAACTATCTGAAGAGATTGGTTGTAAATATATAGTTTGTGATGTTTTAGATATTGATAAAATCAAAACTATTTCTGAAGAATATAAAGATGAATTATGTGGGATTGCATATTGTGTTGGATCTATAAATTTAAAACCACTTAAAATGACTAAAGATGAAGATTTTATAGAATCTTTTAAAATTAATACACTTAGTGCGATAAATGCAATTAAGTTTAATCAAGATACTCTAGCTAAAAATACTGGTAGTATTTTACTTTATTCAACTATTGCTGTGAAACAGGGTTTTACTAATCATACAGTAGTATCCACCGCAAAAGGTGCAATCGAAGGTCTTACTTTAAGTTTAGCCGCTGAATTTGCACCAAAAATAAAAGTAAATTGTATAGCTCCAAGTTTAACTGACGCAAAAATGACACAAAAGTTGATTAGTAATGACAACATTAAGAAAGCAATTGAAAATATGCATCCTTTGCCTAAAATTGGATCTGGAGAAGATTTCTCAGATATTGGGAGTTTTTTATTGAGTAGTAAAAATAATTGGATTACTGGTCAAATATTTCATATAGATGGTGGGAGATCTTCTTTAAGAATAAAATCGTGAAATATTTTTTTGTAATTTTTTTATGTTTCTTTTCCTTTAATGCTTTTTGTCTACCTTTTCCAATACCCGAGGATAAAGAAGTAAGTTTTGATGTTATCAGAAAAAATAAAGTCATAGGAAGTTTAATCTCAAAATTTATAGAAAATGAAGATAATATTGTTTTACATTCAGTACTTGAAATTGATGTTAAAATTTTATTTTTTCCTGCATATAAATTTTTTCAAGAAACAAAAGAAATATGGGTAGATGATGAGTTTGTATCAATAAATGGATTTACAGACTTCGAAGACGATAGAGAATATATAATTATAGGTAATGATATTGATAATTTTTTCATTGCCAGCGGTATGGATGGAGAATTAAAATTAGATAAAAATATATTTCCTTTAAATTATTGGAATATAAAAATGTTAAACAAAAATGAAGTATTTGATACCCAAAAAGGAATAGTAAGGACTATAGAAGTAGAGCAGCTTGAAAATGAAAAAATCCAAATCAATGATGATGAAATCTTAGCAAAAAAATATCTTTTTAATGCATCAAAACATCCAAAAGATAAAGGTCCATTTCCAGAATATACACTTTGGTATTTTGAAGATGAGCTAATGAAAATGGAATTCAAAAATCCAAATGATAAAAAAAATATTATAACAATTGTTCGAAACGATTGGAGTAACTGATTGAAAACTATTTGGATTACAGGTGGATCTTCAGGTATTGGTTTTGCTACCGCAAAAGAATTTTTAACTAATAATTGGCAAGTTGTGATTTCTTCAAGTAATAAAATTAAACTTGAATTTGCAAAAAAAAAATTAGAACTAAATAATAATAAAAATTTAGTTCATGCTATTGTGTGTGATATTTCTTCAAAAAATAATGTTGAGGAAACGATTAATTCTATAGAAAAAAATATTGGTAAAATTGATATAGCATTATTAAATGCATCAGCTTATAGTCCAAACAAGAATCAAATATTTGATATTGCAAACTATGAATTACTAGTAGATGTAAATATTAAAGGTACTTTGTATTGTGTTAACAAATTAAAAGATGTTATGAAAAATAGAAATAATACTATAGCTATTATTTCTTCACCATTGGGATATAGAGGTTGGCCAACAGCTGGGGCATATGGTATTTCTAAGGCTGCACAATTAAGCTTGAGTGAGAGCTTGTATTTTGATTTCAAAAAGTTGAACATTAATGTTAGAGTTATATGTCCAGGTTTTATTGATACCGAAGCAACCAAAAAAAATAGCTTCAAAATGCCTTTTTTAAAAAGTGCTGAATATGCAGGAAAAAAAATATTTGATAGATTAACTAAAGGTAAAGAGTTTGAAATAATTTTTCCCTATTTGATTGTATATTTTTTTAAATTTACAAGGATATTACCTTACAAAATATATTTTTATATTTGGAATAAAATAGGAAAATTTTAACTTAATTCACCAATATAAATACCAAGTCCTTTTGCAACTTTTATCAAAGGATCATTTTTTTGAATTGTTTTAGAATATCCTGCAATTTGATTTAGGGGGAGATCTTGTACCCCTCTGTCCTTCCATACCACAACTCTATTAAATTTTTTCTTTGCTATTAAATCGACAGCATAAACACCAAAAGCACTAGCAATCAGTCTATCTCTATGTGTAGGTTGTGCTCCTCTTTGAACGTGTCCTAAAACGGTAACTCTAGTTTCAGAATTTGTAATTTTATAAATTTCATCACCAAGATAATTTCCAATACCGCCAAGCCTGACTTCTCCATCTACATATTTTACAGTAGCTTTTTTACCATTTTCTTTTTTTACTGCCTCAGCGACAACTATAAGAGCATGATTTCTACCTGCAGATCTTAAATTTTCTATATGATTTGCAATTGATTTTATTGAATAAGGAATTTCAGGTATTAAAATAATATCTGCTCCTCCAGCAATGCCTGCATTTAAAGCTATGTGTCCAGCATCTCTTCCCATAACCTCAAGAATCATCGCTCTTCTATGACTAGCTGCTGTTGGCTGTAACATATCAAGAGCATTTGTCGCTACATCTACAGCTGTATCGTACCCGATAGATAATTCATTATTTTTTACATCATTATCAATTGTTTTAGGTATACCTACAAAATTAATATTTCCTTTTTTTGTAAGACTTTGTAGTATTTTTAAACTACCATCTCCGCCTATTCCTATTAGTGCGTCGATACCAATTTTTTTAAATCCCTCAATTATAATTTCT
The DNA here is from genome assembly GCA_902602845.1 of uncultured Alphaproteobacteria bacterium. Lineage (GTDB taxonomy): Bacteria > Pseudomonadota > Alphaproteobacteria > HIMB59 > CACPNW01. The sequence goes on along the minus strand of CACKSN010000018.1, from coordinate 1,058 downwards.
GTTGAGTCTACTTTTTTTCCATTTCTAATATATTTCTTAAATGGATTACCTTTATTGTTAGAACCTAAAAAAGTTCCTCCCATTCTCATTAAATTTCCTTCAAAGTTATTGGGTTCCAACTTAAGAATATCTAGAGGATCTTTTAATAATCCCAATGTTCCATCTTTAATACCATAAACATCCCAATTGTATTTATTATGTGCCCTTAGTGTTACTGCTCTTATTACTGCATTTAAACCAGCGCAGTCACCACCACTTGTTAAAATTGCTATTTTTTTTATCACATGGTGTTTATATACTAATATTATATAATTAATTAATTTTTTTCATGGACGATACTAATAAATTAATAGAGGTTTTAAAAAATTTCGAGCAGGAACATAGAGATCTAGATGAAATTTTAATACAGCTTCAAGAAAAAAATACTGTTGATTTTTTACAAATCCAAAGACTTAAAAAAAGGAAATTAATACTAAAAGATAAGATAATTGATATTAAAAATAAATTAGAACCTGATATAATAGCTTAACTTAACAAACCCTTAAGTATAACTGGTATATTATCTTTGATAAAAGAGAACCTCTCTTTAAATTTTGGTATTTTTGATATTTTTTTTAAATTTTTATCAATATTTATTTCAACTTGTTTAAAATCTTTATTAAATAATACAAAGAGTGCGTTTACATATATTCCAGATAGAATAGCTCTTTTAGTATAAAAATTAAAATCAGTAGAATTATCACCAGCAAGATACCACATTTCATCGACGGCATTATATAAACTTTTTTTCATTATATTTGCGTTTTGAGGCAACAATAAATGGTTAAAAGTTTTTTTGTAAAACTTAATATCATCATTTAAAATTTTCATTCTAAACATTAAAATTTTTTTTATTCTTTTATTGGTTGAAGATGATGAAGCTCAAAATGCTGAAACTGCAGGTGGTTATGCAAAGGAAATGAGTGAAGATTACAAGAAAAAACAAGCTCAATTGATAGCAGAAACAGTTTCAAAACAAGATATAGTAATTTGTACAGCTCTTATTCCTGGAAAAAAAG
>CACKSN010000017.1 GCA_902602845.1 uncultured Alphaproteobacteria bacterium | reverse complement strand
CTTCTCCGGAAACTAAAAATATTGGTCTTTCACTAAAGTCATATTTAAATCCATTAGCGCTTGTTCTATTTGGAATAGATCTATCAAATAGGCTTGATGATGGCATGTATCTAAGAACTATAGCTTTTCTTGCACCATCTGAAAAGTTAGCATCTGAACTATGTAATAAATAAGTATCATGAAATGACACTTGTCCTTTATTTATTATACAATTGACTGCTTCATTTTCATCAAAAGAACTTTCATCTATTTTTAAATCTAATGAACCTTTCAATTCACCATCATCTTTAACTTTATCCTCTTGTAAATGTGGTAAGACACCAAGTTTGTGAGATTTTGGAATAAATTTCATACACCCATTTTTTTCATCAACATCTGTTATTGCAATCCAAACTGAACATGTTGCTTTTGGTTCAATTGGCCAATAGGTGCCATCTTGATGCCAAGGTATTTTTTTGCCAGTTTTAGCCTCTTTGTGCATACAGTGCATTCCCCACAGTATTACATCATCTCCTAATATTTTTTTTACTTGGGATACTATTTCCTCACTTTTACCTATTTCCAAAAATTCTCTTGATAATTCTTTAGATTTATTATGTTTTGCACCGACACCCTCATTTAAATGTGGTGATGACATTTCTTCTAAAGTAAGATTTTTATTATTTTCAATAAATTCATCATAAGCATGCAATATTTTGTTTTGTAAATCATGTGATAGATATGTATCTGATACAACAAAACCCTTATTATTATAAGATTCTACATGTTTATGTTGAATTTCAAGCATTTTTTAATTTAACATATAATAAATTAAAAGTCTAATTGTCTGACAATTTATCCACAATTCAGGAAATATCTAAGTTTACAAACATTTTTAAATGATTGAAGATATAAATATTTATTTAAATTGGGAGGTTTAAATGTCAAAGAAAAGAACTCTAGATCAAAAAAATTCTAGAAGAAAATTTTTACAGGGAGGTGTAGCATTAGGTGCAATGGCCCCTGTATTGTTTGCAAATAATGTACAAGCTCATGGTTCAAGATTAAAAGATAATAAAGATCAGGAGTATGTTATTGTTTCAATTGTTGCAACACATCCATTTTGGAATGATTTAAAAAATGGTGCTCAAGATGCAGCAGAAGACTTAGGAGTAAAATTCTCTTATGTTGGACCGGCTGGGTTTGATGTTGAAGGACAGGTTCAAACAATGGAGCAAATTTTAATTAAAAAACCTGCAGGTATCGGTCATGTTCATTCTACTGATGCTGCATTTCCTGCTATTCAAAAAGCTCTTGATTCAGGAATTAACGTAATGCATATTACAAGTACAGGAGCTGGTTCTCCAGCACTTGGTTACATTGGTAGTAATGAAGAAAACGTTGGTTTGGTTATGGCTAAGGGCGTTAAGGATTTACTTGGCAATAGTGGTAAAATTGCAGTTTCAACTGTACCCGCTCAAGATAACTTAAATGATAGAATTGCAGGCCTAGAAAAAGGTTTAGAAGGAACTGATATTAAAATTATAGCAACAGGGGATAACAAAGGTGATGACTCTGAGACTGCTGCATCTACTTCAGCAATTCTTCTAGCAAATCCTGATTTGGATGCGATTGTTTGTATAAACGCAACTGGTTCTGGAGTTGCGGCTGCCTTAAAAGAAACTGGCAAGGTTGGTAAAGTTAAAGCAGTTATTGCGGACACACTAGCACCAATTCTGGATGCAGTTGAAGATGGAACAGTTGATTATACTGTTGGTCAGCAGATATATATGCAAGGATATTTATGGATGCAAATGATGTATGCAATGGCTAATCCTACTCCAGTAATACAAGGATTTTTAGATGGAGGATTAAACCCATTCCCAACAAATTGTGATACTGGTTGTAACTTAATCGATAAAAATACTGCTAAGCTTTATAGGAGTTAATGAGCTCTTTAGCTAAAAAAAAACCGGCACTTTTTAGTGCCGGTTCTAATATTGAAATAAATTTAAATAATATTTCAAAAAAATTTCCTGGTGTTCAAGCTCTTGATGATGTTGATTTTTTTTTAAAATCAAATCAAGTTCATGCACTTGTTGGTGAAAATGGTGCAGGCAAAAGCACATTAATGAAAATAATAGCTGGTATTCAAAAACCAGATGAAGGAGAAATTTTACTTAATGGAAGTAAAGTTGAATTTAATTCACCACGTGAGGCTCAAAACCATGGAATATCAATTGTGCATCAGGAGGCTGATTTATTTCCATCTTTAACAGTGGCAGAAAATGTTTTTGCAAATGATTTACCAACTAAAGGTTTACTTAATTCCGTTGATTTTAAAAAAATGAAAGAACTTACAGATGATTTGCTAAATAAATTTGGTCATCCAGAAATAAATTCTAATGATATTGTTAGCACTTTATCTGTTGGACAAAGACAAATTGTAGAAATTATTAAAGCTCTTTCTCTTAATTCAAATATAATTATTTTTGATGAACCTACTGCAGTTCTTACACCAAGTGAGACAGAAATTTTATTTTCAATTATTAATGATCTAAAAAAAAATAATATTGCTATTGCTTATATCTCTCACAGACTTGAAGAAATTGGAAAAATTTCCGATTATGTTTCAGTTTTAAAAGATGGGAAATTAATGGCAACAAAAGAAACAGATAACATAAACCCTTCAGAAATGATTAAATTAATGGTTGGTAGGGAACTAAAAGATATTTTTGAAGATGAAGTAAGAGAGATAAATTCAAATGAAATTTTATTAGAGGTTGAGAATTTAAAAAATTCTGAATTTTTTAATGATATTAATTTTAATATAAAAAAAGGAGAAATTGTTGGCTTCTCTGGTCTTATAGGTGCAGGTAGAACTGAATTAGCTCTAACCTTGTTTGGTTATTATAAAGCAGAAAGTGGTAAAGTTATTTTAGATGGAGAAGAATTAAAAATCTCCAACCCAACTGAGGCAATTGAATCTGGAATAGTATATGTAAGTGAAGAAAGAAGAGAAAAAGGTTTATTTACAGAAATGACAGTTAGAAATAATTTAATATCACCTAATTTACAATTAGTAAGTAATAATGGTGTTCTAAATAATAATAAAATTAGTGATTTAACTAAATCTAGTATCAATCAACTTAATATAAAAACAAATAGTGATGAAACATTTGTTTTAAAATTAAGTGGAGGCAATCAGCAAAAAATAGCTTTGGGTAAATGGCTGCCAAAAAACCCAAAACTATTAATAATAGATGAGCCAACAAGAGGCGTTGATGTTGGTGCAAAACAAGAAGTTTATAAAATTTTAAGAAAGCTTGCTAGAGAAGGAACATCAATTATGTTAATTTCATCAGAATTACCTGAAATAATAGGCATGTGTGACAGAACAATAGTAATGCAATCAGGAAAAATTAATGGTGAAATTTTAAAAAAAGATTTTTCGGAAGAATTAATATTAAAGTATGCATCAGGTTATACAGGAGATATGATTAACTAAGTGGAGAAGTAATTTATGAATGAAAATATAAAAAAACTTTTAAAAATTAGAGAAATTCCATTGTTTATTTTTATAATTATTGTTGCAATATTAGGTTCATTTATTTCACCATATTTTTTATTAAGCGCTAACTTTAGTGCTGTGTTTCTAGGTTTATCTTTAGACGCTATAATCGTAATCGCAATGTGCATGCTGTTAATTAGTGGAGGTTTTGATTTATCTGTAGGTGCAAATCTTGCTTTTTCTGGAATGGTTTGTGCAATTTGTATGGCTAATTTTGGAATGCCTTGGCCTCTTGCATGCATAGTGGCTATTTCTTGTGGAACTATGGTAGGTGTTGCAAATGGACTAATGGTAACAAGATTTTACGTAAATCCATTAATTGCAACTTTAGGAATGTTGACCATTGTAAGAAGTTTAGTTTTAATAATATCTGGAGATAGAGCAATGAGTTCATTTCCAAAAGCATTCCAATTAATAGGGCAGGGTAAAATTTTTGGCATACCTAATCCGATTTGGATATTCATTCTATTTGTTATTCTTGCAGAATTTGTATTAAGAACAATGAAAATGGGAAGATTGCCTTTTTTTGTTGGAAGTAATCCTCAAGCTGCAGAGTTGTCAGGTTTAAGAGTTAAAAGAATACAATTTATTTTATACGCTCTATGTGGTTGCGCAGCTGGAATTGCGGGTGTGGTATCTACAGCAAGATTGAATGCTGCATTTCCTTTAGCTGGAAATGGAGCTGAGTTAAGAATCATTGCTGCAGCGGTTATTGGAGGATGTAGTCTATCTGGAGGTCAAGGTTCTATAATAGGTGCATTTCTTGGTGTAGTGCTAATGGCTATTATAAATAATTTACTTATTCTGACAGGTGTCCCAGTTTACTATCAAGGTTTAGTAGCTGGTCTTGTTTTAATTGGCGCTGTTGGATTTGATGAATATTCAAAAAGAAGAAGAGGAGAGATAAGGTCATGAATGAAATGATAACTAATGCTGCGGTCTTAAGAGAGGCAAAAAAACCACTAAGTTTTGAAGAATTAACTATTGATGCTCCAAGAGCAGGAGAAGTTAGAATTCAACTTAAATCTTGTGGTGTATGTCACACAGATTATTCATTAGCTAAAGGTATTTTGGATCATCAGCCAATTCCTTCTGTACTTGGACATGAGGGATCAGGTATTGTTATTGATGTAGGTCCTGGTGTTAGTAATGTTAATAAAGGCGATCATGTGGTGATGGCTCCAATAGCTCCTTGTGGTCAATGTGGAAGATGTATGAATCAAGAGGGAGCTTATTGTGAAAGAGAAGAAAAAAGAGGTTGGGGTATTCTACCAGATGGAAGAACTCCTTTAACTGATAAAGATGGAAACGGTGTAGCGATAGGTTTCAATACTGGATTTTATTCAGATTATGCTGTTGTTCCATCTACTGCTGTTGCAAAAATCCCTAAAGATGTTCCATTTGAAATCGCCTCTTTACTTGGTTGTGCAGTTGTTAGTGGTTATGGTGCAATTGTTAACACAGCTCAAGTTCAAGTTAGTCAATCAACCTTAGTTCTAGGTCTTGGGGGTGTAGGATTAAGTGCAGTTATGGCTGCAAAATTAAGAGGTGCTTACCCAATTATCGGAGTCGACACTAATAAAGAAAGACTTGAACTAGGAAAAGAAGTTGGATGTGATCAAGTGATGACAGCCGAAGAATTTAATAATATTAAAATTACAGATTTTAATGGAGGATTTGATGTTATTATAGAGGCATCAGGAGCAGTACCAGTAATTGAAAAATGTATGAGTCTTTTAAGAAGACACGGTATATGTGTTTATGTAGGCGCTGCAGAGTCAACGTATGAATTAAAAGTTCCTCATTTAGAACTAGTCGCAACTGGTAAAAGACTGTGTGGATGTCTTACAGGTGAGGTAAGACCCGCTTTAGATCTTTCAAATTTAGCAAAATTATATTCCGCAGGTCGTTTACCACTGGATATATTTATATCTAAAAGAAGACCGCTTGACGAATTAGAACTAGCTTTTGATGATTTAGAGAAAGGTATTGGATTAAGAACATTAATAACATGGCCAAAATAATTTGATTTAAGGAGGATATTATGAAAGATATTTTAGCAACAGGTTTATTATTTCCAGAAGGTCCTGCAATTTTATCTGATGGAACAGTTTTATGCTCTGAACAAGGAGCTAGCCAAATTACAATTGCTGAGGGCGAGGGTGGTAAAGTTTATGCTAAAACTGGAGGTTCACCCAACGCAGCAATAGTTGGCGCAAACGATATCGTCTATGCAACACAAAACGGTGGAGCCGTTGGAGGTTGGAGATCAGAAAAAAATGTATCACCGAGTATTCAAAAAATTGATAAAGATAGAAATGTAGAGGAAATTTGTCTTTCTTCATCTGATGGTGATTTAAAAGCACCTAATGATTTGGTTTTTGCTAAAGATGGTAGCTTGTGGTTTACGGACTCTGGACAAGCTTTTGATTTTGAAAAAATGGTAGAGCATTCAAGAATTATTTCTCTTTCAAAGGATCGTGAAGTTAAAACTATTCTGGATACTGGTCCAGTATATAATAATGGAATTACTGTTGATAATGAAGATAATATCTGGTGGGCTGAAACGGTTCCTTTAGCTATGTGTAAGCTTGTGAATGGTCAAAGACAAGAAATTTGTATTCTACCCGAGAATCATTTTCCTGATGGATTTGTTGCAGCAAAAGATGGCAGATTATTTATAGCAACTACTTATGGTCACAATATTACAATTATATCTCCTGATGGTAAAATAGATGGTTTTATAGAATTAGATGATGAAGCAATTCCTACCAATTGTATTTTTGATGGATCAGATTTAATTATTTCTGATTTTGGAACAGGTTGGGAAAAAAATGAAAAGAGTGGCCGTATTTGGAGAGTTTCAACAGATGCTGAGGGTCATGAAAGATATTTAGGTGAAATTAATTAAATGAAAATTTCTTCTGTTAAAACTATTAGGCCAAATGATTTTCCAAATTTGATTTATTTACATATAATTACTGATGAAGGTATAGTTGGTCTTGGAGAAACATTTTTAGGTGCAGCAGGTGTAGAAGCTCATATCCATGAAGTTTTGGCACCTTATCTTTTAGATAAAGATCCATTAAAAATTTCTATGCATCATGAATTATGCAGGGGGTTTTTAGGAACAGGTGGTAGTGGTACAGAAAATAGAGCTCGTTCAGCAATAGATGTTGCTCTTTGGGATATACTAGGAAAAGATACTGGTAAACCATTAGTTAAACTTCTTGGCGGAGGTGTTAGAGATAAAATCCAAATCTACAACACTTGTGCTGGCCCAAATTACGCTAAAAAAGTTCCTATTGCTGGCAGGGTTGCTACAAACATTTGGCAAATTCCAGACTCAAAAAATGATCCATACGAGGATCTTCAACTTTACATGACTGATGCAGGTAGATTAGCAAAAGATTTATTAAAAAATGGAGTCATGGGAATGAAAATTTGGCCTTTTGATGAACATTTAGATAGAAGTAATGGACATTGGATAACAAATAAAGAGTTAGATGCTGGATTAAAACCATTTAGACAAGTTAGAGAAGCTGTAGGAAATGACATTAATCTAATGGCAGATATTCATACTAATTGGGATGTTCCAAATGCTATTAAAATTGCAAAAGCACTTAAAGAATATGATATTAATTGGGTTGAAGATCCTGTAAGACCAAATGTTGAAGCACTTACTCAATTTAGGAACGAAGTAAAAGTACCTCTTGCTACAGGAGAAACTATGGGTGCTGCAAGTAATTATCTTCCATTTTTACAAAAAGGATTGATTGATTACATGATGTTTGATCCAATATGGCTTGGAGGAATTACCGAGTGCTTAAAAGCTGGAGCAATAGCAGATGCTCATCAAATTCCAGTTAGTATTCATGATTGCAATGGTCCTGTCAACTTTACCGTTGGTGTAAACTTATCAATGGCAATGACTAATGCTTGCACATATGAAACTGCAAGAGGTTTTTATTATGGTTGGTATCATGAGTTATTAGAAGAAGTTCCAAAGATTGAACAAGGTTATGTAAGTCCACTAAAAGGTGATGGTTTAGGTGTTAAATTAAAAGACAAATGGTTAGACGAAGTAAATAGTAAAATTATAGAAAGTAAATCCAATTGAAAAAAAAAGTAGCAATAGTTACCGGTGCAGCTCAAGGGATGGGTTATGGTACAGCTATAAATTTTCTTAAGAATGGTTATAAAGTTGCTTTTTGTGATAAAAATTTTGGTAATTTAAAATTTATTAAAAATAAGATTGCATCTGATTCAAATTCAAAAGATTTTTTAATTTTAAAAATCGATGTTTCAAAAATTATATCTTGTGAAAACTTATGTTTAAAAGTTTTTAAAAAATGGTCTAGAATTGACATTCTAGTTAATTGTGCAGGTATTGCGGGCGGAAATTCATCAGTTGAAAATATGAAAGAAAATATTTGGAAAAAAGTAATTGAAATAAATTTAAATGGCACTTTTAATATTTGTAAGTCAGTCATAAAGTATATGAAAAAAAATAATTTTGGAAGAATCGTTACAATATCCTCTATGGCTGGTAAGGAGGGTAATCCTAATGCTTCTCATTATTCATCTTCTAAAGCAGGTGTTATTGCATTTACAAAAAGTTTAGGTAAGGAGCTTGCAGAAGATAATATTACTGTTAATTGTATTACCCCAGCTGTTATTGAAACACCAATGATTAAAGATGTTACCAAAAACCAGTTAAAATATATGATAGATAAAATTCCAATGAAAAAAATGGGTCAAATTTCAGATATGGTTAATTTAGTAAATTATTTAATTGATAGTAAAACAAAATTTTCAACTGGAGCGGTTTTTGATCTTTCAGGAGGAAGAGCAACATATTGAAATTGAAATGAATTTTGACTTATCAACTAAATTTAAATACTTTGGTATTTGGCCAGTAGCTCCAACACCATTTAATGATGACGGTAGTGTTGATTACGATGGTATGAAAAGAGTTATAGATTGTATTATTGATCAAAAAGTTGATGGAGTTTGTATTCTAGCAAATTTTTCAGAACAATTCTTACTTACTGATGATGAAAGATTTAAATTAACTAAGTTATGTTTAGAGCACATAGGTGGAAGAATTAAATCAATTGTAACCATTTCTCATTATGCTACTGATATTGTCTATGAAAGAGCAAGATTAGCCAAATCATTGGGTGCAAATATAGTTATGATGATGCCTCCTTATCATGGCGCTTTACTAAAGGGTAATCAAGATCAAATTTATAAACAGTTTTCTAAAGTGAGTGAAATAGGTATACCTATTATGATACAAGATGCACCATTATCAGGTATTGATTTATCCATTCCTTTTTTAACAAAAATGCTGAATGAAATTGAAAACTTGACATGTTTCAAAATTGAGAGTGCTCAAGCTGCATCCAAAATAAGACAATTAATATTAAATTGTAAAAATAATTTAGATGCTCCATTCGATGGTGAAGAGTCTATTACATTATTAGCTGATTTATATGCTGGAATTACTGGTTCAATGAGTTCCGCTTTATTACCAGATAAAATTCGACCGGTTATAATTGATTTTCTTAGTAATAAAAAAAAAGAAGCTGGTGAAAAATATAATAAAATTTTACCTCTTATAAATTTTGAAAATAGACAGTGCGGTTTTCAAGCAACAAAAATAATAATGAAAGAGGGTGGTGTAATTAAATCTGCAAATTGTAGGCATCCTATAAAAATTTTAGATGACCATACTAAAAATTTACTTATATCTATCGCCAAAGACTATAATTTAGTCTCAATGAATTGGGGAAAATAATTTTATTAATTGACAAATATTATTTAAAAAATATTCAGTAAAAATGTTAAAAAAATTAGAGAGTTTTTTAGAAAATTTTATTTTCAATTCTAGGTGGTTACTAACACCAATCTATATTGTACTCGTTTTAACTTTAATCATTATAGGAGTTAAGACAGTTCAAGAATTTTTATATGAAATTACACATATTTTTGAAATGACCGTTAATGATCTATTAATATTTGTCTTGCATATTGTTGATTTGGCATTAGTTGCTAATCTTGTGTTAATATTAATTATGAGTTCTTACAGCTCTTTTGTTTCAAGAATTGAAGTTGCAGAAGATTCAGTTGATACTCCTAAGTTTCTAGGTAAAGTTAGTTTTAAAGATTTAAAACTTAAAGTTATTGCTTCAATAATTGCAATTAGTTCTATTGGTTTACTTGAGGCATTTGTAGATACTTCCAAGAAAACATCAGAAGAAATTTTTTTAATGATATACATTCACGCAATTTTTATTATTTCTGGTTTATTATTAGCTCTAATGGATTATTTTAGTAGTAAATCAGATCAAGAGGATTAAATTAATATCATTAAATTTTAATAATTAATTTAATTAACCTTCAATTATTTTAAAATGTTTCAACTTGACTATCGGAATCTTATTTAAATATTATACAATAATAAAATAGTATTTATGGTTTGCCTGATAAAGTTTGTTTATAATTTTATTAAATTAATAATTTAAAGAAGGAGAAAATATGATTGAATCTTGGGGAGGTACTTTCAATTTAATTTTATATTTAGTTAGTATGTTGGGATTAGGTTATTATGCTTTTCTTACAGTATTAAGTCCTAATACATTAGTTACTCGATATGATTTAGGAGAAAAGTCAGTTCCTATTATAAGAATTGTAGGAACTTTTGTGTTGCCAATTTTAATATTGGGTATTTATTTGCTTTTTAGAGGACCTGAAGGTGCTTGGTTATTTTTTGTATTAAATTTTCTTGTTTCTACACATCAGGTAATTTTAGGTTGGGCAACAAGGTTCAAGATTATTGATCCTGATTCAAAACAAGATGTTGGTGATGAGATAGTTGGGCATGTATTTGTTATTATAGCAATTGTTTTACTCTACCGACTTTCATACACAATATACGCTTAGTTATATTTTAGCTGGGATTTATTCCCAGCTTCTTATCTTAATGAAAATTCTTTAATTTCTGAAAATTCAAAACCATCAAAAGCATCTTTTAAAGAATATTTTACTTCTACTACAACTCCATTTTTATCAAGAAAGAAATCAGCAGTAGCTATATCAAGATATCCTCCAAGTTTTATTGGAATATATCCTTTTAGCATTGCAGCTAAAGCTTTAGGGAATTTGAATATAAAAGCATTCATTAATTTTCCCATTGATCTTTCTATTTCATATTTTTTGTAATAAGAATAATCTGGATCCGCTACAATTGTAAATGGAAGAGGGCCATGCTTTTTCATTTGTTTTTTTAAATTTTCAACAGATGAATGAAATACTAAAACTATTTCAAAGTCTTTACCAAATTGATTATGTTTATTTTTCAAATGATTCACTTCTAAATTACAAAACATACAAGAAGCAAATCTCATATATTTTAAATATACTTTTTTTCCTTTAAAATTAATTAGATCAAAATCTGATCCATCCATTTTCTTTAATTTTAGTTCTGGAGTATCACCTTTTTTTATTTTCATATTAAAACTTTAATACTATAATTATACAAAAATTAATATTTAAATTTAATGACATTAATAATAACACTTAAGTTTATACACTACCTTGCAATAGTTTTTTCTGGTGGAGTTTTAGTTGGTGGTGGTGTTATTCAATCTGTTTATGCTAAAGCAAATCAAATTCCTGATTTAACTACAGCGAAGATTATGAAGTTACTTGGCTATATTGGTCTAATATCCTTAATTGTTTTATGGATATCTGGCATTATACTATCAATTAATCTTTATGGCGGCTTTATTATTAATAGTGCTTTTACAATCAAAATAATTGCAGCAGGTTTTCTTTTAGGCCTATCTGCTTTTGTAAATTTTCACGTTTTTAATTCTTCTAAAAATAATTTACCTCCAAATAAAACTTTAATGAAAATAGCTACAATGAGTGGAAGAGGGTTACTGATAATAGTCCTTATATCTGCTGCTATAGCTTTTTATTAAATTACATTATTATATTTTATTTAAAAAATTCTTCTAATTTATTTAGAGCACTTTCATTATTTAGAGTTTCATTAAAAATTTCCTCAACTAAATACTTTCCATCTTGAAACTCAGATATGAGAGTTAAAGTATAAGGTTTAATATCTGCACATATTTTTTGTCTATTATTAGGATCTTTAACTATACCAGTAGTACATGAAACTAACCACTGCATTCGCATGTCACTAATATCAACATCATGTGTGGGAGTAATTTGAAGTTCATCTGTATGGTTTATTATGAAAGTTTTATAAGTTTCACTATTAATTTTTGCATCATTTAAAATATTAACTATTCTTTTACACTTTGATTTATCTCCATCTAAAACATGAACTACTGCGTTAATTCTTATATCTCGTACAATAGGTATTTCTCCAAAGCCAAAATATTGCATGCCACACATACAGACTTTATTCTCCACATCACAATTTCCAGCATTTGAGACGTTAAAAAAGCTTAAGCATAGTAAAACAATTAAAGAGTAAAAAATTTTCATATATTTTTTTTAAATATTATTAATAATAAAAAGAAAATATTTAAATTTAATAGTTATAATTTTTTAGCTGCACTAGTTTCTTTTATATTTGTTAATTTTGTATACCTATCTATCATTTGTGTAGTTTTATGACCACTTTGCGCCATAATTTCATGAGTAGGCACACCATTCATTCTGGCTTGAGTTATTGAGCCTATTCTTAGACTATGACCAGAAATTTTATCACAATTATCTATTCCAGCGTCTTTAGCTCTTTTCTTTAATATTAAAACGAAACTTGTGTCTGTTAAACTTACTTTTTGATTTTTATTATTAAGAATATATTTTTCAATGTTATTTGCCTTGTTTATTTTGTAGAAGAGGGGGCCTGAGTCAATTAATGCTACTTGTAACCAATTTTTTAAAGCAGTTACAGGACAAAAAGGAGAATTATTTTTAGGTAAATATATCATTCTACCTTCACCTTTTTGATCAGTTTTAGAAAAAGGAATTAAAACTTGAACACCATCATCTTCAAAATTTAAATGTTCATATTTCATGCCTAATAATTCTGATCTTCTGCAAAAACTATAAAAACCAATTAATATTAAAGCTTTATCTCTTATGTTTCTAAAATCATCATTATCATCTGGAATTTTATTAACTATTTGTTCGATATCTGCTTTTAGAAGCTCCTTGGCTTGACCTGACTTATTATTTTTTTCATCTCTTACAATTGCACTTATAGTTTCTGATATATTTGGATTTTTTCTATCAAATTGAAAACCATTAACTCTATATTTATAAGTTATAGAAGCTAGAATTCTTTGTATAGTTGAGGCTTTATAAGCAGATGAGGAGTAGGGGTTATTATTTAATTTTTCTCTTCCTGGTATATTGCTTGTACCTTTCAATATTTTTGCTTCTGGATCTTCATGAAGCCAATCCATATAATTTGCAGTTAGCGCATAAGCACTTTCCAAATCATCAACATCTAAAGGACTGCAATTGTACTTATTTTTACAATAATCGATAAATTTAAGCCAATCTCCATTATATTTATCTTGAGTATTCTTTGCCTTAGATTTTTCCTTTAATTTACTTACGTTCTCATTTAATGATATTTTCACCATATTATATTACGATAATTACAGTTATCGTAAATAATAGTCAAGTGATAAATAATATAACTATATATCAATTATTTATATATATTATCTAAATCTATTTCTAATATTACAAACTAGATATAGATTTTCACGTGTAATAAAATACTGTATATAGTGTATCAAATGGAACAATTACCGCAGATTTCAGCTGATTCCCAGATCTTTGTATTAACCGGTGCTGGTATAAGTAAAGAGTCTGGAATTGAAACATTTAGAGACTCTGATGGTCTTTGGAATAATCATAAGATTGAAGATGTTGCTAGTCCCGAAGGATTCTATAGAAACCCTACTCTTGTCTATGATTTTTATAATAAACGTCGAAAAGAATTAAATTCAGGAATTAAGCCAAATAGAGCTCATATTCTTCTTCATGAATTAGAAAAAACATATAAAATTCATATAGTTACACAAAATATCGATAATTTACATGAGATTGGAGGATCATCATCAATAATTCACATGCACGGTGAGCTAAATAAAGCGAGATGTATCATGGATGATAATCATGTATTTGAATGGCTAGAAGACCTAAATGAAACCCATAAATGCCCTAAATGCGGCTCTCAAATGAGACCTCACATTGTATGGTTTGGTGAAATGCCCATGCAAATGGATGAAATTCACGATTTAGCTCAACGATGTAGTTTATTTGTTTCTATAGGCACTTCAGGACAAGTCTACCCTGCTGCTGGTTTTGTTTCGATGTTTAAAGATATGAGGAAGCCAACAGTGGAATTAAATCTTGAGCCATCAAGTAACCAAGATCAATTTGATTTTGCCATTCATAAACCTGCTACAGTTGCAGTTGAAGAATTTAAAAATTTACTTTTAAACAATTTAAAAAACTAATTTATTCACGTTATTAAATTTTTTTAAACAATAAATTATTTCTAGAACTTTCTTTATAAAGAATCATTTGCATTAATGTTTTTATGACAAGAAAACGTCCTGATTACACTGAAGCGCGTAATTATTACATAAAAGGAGAGAGAAATGAGTACCCTACTCTTCAAGATATAGCTACAGAATTCAATTATTCTTTATCTACGCTAAGAAAACAAGCAGCAAATCAAGGTTGGTTAAAAAAAAGAAAAGAAAGATTAAAATTAAAAGAAATTATTAGTATAAGAAAAGAATTTATGGGTAAGGCTAGTAAGCTTACCAATCTTTCTTTGAATGCAATCAGTGCAGCAGAATATATAATTAATCAAATTAAAGATGAACAAAAGCAAATTGAGTTAGGTAACAAAGTTTTTGATGTTCATTTAGCTACAAAACAAATTTGGACTTTAAATAACGCAATGAAGTTAGTAGAAAAAAGTAATGAAACTCTTGATGAAATTGAAAATGGATACATGTCCCCTTTTAGTGATATAGGTTATTTATAAAATTTAATAAATTATAAGTTTGATAGAATTGTGGTGATATTTTAAAGAATTAGTTAAAATATTTGTTTGTACTTATTCCAAGTCTCATAATTAATTCAAAGCATGCATTTCTATCATTTTTGTAAATTGTATCTGAGAATCCATCCATTCCAATAGTCTTCATTTCTTCTAAATAAATATATGCGGTATCAAATAAATGTTTTCCTACAAATTTTTTAGCATCTCTTATATCCATACCAGTGTTTGAGGCGTGAGCCTCTGTTACAGTATTAAAAAGCTCAACAGAGATTGTAGAATTACCTAAAAAAACATCCTCTGGTTTTTCTAAAACACTATCTCTTGGAAGATATGATAATGCTAAATGTAAACTTGCACATCTAAGTAAAACATATGAAAGATTTTTAGGATTATCTTCTTCAAGTATATCTTCCAAAGGTACCAATGTTTCTGATTTTAATGAAGTACTAAATAGTATCAAAAAGATTAAAACAATTTTTTTCATAAATTAATATTTAAATATACATTGTGATTTAGCTGATTCAAAATCAAAATAATTTATTTCATTTTCATTATATTGAGCATCAACAATATCTTCAAATTTCATTTTTTTTGCAAGTTGAATTGTCATAGATATTGAAGAATTTGGTTTGCTTGGTATCGATAAGTAACAATATTGTAAATATGGATAATTTAAATCATCAGGCTTATATCTCCACCCAGTATGCACTTCTGCAAAGTCTTCATTTTCTAAAATAAATGATTGAATTTTAAATATTACGTATTCTTGATCAATCTTTTGTATTTGGTCTAGATCATCAATCTTATTATCTTCAGCTAATTTTTTTAATTCTTTTAACTCATCTTCGTTATTAATCTGAGTAACACTACTGGATGATATTTTAATTAATTGTGCAGGTTGATTATTATATAGCCAATAAGCTATACCTAAACTTAAAATCAATAAAGAGATTGCAACAATTAGCAATGATCCATAAATTGCGTATTTTTTGAATAAAGATGCAATTTTAAATTTTCTGAAATGTTTAGCGTACCTATTTTCCTCATCTATAAATTCATTTACAGCAGAAAAATTATTTACAGTATATTCTGTTTTATTTGTCATTTTTACTGTTAATTAGATCTTCTCTAGCAGTAGGAACAGGAACGTGTACAATTTCTTTTTTAATCACTTCTTGTATTTTTGGCACTTCTTTAAAAACTACTTTTTCTTCTGGAACATGTTTAATTTTTTCAACTATTTTTTCTTTTTCTATTATTTCTTTTTCAATTTTTATTCTTGGCTTTCTTTGATTTCTAATAATTGTTAATAATAAACTTCTTATTGAACCCCTTTGATTTACTGTATTATCTCCCATAACAAATGATGCAAAAGCTAATGCTGTACCTGCAGTAGCAATTACAAGTGATAATGTTCCAAACCAAATTAAAACTGTAAAATCTATGTCTTTTGGTGATACTTCTACAAAACTTTCTTTCCCACTTAAACTTTTTGCAAACCAATAAATGGGTAATTTTTCTGCTTCTTCAATAAAAAGTTTTTCCTTTTCATTTATTTCAATATTAATATTTTGAATATCATTCCTAAATTGTTCTATATTTTCTTTATCTGAATTTAATTTATTTTTACTAATATTATATTCGTCTAATAATTGTTTTCTTTGCTCATTATATTTTTTTATTATTAAACTTTTTTCTTCATTAAGACTTTCAATTTTTGAAAGATTCTTATTATCAGTATTAAATTGTAAATCTGTAATTTCTTTTTGTTTGTTCAGAATATTATTATCAATTTCTTTAATTTCTTTTTGATAGTTTAATAAAGTTTGATCACCTTCAATAATATTTGTAGATGCTAATTGAGAATTAAGTTTGTTATTTTGATTTTGCAAAATTTCTACTTGATCATCAATTTTTCTTTTTTGACCTCCACTAAAAACATTTAATTCTTTTCTGTCTTTTTTTAATCTTGAAATTTCTATACTATTTCTTTTAATTGTTTCTTTAATTTCTTTTCTTATTTTTTCTTCATTTTTAGATGCATCTGCTTTTATTTGATCAATATTAGAAATTAAGTTCCTTTTCCTTTCCTCTAATGTAGTAATTTCAGTTTTAGTTTTAATTATTTCTGGATTATCTAAAATTAATGACTCTAATTGTTGGTCTATTAGATTTAATTCATTTTGTTCAGTATTTTCAATTAAGTCTAAATTTTGCTTATATTCATTTTGAATATCATCAATGCTTGTTATACTTGCTATATTAATAGCATCATCATTTATAAGATTTTGTTTCTTTAAATTTTGTAGATCGTTGTATAGTAGAGTTGCATTTTTAGTTACGCTATTTGTATAAATATTGAAAGAAACCCACATTGTTTCAAAGTTAAGAAAAATCATTAAAAATAATACAGGAACAAATATTAATTTTTTTTTGTAATAGATTACTTGTGAGAATGGAATTCTTGTTAATTCAACAAGAGCTATCATAAAAAAACCTAAAACAGGTAGATAAGAAATTAAATCTCTATTATCATCTGGTATTCTTAATAAGAAAGTTATTCCTATAAGAGCTCCTATTGCTGCGGCAGTAATTTCCATTAGCCATGCCGCAATATATATTCTTCCAGAAATTTTATTATATTTAGTAATTCTATCCATTAACAATGAATTAAATCACAATAATTTGTAAAATCTACAAATTTCATCTTTAATTTTAATATAAATTGTTATTATTCATTAATTTCAAAGCTTCTTTTCTTACTTTCTTCTAATTTAATTAAATTATTAAAATATCTTTTCTCTTTAGATTGTTGATTATATTCTTCCAGAAAACCAGTCATTAAGCTTATAGACTCAGAACTACATGCACTAATTAACAAACTAAAAATAATTACAAATACAATATTAATTAAATTCAAATTTTTACCTTATTTGAAACATGAAATTATCATTATTATTTACTAATTGTTAATTGTGGCACTAATAATAAGAATTGTAACTTTCATAATTACCTTATTTTTCATTATTATACTCCTTCTTGGTGCCACAACTTCTTTTTCAACTGAATGGTATGAAAGTGATTTATATCCAAAGAAATTTAGAGTTTTATCTCCTAAAGAACTTTTAATTGATCAACTAAATATCCAAAATGAATTCAAAGAGATTGAATCTCATGAAGAATGGACTGAAAGAGCCTATCTTTACTATCCGCTAGTTGAATTTGATGATGATGAAGATGTAATAATATGTGGTGCACAACTAATTATTATAGAACCATCTGGTCATAATATAAAATATGAATTTATTACAAATATTGAGAATTATGAATTGAAACATCACGTTTTATTGAGAAGTATTGTAGTTTCTCTCAATAACGTTGATGAACAAGATTATGAACAGTTTGAACAAAAATTATACGGATTTGAAATAGTTAAAGATAATCAGCTTATAACCAATCTATTTAAACCAGAAAATAGCTCAAAGCATGAGTTTGATTATTATACACCTTCAAATTTAACTGCTAACGGCGGTCAGTTTTATAAAACTATTTTAGAGGGTGGATATGATATTAGAACTTTTTTTGCTCCAGAAATGTCAAGAGTTATACCCGTTGCTAAGAACAGATGGTTTCTAAGTCACCCCAAAAGTATAATTGATAACTGCATCCATGAATTAAAAAATAATCAATATAAATTAAAGAAACCGAAAGGCGAGATTTTTGAAGAAGCCTATCATAGAACTGGATAAAAGTATTTGAAATAAATATTTTAAAACAACAGGTGTAAGATATATAAGAACAGAAGATTAATATAAATGATTTTTTATCTTGTAACTCCTTTAATACTAATATTTTCAAGTTCCCTAGGGTTATTAATTAATCCTACTTGGTCTATATCACCATTTGTTTGGGTATTTATTCTAGTCCCCATTATTGATCTAGTTTTACCTTATTTAAGTAAACAAGATGTCGATTTAAAAGAAAATCTATTTCATAATTTTTCTATTTTGATTGTTCTTCCTTGTATTTTATTTCTAATATTTTTTGGTTTAATTGTTGTATCTGATCCACGAATAACATTTTTCACTGCTGCCGCTTTAGGCGCAGCTGTTGGTATGTCTGGTGGTTCAATAGGCATTACCACAGCCCATGAGTTAATTCATCGACAAAATAAATATATGAGAGGCATTGGAGTATTATTATTAATTGCGTGTTGCTATGGGCATTTTCGTATAGAGCATATCTACGGTCATCACCGAAATGTTGCCACAAAAGAAGACCCTGCTACTGCTAGAAGAGGTGAAAATTTTTATTTTTATTTTGTTCGTTGTGTATTCAATAGTATAATTTCTTCATGGAATATTGAAAAGGATATTCTTGATAGAAAAAATACAAAAACGTTTAACTTTCAAAATAGAATGCTGCATTATTTTTTCTTGGAATTTTTATTTTTAGTAATTGCTTATTTAATTGCAGGTACTAATGGTTTAGTATTTGTTGTTATTCACTCATTTGTTTCAATCATCTTACTTGAGTTAGTAAATTACATTCAACATTATGGTTTAGAAAGAAAAAAACAAAATGGGAGGTATGAAAGATTTACAGATCTACATTCTTGGAATAGTCGTCATATATCAGCTAATTGGTCGACTTTTAATTTAGGCTTGCACGCCGAACATCATCAAAGCGCATCAAAGCACTACCCTCTTCTTTCACAAGAAGAAAAGGCGATAGAAATGCCAGCAAACTATTCTATTATGTTGATAATGGCTTTAATTCCTCCGTTATGGTTTTTTGTAATGGATAAAAAAATAGATAATTTAAAAACAATTTAATCAATATTAATTTGCTCAATCTTATTTAATTGATAAAATATTACGGGGTATAAAGCCCTCTCCACTGAGGGAGTTTTGCCCCATTTTGAAATTATTGCTGAGAGTTATACTCAAGTGTTTGAACAGATATTTTTAATTTTTCAATCGAACCATTAGAATTCGATCTTCCATAAAAAACACCTTTTATAGGTGCAGCATAATTGGCATCTAGTCCGCATGAAACTCTAATGTATCTTTCATCTGGACTACAATTATTTGTTGGATCAAATCCAACCCAGCCTAAATTTTCTATATAAAATTCTGCCCAAGCGTGTGTTGATTGATATTCTGAGCTATGGGAATTATTATGCATATATCCATTTACATATCGTGCTGGAATTCCTATTGAACGGGCAGCACTAATCATAATGTGTGCTTGATCTTGACACACACCTTTTTTTTGTTGGTAAGCTACAATTGCTGTTGTTTCATTTGAAGTAGTCAAAGGTTTATATTCAACTCTTTCTGCAACCAGTCTTAATAGTTCATGTGATACATCTAAGTGATTTTTTGAAGTACCATTTTTGGCATCATGTCCCAGTTCGACTATTGCACTATCAGATTGAGTTAATGATGTATATCTTAAATAAACTAAGGGATTAATTTTATCTAAAGGATTATTATAGATTCCCTTTGTATCAAAAGTTTCTACTTTGCCA
>CACKSN010000016.1 GCA_902602845.1 uncultured Alphaproteobacteria bacterium | reverse complement strand
GAGGAATAAATGTTTGATAAAAAAGAAGATAACGCAACATCAGCAACAGACGTATTTCGACCTGCAAAAGGTTCAGCTAAAGTTGTAATTGGACATGGAGTCCAGATTGTTGGTGAAATAAAAAAATCAGATGAAGTTCAGATTGATGGTGAAGCTGATGTTACAATGAAAACAGATAATTTAGTTGTAGGTGCAACTGGTAACTGTAAAGGAAATATTGAAACTCATAATGCTGATGTTTGGGGTGAATTTGATGGTGAAATTAAAGCATCTGGAACATTGACAATTCAAGAACAAGGTAAGGTTTCCGGAAATATTGAATATCAAAATTTACAAATTAAATTAGGCGGTCAAATAAGTGGTGATATAAAATTATCTGATAAGATTAAACCAATTAAAAAAGATAATAAACCCTCTGATGATAATGTTTCTATGCAAGAAGCTATGAAAAAAGAGGAAAAATAATTATTTTATTTCATTAGCTAGTAAAGTTAGCTAAATTAATTTAATCACGTTAGTATGTAATTTGGTAATTTATTAAATTCTACTTACGTGATTTTTTATATAATAATAACTTTAAACTATAATCCACCATGAGAAATTAAAAAGTCATGAACTTCTTCAATTCCATTATTATTTTTCATTTCAGCAAATATATATGGTAAACCATTTCTTGCTTCATGCACATCATTTTTCATTTGTTCTAAATCAACATTAACATATGGAGCAAGATCAACCTTATTAATTATCAGTAAGTCAGATTTTTTAATTGCAGGTGCTTTTTTTCTTGGTATGTCTTCACCTTGTGCTACATCAATCATATAAATTGTTAAATCTACTAATTCTGGACTAAAGGTTGCAGCTAAATTATCACCTCCAGATTCAATAAGTATTAATTCTAAATCTGGAAATTTCTTTTTCATTTCATCTACAGCAAGTAAATTTATTGAACAATCTTCTCTTATAGCTGTATGGGGGCAGCCACCTGTTTCTACACCTTTAATTCTTTCTCTAGGTAGAACTTGTGCTTTCATCAAGTATTCAGCATCCTCAGTTGTATAAATATCATTTGATATAACTGCCATTGAAATTTTTTTAGATAAATAGCGACATAATGATTCTGTTAAACTAGTTTTACCTGTCCCTATACCACCACCAATTCCTACTTTTAAAGGTCCATTAATGTTATTCACGTCAAATAGATCCTTGAGTCTAAATTTTCATGTTTGATAGCAAAAATATCGCCAATAAAAAAAGTTGAACCTATGTCCATAAGAGTTAGTTTATCTGATTGATATAAAAAATCTTGAATTTGATTAATAAAAATAACATTTAGACTTTGCCCATCCTTTTGAGACATTGGTATATGTTTTACACAAACATTTATTAAATTAGAAATAAATGATTGCAGATAAAACTTAATTAAATCATCAAACTTAATATTAAAATGTAATCCAGCCTTTGCTAGACAATAGATAAATGATGTGTTTTTAGGTAGAGATAATTCCCAACTATCTTGCATGATTTTACGAAATGAATTTCCCATATCAATCATTTCTATTTGCCTTTCTTTCGAAGAAGCATTTGCTAAGATTAATTCATTAATTTCCTCACCTTTGTAAATAGACTTAATAAAAATATAATCATTTCTTAATGTGCCGTAAAATAAAAGAGCATCTAAAAATTCTTTGACATCATCTTTATTTTTAATTTTTTTATCATCTATCAGCGCTTCTAAACCATGAGAGTATGCGTAAGATCCAATAGGAAAAGAAGATGAAAACCATACTTGTAATATTTGATGAGGATCTTTAAATTTTTTCATTTTAATGTTTGTGGCTATGAGTTCTTCCTATGCCATAAGCACCGCCCTCTGGTTTAAATTTTTCAAAAACTTTTTTTACATTTCCATGTAATTTAAGAACCATATTAAGAATTACAGCATCATCTTGAATAAGAATTCTGTTTTCTTCAATTTGACATGGCAAATGCCTATTTCCTATATGCCATATAATTTGCTTTAAATTATCACCAGTTATTTCAATTAAATTTTCTTCTTTAGATAAAACTTTAATTAAATTGCCATTTTCTAGTTCAAAAAAATGATTTTCATCAACACTGACAGTTTCTTCAAGGTTAACTAAAAATTCAGTACCATTATTTGCTATAAGTTTTTTTCTACGAATAAATCTTTCTTCATAAGATAGTGAAATTTCATCTAATAATTCTTTATTATTATGATTATGATCAATTATTTTGAATGAAGTATCCATTTTAGTACATGAAATAACGTTGAGCCAAAGGTAATGTTTTAGCTGGATCACAAGTAATTAACTCGCCATCTGCTAAAACTTCATAAGTTTCTGGATTAACTTCTATTTTTGGACAATAATCATTTAATATCATGTCTTTTTTAGAAATTTTTCTAATATTTTTAACAGGTAATAGAGTTTTACTTACTCCGGAGTTTTTAAAAGAGTCTTTATCTAAGGAAACTTTACTTACAAAAGTAACAGTAGATTTTTCTAATGATTTTCCAAAAGAAGAAAACATTGGTCTTGAGTATACTGGTTGTGGTGTTGGAATTGAGGCATTAGGATCGCCCATTTGAGCACACGCAATACTTCCAGCTTGTAACACCATTTCAGGTTTAACACCAAAAAAAGCTGTATCCCAAATAACAATATCAGCACGTTTATTTTTTTCAATACTTCCAATATATTTAGAAATACCATGAGCAATTGCTGGATTAATTGTATATTTAGCAATATATCTTTTAACTCGTAAATTATCGTTATCACCCTTCTCTTCTTTTAATTGTCCACGTTGGACTTTCATCTTATGTGCTGTTTGCCATGTTCTAATGATTACTTCACCAACACGACCCATGGCTTGACTATCAGAAGCAATAATTGAAAAAGCTCCCATATCATGGAGTATATCTTCCGCAGCAATTGTTTCTTTTCGAATTCTGCTTTCAGCAAAGGCAACATCTTCAGGAATTGATTTATCTAAGTGATGACAAACCATTAACATATCTAAATGTTCTTCTACTGTATTAACTGTATAAGGTCTTGTTGGATTTGTAGAGGAAGGAATAACATATTGTTCACCACATACCTTGATTATATCTGGTGCGTGACCTCCACCAGCCCCTTCGGTATGAAATGCATGAATTGTTCTTCCATTTATTGCATTAATTGTACTTTCTACAAACCCACTTTCATTTAATGTATCAGTGTGAATCATAACTTGAATATCATGTTCATCAGCTACATTTAAACAATTATCAATTGCTGCAGGAGTTGTGCCCCAATCTTCATGTAATTTAAGTGAACTTGCACCAGCTAATACTTGTTCTTCAAGTGGTTTAGGTAATGAACTATTGCCTTTACCTGCAAAAGCTAAATTCATAGAAAAAGCATCGGCTGATTGTATCATTTTCTCAATATGCCAAGGTCCTGGAGTAACAGTTGTCGCTAATGTTCCGTGAGCAGGACCAGTTCCACCACCAAGCATAGTTGTAATACCAGAATGAAGTGCATCATCTATTTGCTGAGGGCAAATGAAATGTATATGACTATCAAATCCACCGGCTGTTATTATTTTACCCTCACCTGCAATGATTTCTGTCCCAGGGCCAATAATAATATTTACATTTGGCTGTGTATCAGGATTACCAGCTTTTCCAATTTCATTTATTAATCCATTTTTAATACCAATATCAGCTTTATAAATTCCATTTGCATCTATTATTAAAGCATTTGTTATAACGGTATCAACTGCGCCATCTTGACGAGACACTTGAGATTGTCCCATTCCATCTCGAATAACTTTGCCTCCTCCAAATTTTACCTCTTCCCCATATGATGTTAAATCTTTCTCAACTTCAATAAAAAGTTCTGTATCAGCAAGTCTTACCTTATCTCCAGTTGTTGGTCCGTACATATCTGCATAAGCATCTCTATTAATTTTTTTCATTTTAATTGACCCATAACTTTCTTATTAAAACCATAAATCTTTCTATTTCCAGATATTGAAATTAATTCAACATCCTTTGATTGACCAGGTTCAAATCGAACTGCTGTGCCAGACGGTATATCTAAGCGCATACCTCTAGCTTTTTTTCTATCAAATTTTAAGAATTCGTTTGTTTCTGCAAAATGGTAATGACTTCCAACTTGTATCGGTCGATCTCCACTATTTGAAACTTTCAACGTGATTGATTTTCTATCTTCATTCAAGTTAATTTCTGTATTTTGTTTTGTTATTATTTCGCCAGGTTTCATTATCTAATAGGCTTATGTACTGTTACTAATTTTGTTCCATCAGGAAACGTTGCTTCAACTTGTACTTCTGGAATCATATCTTGAATTCCATCCATACAATCATCTTTTTTAACTACATGGGCACCCGCCTCCATTAATTCAGATACCATTTTTCCATCTCTTGCACCTTCTATGACAAAATCTGTTATCAATGCAATTGCTTCTGGGTAATTAAGCTTAACACCTCTTTCTAAACGTTTTCTTGCTACATTAGCTGCCATACTTATCATCAGTTTATCTTTTTCTCTAGGTGTTAATTTCATTTATAAATTCCAATTTTTTGGGAGTTTATCATTAATAATATTTTTCATAATATAATTTAGTGTTTTTTTTAAATCGTAATTGTCATTAGCCATACATCTTATAACAATTTTATTATCAAACGTTGTCATTTCACAATAATGATTCACTATACTTTTTGTAATTTTTTTTAATTCTGACTCTAGTTTTTCAATAATTTCACCAAATATTAAAATTGTTGATAAAGTTGAATTGTTCGCAAATGTATAATTATTTTTATAATTCTTATTTATGTCTCCCTGGATATTAATAGCTTCATAATGTTTTAGACATGAATCAATATTAATTTTCCATTGATCTGA
The DNA here is from genome assembly GCA_902602845.1 of uncultured Alphaproteobacteria bacterium. Classification (GTDB taxonomy): domain Bacteria; phylum Pseudomonadota; class Alphaproteobacteria; order HIMB59; genus CACPNW01. The sequence goes on along the minus strand of CACKSN010000016.1, from coordinate 16,093 downwards.
AAAAAAGATATTATCAATTTTTTCAAACATTTCTTTTCTCCCAATAATTGTTGATTCACAGAAAATCAAATTTGAGTTATCTAAAAGACTTATATTAATTTTCCTTTTTAATCTTGAATTATTAAACAAAATCAACTCTTTTGGCAGCCAATAAAGATCAGAATTTTTTAATGATATATTTATTTCTACCTCAGCTGGGTCACCAATTCCTTCATATATTTTTTCTGCAGCTTGAGTACAAATACTTAGACTCGAATTTATAATTGAAGCTTCGGTATTAATTTTATCATTACATGTTATTCCTCCTGCTGTATTTATTAGAACTATTTCAGTATTATCATTGTAACTATTTGGATTTAAAATTTTAGAGCATCCACTTTGATATATTTTCTTAATATCATTATTAATTATTTTTAAAGATGAAGAACCATTTGAACGTTCTAAAATTTTATCCATTAATTTAATTTATTAGAAAAATAATTAAATGATATAAAAAATTAAATAAATTAGTTAATATTTTAAATACACCATTCACCTTGTTTGAAAATAGGAATTATGCTACCATTTTTATCTTTTCCTGATACATCAATTTTACCAGATCCAATCATCCAATCAATGTGAATCATACTAGAATTTCCACCTCTTTCAGTAATTTCCTCTTTAGATAAATTTTTTTTGGATTTAAAACATTTAGAATAACACTGCCCTAGAGCTATATGTGAAGCAGCGTTTTCATCAAATAAAGTATTGTAAAATGTTATTCCCAATTGTGATATTGGAGAACTATTAGGAACTAGGGCAACTTCACCCAATCTTCTTGAACCTTCATCAGAGTCTAAAACTTTTAAAAGAACATCCTCTCCTTTTGAAGAACTAGCATCAACAATTTTTCCATCTTTAAATTCTACTTGAATATTCTCAATTAATGTTCCTTGATAAGACAAAGGTTTAGTAGAACATACTTTACCATTAACTTTTAGTGCATGCGGAGTTGTAAATACTTCTTCAGATGGAATATTAGGATTACAAATAATTCCATTTTGAGATTCAGATGCTCCACCCATCCATTCATGATCATCAGCGAGTCCTATTTCTAAATTAGTTCCTGGCCCATTATAATGTAATGATGCAAAGTTCATAGAATTTAACCAATCAGTTTTTTCACGTAAATTTTTATTATGAATATCCCATTCCGCGACTGGGTCATCAGATGATACTCTTGAAGCATGAAATATTGCATCTCCAAGTTTTTTTACGGCATCTTCTTCAGCAACATTAGGGAATACTCTTTTTGCCCATGCTTTTCCTGGCCATGAAATAATATTCCAATTAATTTTAAACTCAGTAATTCTTTCTCTTGCAGGTTTATAGGCAAGAGCATTAGCTTTATTTGCACGGGATACTTTTTCAGGATCCATTTCAGCTAAAAGCATAGGATCATCTCCTGCTATAGCCATTCTTGCTGTATTATTATCAAAAGCCTCTCCCATTCCATTGTATAACCAATTTGCTGCACTATCAAAGGACTCATTGGAAGCATATTTAAAGCGAGAAATAGTTATATCAGAATCAGAAAATAAAGGAGTGACAATTCCTGCACCTTCTTTATATGCGTGTTCACAAATTTTTCTAACTAATGGTAATGATTCAATTGGTGCTGTAATAAGTAAATTTTGACCTTTTTGTAATGCTACGCCTCTTTTTATCGATAAGTATGCCAGTTTATCAATATTATTTGTATACAATTTATTTTCCATAATAATTAAATAGTTTTGAATAACTTAAAAGTCTATTTTATATTAAATTTATTTATAAAATTTTCCTACTAAAAATAAACCTAATGAAACAGAAAAACCTATAACAACTGCATAGATAACTGTTCCTATTCCAACAATTCCACCTAAATAAAAACCAATTCCAACAGCACTAATTTCAAGTAAAGTTCGTATAACTGCTATGGATTGATTTGTTTGATTATTCATACCAGTCATTAATCCATCACGAGGCCCTGGACCTAAATTTGCAGCAAGGTAGTATCCACTTCCAATACCAATAATAAATATACCAATAAAAACTTGTAGTAATTGAAAAAATAATTCTTTGGGGTAAGGTAAAATAAATAGTGATAAGTCAATTACTATAGATATGAATATTGCGTTTAAAATAGTTCCAATACCCGGTTTTTGTTTAAGAGGAAGCCATAATAATAATACTGCAATACTTACAATGAACGTAGTAATCCCAATAGTATAACCTGTTTGAAATGCCAGACCTTGATGGAGAACAAACCATGGACTTACACCAATATTGGCTGTTATTAATAGTGCTTCACCAATTCCAAACAAAATTAAACCAAATATTAAATAAAAAATTGTTATTTTTTTTGGTTTTAAATTAAATTCATATTCAGAACTCCAACTTAATTTCGGTATTTTTTTTAGAGTTAATATATAAATTAGATTTTTAAGCATAATTTTATTTCGTTTATCATATTTAATAATTTTGCCTCTATTAATTTATGAGAGTAATTTATGATTATATTAAATAAATATGTTTAGAATCTGTAACATTTTTTATATTGTTAAAATAGGAGATAATTATGTCACAATTAATTTTTGAAGCTGGTGGAACATCAGCGTTTATTTTTCACGTTTTATTTATGCTTTTTAATTTATTTATTATCTATCAATTTTATTTTAATAATAAATTTTTTAATGAATTAGGATTTTCAAATGAAGAACCAAAATTAGTTTTTAGAGGTCCTTTAGGTGCTGTTTTTTTATCAATGTTATTAATGTCTGTATTGTTAACTTTTGATGTTACTGGTAATACATATGAAGAAAATGTAGTACAATATAAATTTTGGTATTCATTTTTATTTATGCTAATGGCAATAGCTTTAATAAGTTCTGTAATTAGATATTTTAATCTTGTAAATAATTATGGAATTACACCTAATATTAGAGGAGTGATGTTTCCATTAATTGGGTTAATATTAATTATTCTGAGAACAATATTTGAAAGTTATTAATTTAATTACAAGCGGTGTAATGACCGCTTGTTTTAATTAAAATAATTTCTTATTTTTTTTCTAGATGCAAAATGAAGAATGATTGAAACAACAAATAAGAAAAAAACAAAATAATATTCTCTTAATTCAACATTCATTGAATAAAATACAAATAAACTAGTTATTGTAAAAAATTTAATGTAAATATCTAAAAATTGAATTGGATATAATTTTTCTGACTGAAAAAAAATATATCTAAATCCAAAATATGAAAATGATAACAATATTGATAATCTTATAGCGGTAAGTCTGTGATATGGTACATCTTCTCTCTCAGATATATTGAAAGGAAAAATAATTGTTACACCAAGTAATTCTGCGATAAAAGCGGAAGTGGCCCATAAAGCTAGCAATCCAACAATTATTTTAGATAATAAACGAGCCACTTACCATAACCTTTTTTGGCCTTTTTTTACTTAGCAAAGTTGCTCTCAGGCTAGTGACCGACTGAACATGAGTATATTAATAAATTTTACAAATAAAAAAAGTAATTTCTAAAAAAGCATGAAAAACTTTATAAAATATACGATTAATTTAAAATTAAATATCTTTATTTTTTAATATTTATTTAAAATTATTTTTTACAGGTGAAAAATATAAAAGAATCAAAATTGCACCACTAATAATTCCACCCAACTGATCTAGTATTCCACTAAATGGAGTATAAATAACTGAACCATTTAAATAGTTTAGCGCTAAACCAGATATTACCAAAAAAAAATACAATGGTTTACCGTAAGAAATAAATCTATACAGAAGATTTAAAGTTAATAGGTATAAAAAAAATAAACATATCGATAATATTTGAGAAAAATATTTAAAGTTAGATAACAATCCATCATCTAAATTATCATAAATTTCTAAATATTCAGATGGTTGATACATTGATGAAATAACCATTAGAATTATAATAATAAAATCAGTTAAAATTAAATTTTTAAATATTTTTTCAATTTCCATTAATAAGAAATATTTTACTAGGAAGAGAATATAAAGTAAATTAAATATTATTTTTTTTTATGAATGGATTTTAATTTTTTTATAAATACATAAATTTGCAATTTAATGGAAATCAATATTAAAATTATTTAAGTAATTTAAATTATATTTCTTTTTTAAAATCTTTACGTGAACGAATAAAACATATCCAGGTAAAATATGTAGTACATAATAGCCATAACATTAGAACTATTGTATCATTAATCATTAAATTTATTTCAGATTTTGTTACTAAACGTAAAGTTGTAGCAGCCCACACAACAGTAAAAAAAATGGTTAAATTTCTATAAGCTTTTACTCTTAATGGATGAACAAATTTCCATGGAACAAAAGTTAATACTGATAAAATTACTATTACTATTAGATTAATCCATTCATTAGTATTTAGGATGAAGAAATACAAAACTACAACATTCCAAACTGCTGGAAATCCTTGAAAATAATAATCATCAGTTTTCATGTTAACATTTATAAATGTATACAGTGAAACTCCAAAAATTAGAGCAGGCATTATAACTTCAAAACCAGTTGGCACCATTTGAAACCAGTAAATCATTAAAGCGGGATTTATTACATAGTTTAAATAATCAATTATAGAGTCTAAGATTATCCCATCTAAGTTAGGTGCTTTTTCCTCAACTCCAACTTTCCTGGCTATAGTTCCATCAACCCCATCTACAAGTAGAGCCATTCCAAGCCATAGAAAACTTCCTACTTGATCATTATTTAAAATTGATACCAAAGCTAAAAATCCAAGAATAGCTCCTGATCCCGTAAAAGCATGCACACCCCATGCAGATATTTGGTCTTTATTAACTTTCATAAAATATAAACCTTTATCATTAAAAATGAGTAAAATAAAAATTTTCGAAAAAATAAATAGAAAATTGGGGTTTTAAAGGTTTTTATAATAGGATTTATAGTAAGTTTATAATGTCACTATCTCCTTCAGCAAAATTATAATTTTTGAGTTCATTTTTTGTAACCCAAGCAGAGTCTTCATGTTCATTTAAAAAAAATTCTCCACTAATATAAGAACATTTAAAATAATGTAACTTTACATTTATTTTGTCATCCTGGTAATTTTCTTCTCCTAATTTATTTTTAATATTTATTTCTATATTTAGTTCTTCTTTGATTTCTCTTTTCAGTGCACTTTCAAAAGTTTCACCTTTTTCAACTTTTCCTCCTGGGAAACTCCCATCTTAAGCCCATATGCTTATCTCTATTTCTTTGAGCAATAAAAAATTTATTATCTTTTATAATGATTGCAGCAACAACATCGAATTTATTCATTAATTTGTATTATCACGAATAAACTGATTTGCCTTTTTTATTATGTGATTTTTCCTGTCTATATTCATTTTATCAAAAATATTAACCATCATATTTAAACGTGGATTAGATTGAAAAAATTTTCTATTTTTATTAATGAAACGCCAATATAATCCATCCATAATATCATTCCAATTACCTCTTTTAAAATTCATCATTTTCATAAAATAACTTGAACCACAAATATAAGGTTTAGTACTAAATATACCTCCATCGCTAAACAACCCCATACCATAAACATTGGGGGACATCACCCAATCAGAGCTATCTACAAACATTTCCATAAACCAATTATAAACTTCATTAGGTCTAATTTCACATAAGTTCATAATGTTACATAAAACCATTAGTCTCTCAATATGATGCGTGTATCCATATTTTTGAGCATTTTTAATTGAGTGATCTAAAGGATCTAATCCGGTTGTGCCGTCATACCATTTTTTAGTAAGAGAATTTTTGTGTTGAAAAAAATTATTTTTTTCTAATTGTTGATCGTAATTTTGGTAAATTCCTCTAATGAATTCTCTCCATCCAATAATTTGCCTAACATAACCTTCATAAGAATTAATTTTAATTTTATTTTCAACTTTTTTGACTCTCTCAATTATAAGTTCTGGTGTTAATAAACCTAAATTAATTAAGGGACTTAGAGCGCTATGAAATAAAAAATTGTTATTAGTATCAACTGCATCTTCATAATCACCAAATAAATTAAATTTCTTAATTATAAAATAATCTAACCATCTAACAGCATCATCATAAGTTGTAGGTAACCAAAAATTATCAACTTCGCCTGGATGATTTTTAAAAAATTTATTTATTTGTTGTTTTAAAACTTTCGTATGCTTCGTTTCTTTTGCAGTAATCATTTCTGGTATTTTAATATCTTTAGGTAGTTTTTTTCTATTTTCTTCATCAAAACTCCATTTACCTCCTTTAGGCTTATTATTTTCCATCAAAATATCTGTTTTTGTACGAGCAATTTTATAAAAATTTGCCATAAAAGGTTTTTTTGTTTTACTTAAATAATTTTTAAATTCCTCTCTTGAATTTAAAAACATGGGTGATTTAATAAAAGTTAATTTAATCTTATTTTTTTTACATAAGGTGTTTATTTTTTTTTCAAAAAATTTATCTTCAATTTCAAAAGTAATTAGCTCTTCATATTTATTTTTTTTTATAAAATTTTTTAATTTTTTTTCGTAGGATATTTTAAAATCTTTTTTTAAATCAATATAATTTACTTTAAATTTATTTTTTTTTAATTCGTCAGCATAAGATCTCATTGAGGACAGAAAAAGAATCAGTTTTAATTTATGATGTTTTTGAAAAGTACAAAGATCAAAGCTTTCGCACATAAAAATAGTTGAGTCTTTGTATTTTTTGAGATGTTCTTGTGGGAATAATTGATTTCCAAGAATTAAAAATAAACTTTTCATCAGTAATTAAATAGTAAGTTATTAGAAAATTTATATGATTTATTAAAATTAATTGCTTATTTTAGTCAATTTTTAACTATAATAAGTCGTAAATTAATGACCCAATTAGTAAAAAAATTAGTAATTCTCTTTATAATTAGTTTTGCACTAATTTCTTGCAATACCACATCTCCAAATAAAGTAAAAAATCTGATTCACAAAGAGTAACTAATATTGAGTATGGAATAATCAAAACCTCTCTTCCAGTGAAAATTGAAGGTGAAAGTGATTGGATTGGGGCAACTGCTGGTGCAATGATAGGAGGTCTTTTAGCATCTCAAATATGTGGAGAAGAAGAAATATTAGGAACAAAGTGTCAAGATATTGCGATAGTATATGGAACTATTGGAGGAGCTGCTATGGGCTCAGTAATACAAGCTAAAATTGGTAATCATGATGGCTTCCAATATATAGTGAATATTGATGAATGTGGTAATGACATTTCTAATTGCCAAAATGATCAAGAAAAAGCTTTTGTGCAAGGAGATGATAATGCCCTTCCAAATGGTCAAAGAGTTGTAATTATCTACGGAGATGTAATTAGAGTTATGCCCTATGAAGAATAATCTAGTAAAATTCATATTTAGTATTTTTTTATTATTACCATTTCACCTCAATGCAGAATTAATATTTGAAGATAATTTCCCAAACGATATGCAAGGTATTTGGAGTGATGATTGTGAATCAGAATATCAAGTATTCATAATATCAAATAACACAAGTATGTGGATTGACGAGACATATGTTGGATTTAATGTATCAAAAACATCAAAGGTAAAAGATTGGTCAGCTTATAAATGGGGTGAACTAGATGGAAGTTATTATTATTTTTTAAAAAAAGATGGCAAAAATTTATATGAGGTTACTGCTCCTGATGATTGGGATGGTATAGATTATTCTTTTTTAAATACATCAGATTATTCTGTTTATGAAAAATGTGAATCAATCCCCAGTGCCTTTCAAATTATTTATGGGGAAATTATTAACTTAATGAATTCTCAATTAATTGAAACATGTAATAATGATAGCAATCCTGCAAATTGCATTAATGAAACTTTTGCTTTTTTAGATGTATCACAAGATGATGAATTATCTGTAGCAGAATTAACACGAGCAGCAAGAATAGCTATTTATTTTACCTTTATTGACAAAAGACAAGACGAAGACAGAGACATAGGATTTGCAACTTACACAACTACATCGCTAATATTTCCTGCATTATCAAAAATATTAATTGGGAATTATGATTATGATAATTCAAATACAATTTCATTAAAAGAAATATATACGGATCGTATTGATACATTAGACTATCAAGATTTATTTAAGGAAAATTTAAAAGGTTTGGATCCTGAAGAATTAAGAAGATTAATTGAAAACTTAGATTTCCTAAAATCTTTAATGTTAAATTAAATTAGTATCTTGACTTTTAAGGATAATTTTATTTATAAATAATTATGAACAAAAGAAATTTATATGCTGCTATTGCTATTGTTTTTATATTTGTTGCTTTAAATTTAACAATATTTTTCTTTTACTAAGATATGGTCATAAAAAGGAAATCAACAATCTTAAAAAAACTTTATGAATTAAATGGTCAAGAAAGCATGTTTGGATATGATAATATTCATTTCAAAACAATAAACTTACCAAAAAAACAAAAGTATATTAACTTATGTAGTAAATTTGGCATAAAAAAATTACATAAAATCAAATCAATGTATCATAATGTATTGATAATCAATTAAGTGGAAAATATTGCCATAATAGGAGCTGGGATGACTGGTTTATCTTTAGCATACAATCTTCAAAATAAGAAAATAACAATATTTGATAAATCTTGGCGTGCAGGTGGAAGAGTTTCAACTAGAAAACATAATGATTTAATATTTGATCATGGGGCACATTATTTATCTCAAAAAAATAATGCTAAACAATTAACTGAATTATTAATAAATTTGAATCTGATAAAAGAAAAAGAAATATTATTTTGCACTAATTTTAAAAATAATGAAATCATAAAAAAAAAAATTTATGTTGGAAATAATGGAATGAATTCAATTCCAAGAAATATTTTTGAAAGTATGAAAATTAATAGTCATTTCAATTCTAAAATTATAAAGATTGCTATAAATAAAAATAATAATTATGATTTGTATACAGATGATAATGAATTTAAAAATTTTGATTTAGTCTTACTATGTATACCTTATTTACAAGCGAAAGAACTGACAAAAGATTATGTAAATTTTTCAGAAGATTACATACCAGATTATGATCCAATCTATACCTTAATGTTATCTTTTAGAGAAAAAACACATCTTAAAATTGATGCTGGGTTAAATTTACATGATGATATAAGTTTTTTTATGAGACAAAATTTTAAATTCCCTGAATTAAAAAGTGAAAGTTGGGTTTTAAACATGAGTAGTGAATATACAGAAAAAAATTTAGATATTAGTAATATTGAATTGGAAAAATATGCTCTCCCAATATTTAAAAAGATATTAAAAATAAATAATAAGCCTTTTTTCATAAAAACTCATCGGTGGCTATATGCTCAAACAAAAACAACATACAATTCATTATCAAAAAAAAATTGGATAAATTCAAAAGATAATAAAATTTTTCTTACTGGTGATTGGATATTAGGTAAGAGTTTGGGTGATGCTTGGAATGCTGGTTTGAAATTGTCCCATTATCTAAATATACTAGATATTTGAAATTATATCATTTTTTAATCTTGCAATAGATTAAAATCAAAATATTTATATGTAATAACTAAATTATATGTGTGGAATTGTTGGTATTTACTTAAAAAAGAAAAGTTTACATAAAAAACTAGGCAACTACTTATCTGGTATGCTTGATAATATGTCATCCAGAGGTCCTGACTCTGCAGGCTTTGCTTTATATAATAAAGACAATGCATCAAAAGAGTACAAATACTCTGTTTGTTTTCCTTACAATTTCAATGTAGAGAAGTTTAAAGTAAGTATTAGAGATGAATTTAAAGATATATTAGTCAAGCATATTTCTGATCATTTAATTATCTCAACTAAAACTTATCCAAAAGCTTTTCTATTATTTTTACACGATAATTACAAAGAATTGAAAATAATCGGTTATGGTAAATCTATTGAAATTTTTAAACAAGTTGGCAACCCAAAAGACATAGTTAAAAAATTTAATTTAAGCAAATTACAAGGTAGTCACGCAATTGGTCATACTCGTATGGCGACAGAGAGTGCTATAACTTTAGATGGATCTCATCCTTATTCGACAGGTGAAGATGAATGTTTAGTCCATAACGGTTCTCTTTCAAATCATAACAATTTAAGAAGAAATTTAATTAAAAAAGGTAAAAAATTTAATTCATTTAATGATACTGAAGTGGCAGCAGGATATATTAGTAGTCAATTATCTAAAAACAAATCTATGAAGAAAACGCTAACTAAATGCCTTTCAAATTTAGATGGTTTTTATACATTTATAGCAGGTACAAAAAATGGTTTTGCAGTTTTAAGAGATGAAATAGCATGCAAACCAGCTGTAATCGCAGAAACTAAGGATTATGTTGCAGTTGCATCTGAATTTCAAGCAATGGCACATCTTCCTAATGTAAATAAAGCAAAAATTTATGAACCAGAACCAGGAGTAGTTTATACATGGGGAAATTAGAAAACTTAGATTTTAAGAAGAACAATCTTAGAAATATTAATAATTATCTTCAAAATATTGACTTTAAAAAAAACCTAAGAAACTTTGTTATTAAAAATCCAAGTGGTAATCATGCAATTTGTGCAGGCTTAAAAGAAGATATTTCTGTAAATATCAAAGGTCATGTTGGGTATTACTGTGGAGGAATGAACCAAAATGCAAAAATAACTATTGAAGGTAATGCAGGTACTGGACTTGGTGAAAATATGATGTCTGGATTAATTCATGTTAAAGGAAATGTTTCACAATCAGCAGGAGCAACGGCTCATGGTGGTACAATAATTGTAGATGGAAACGCTAGTTCGAGATGTGGAATTTCTATGAAGGGTGTAAATATTATTATAAAAGGTTCAGTCGGCCATATGTCAGCATTCATGGCACAATCAGGTAATCTATTAATATGTGGAGATGCTGGTGAAGCTTTAGGTGATAGTATTTATGAAACAGTTATTTATATTGCTGGAAAACCAAAAAGTTTAGGTGCAGATTGTGTAGAAAAAAACATTACAAAAAAGGACTTAATAAAAATAGAAGAATTACTTAATATTGGAAATATAAAACAAATTAAATCATCCAAATTTAAAAAATATGGATCTGCAAGAAAATTATATAACTTTAAAATAGACAATGTATCGGAATATTAAATGAAAAATATAAGACAAAAAAATATTACTAAACCAAGACAATCGTGGACTTTTGACGAATACACCAACTCCGAAATTAGAAGAGCAGCTGAAACTGGTATTTATGACATAAGGGGCGGTGGTTCAAAAAGAAAATTACCTCATTTTGATGATCTTCTTTTCTTAGGAGCATCAATGTCTAGATACCCATTAGAGGGATACAGAGAAAAATGTTCTACTAATGTTATATTAGGTACCAGATTTGCAAAAAAACCTATTGAGTTGAAAATACCAATAACTATAGCTGGAATGAGTTTTGGTGCTTTGTCAGGCCCTGCTAAAGAAGCTTTAGGAAGAGGTGCTTCAATCGCTGGCACATCTACAACTACTGGTGATGGAGGAATGACAAAAGAAGAGAGAGGTCAGTCAAACACTTTAGTCTATCAACTTTTACCCTCAAGATATGGAATGAATCCAGACGATTTAAGAAAAGCAGATGCAATTGAAGTAGTGATTGGCCAAGGAGCAAAACCTGGTGGTGGTGGAATGCTACTTGGTCAAAAAATATCAGACCGTGTCGCAGAAATGAGAACATTACCAAAAGGAGTAGATCAAAGATCAGCATGCAGACACCCTGATTGGACTGGTCCTGATGATTTAGCAATAAAAATAACAGAATTAAGGGAAATAACTCAATGGAAGGTTCCAATTTTTGTAAAAATTGCCGGTGCTCGCCCATATTATGACACAGCTCTAGCTGTTAAAGCAGGGGCTGATGTGGTAGTTCTTGATGGTATGCAAGGAGGAACTGCAGCAACCCAAGAAGTGTTCATTGAAAATGTTGGTCAACCTACCCTTGCCTGCATTAGACCTGCAGTAGATGCTTTACAAGACTTAAACGCTCATAGGGAAGTTCAATTAATTATTTCTGGTGGAATTAGAAACGGTGCAGATGTTTCAAAAGCCTTAGCTCTTGGAGCAGATGCTGTATCAATTGGAAGTGCTGCAATGATAGCTATTGGTGATAATGATCCAAAATGGGAAAAAGAATATAATAGACTTGGTTCAACAGCTGGTGCATACGATGATTGGCATGAAGGTAATGATCCAGCAGGTATATCTACTCAAGATCCTAAGTTAATGAAAAGATTAGACCCGAAAAAAGCTGGAAAAAAATTATCAAATTATCTAAAGGTAATGACTCTTGAGGCCCAAACTATTGCTAGAGCATGTGGTAAAAATGATTTGCATAACCTTGAACCAGAAGATTTGTGTGCGTTAACTGTTGAAGCAGCTGCTATGGCAAGAGTTCCTCTAGCAGGTACAAACTGGATACCTGGATTCGACAAAAAAATATTTTAACTTAAAAACTTTTTAATATTTTTAGCAGCCTGTCTTATCCTTTGAGTATTCTCAACTAAACCAATACGAACAAAACCCTCTCCATTATTACCAAATGCTAATCCTGGTGCTACAGCAACATTAGCATTTATCATTAATTTTTTTGCAAACTTCATTGACCCAAGTTTTTTAAACTTAGGTGGAATAGGAGCCCAAACAAACATGCTTGCCTTTGGTTTTGGAATATACCACCCCGCTCTTCCAAATGATTCAATAAGAACATCCCTTCTTATTTTATAAATTTGTCTAATTTCTTCTACACATTGTTGGGAACCATTTAAAGCTGCTGTTGCTGCTACTTGAACAGGAGTAAATGCACCGTAGTCAACATAAGATTTAATCTTAGTTAGGGCCTCAATAAGAGTTTTATTCCCTACTGCAAAACCAATTCTCCATCCAGCCATTGCATATGTTTTTGACAAAGTTGTAAATTCTACTGCTAACTTTTTAGCTCCATTAACTTCTAGAATTGATGGTGGAGGATTATTTTCAAAGTAAATTTCAGAGTAAGCTAAATCGGATAAAATATAGATATCATTTTTTAAAGCTAATTTTACAAGATCTTTATAGAAATCTATATTAACTATTTGCGCAGTAGGATTTGAAGGAAATGATACTATTAAGGCTTTTATTTTAGAATTTTTTTTAATATTTCTTTCAATATTTATTAAATATTTTTTTGGATTAAATTCTCCATTATAAATTGTTTTTAATGGAATTAGCTTAGCACCAGCTATAGTGAAACCATAAGGATGAACAGGATAAGAAGGATCTGGACACAAAATTTTATCACCTTTAGATGTAATTGCTTGTGCAAGATTTGCTAAACCTTCTTTAGAACCAATGGTTACTATAATTTCTTTATTGCTATCAAGATTAACACCAAACCTTCTCTTATAATATTTAGCTTGAGCTTTTCTTAAACCATTAATACCTTTTGAAACGGAGTATCTCCCTACCCCAGGTTTATCAATTGTATCTTTTAGCTTTTGCCTAATATGTATTGGTGTTGGCATGTCAGGATTACCCATTCCAAAGTCAATAATATCTTTTTTTTCTGAACGTAGTTTGATTTTAAGATTATTAATCTCTGAAAAAATGTATGGCGGAAGTCTATTAATTCTTTCAAATTTAGAGTTCATAATTTTTTAATAGATAATTTTAAAAAAAAAACTACTTTAAATAAAATTGATTTTTAATAATATTATTACTATTTTCATTCTATGATTAAGTTATTATTTTATATTCTTCCATTTTTAGTGGTTTTTCTGCCAAGCTTATGGGTAAATTATATTTTAAAAAAATTCAATGTAACTTTCTCCGATATGCCATTTACAGGAAAAGAACTAGGAAAAATAATACTAGATGAACAAAATATTGCCAAAGTTAGCATCAATTCAATAAAACAACTAGATCATTATAATCCAATAGATAAAAAAATTCACATTTCAGAAGATAAAATTAATAAAAAAAGTATAACAAGTATATCAGTAGTTGCTCATGAAATTGGACATGCCATTCAAGATAAAGAGAATTATAGACCACTTAAATTAAGGCAAACTTTAATAGAGAAAACTTCTTCTTTACAAAGAATAGGTACATTTCTTTTAATAATAGGACTTCCATCAATTTTTACCCTCACTAAAAGCCCTTTTATTACTTTAATAGCTGGAGTAATTATAATGGGCTGTCTTTCTACAAATGTTTTAATTCACTTAATTACATTACCTGTTGAATTTGATGCTAGCAAAAGAGCTTTAAGAATTTTGGAAAAATATGTTCCAAAAAAAAATATGAAACAATGTAAGTCAGTATTAAGAGCTGCTGCGTTAACCTACCTAGCTCAATCTATAGTCAGTATATTCAGGTTAAAGATTATACTATTATCTTTTATTAATATTTTTAAATCTTTTATTAAAAGATAGTTTTTTCTTTCATTTAAATAGTAATTATTTTAAATTAATAATATATGAATATTTCAGAAAAAATTTCATTAATATTGTTTGATAAAGGCTTTAATTTAAGACCTAACAGTAATACAGAAAAAATAATAGTAGATGCATCTAAGTTAGAAAAAACATCAGAAGAAATATTAATTGCAAAACAACATGGTATTGCAAATAAGCTTTTTATATTAATGAATGGAGAGGCAGAGTTTACAAAAGACCAAAATAATGAATTATATAAGTTAGCAACTCTAAAAGGCGTTGGTATACCACTTGGAATCTCAGGATTAAATCCACCAAGTAGATATATGGCTGATATCTATATTAAAGCAAATTCTGAGTATATTGAAATTGACCTAAATAAATTAAAAGAAATTGAAAATAGCGATCCTTCATACGCAAGTTTTTTTTATTCTTATCTAGTACTTGAATCAATGAACTTGATATGGTCTTCAAGATATTTAAATGATTGTCATTTACAGAGTGGTTTTACAATTTCTGAAGGAGTTAAAACTGGTGGAGAAATTATCAATACAAAAAGAATAAAAGATACAGCTTTTCTTGCTTTTTTAAATGAGAAAGATTTAAGAAAATTATTGAATTACAGTAGTATCAAACTTTTCTCTGCAAACGAATATATAACTACAGAAGGTCAAATATCTGATGGTATTAATATTTTACTTAAAGGAAAAGTTGATGCAACCTTTAACAGTAATAAGAAAGGTATTTTAGAAAAAAATACTAGAACAATTGCAAGATCTGGTGTGGCACTGTCACTTTCTGCAGGATTACATCAAATAAAATCACCGTATTCAATAAAAGCAACTAGAGATACGACAATTATTAAATTCTCAAATGATTTTATCGATAATTTAATTAAAAAAGATCCAGAATTAGCTTTAAAATTCTTAAAACGTCAATTGTGGCAATTAGGAAAATATATTCAAACATCATCAGGATTAACAACCTATCCTGCTAGAGATGAGGCTGAATTATTTAATTTTCTTTTAAATGATAATTCCTCAAGAATACCCGTAAATTCTAAGCTATATAACATACCACATCTTTTAAAAAACCATCTAACACATTCATTAGCATTTGATATTATTTATGAAGTTGTAGTGTCAGGAAATGAAAATGAAAAGTCTATTGCCAGTTTAATGATAGACGCTATGTCAGGATTAGAAAGAAAAAATAGATTTTTTAATCAATTGACTAAAATATACAATAGAGTTGCATCATCTCAGGAAAATATTAACAAGAAAACTCTTCAGAAACTTACTAACTCAGATTTTATTAAAGCTTTTGATCAAGTACCATATGTCATTAAAGGGATGGAAAACTTGCCAGAAGAGCCAACTAACATATTTTTTTATAATCATCTTGCTAGTATTAAAGAAAATACATTAGCCAATGGACACTCTTTTAGTATTGATAGTCATTTTATTTCTGCAAAAATTTTGTTCCCCAAATATGGCGATGGTGGTCAAAGAATTGCAAGATACAGTAGAAATACAGAAT
>CACKSN010000015.1 GCA_902602845.1 uncultured Alphaproteobacteria bacterium | reverse complement strand
GATCTCAAAGCTATAAAACAATGTAATTGCTCAATTTGCATAAGAAGAAATGCGAAAATGTGTATGGTTCCTAAAGAAGCAATTAATATTCTGAAAGGGAAAGAAAATTTAAATTCTTATAAATTTAATACAATGATTGCTGAACATTTTTTTTGCAAGATTTGTGGTATTTACACACATCATTATAGAAGAAGCGACCCAAATGGAGCAGCAATAAATATAGGATGTATAGACACAATTGACCCTTTTAAGTATGAAGCCGATTTTATTGATATGAAAAATAAATAATTTTATGTCGTTTGAATTTTTAATTTCTAAAATTCAAAAAAATAATTTTTTACTGATCGGAAGAGCGGGTATTGATATTTATCCTGATCCACCTGGTACAAAAACTGAAAATGTAAAAACTTTTGTTTCTCATCTTGGAGGATCTTCTGCAAATATGGGTGTTCAATTAACTTTATTTGGAGGTAATTGTAATTTGCTCACAAGAGTATCTGATGATGCTTTAGGAAGACTAGCTATTAATCAACTAAATCATTATGGAGTTAAAAATAATTTAGTAAAATTTGAAAAAAATGAATCAAGAATCTCTTTCGCTATTGTTGAAACTACAGTGAAAGATCACCAATCAATTATTTATAGACATAAAGCTTCTGATTTATTTTTAAATAAAGATGATATTGAAAATGCTAATATAAAAAATTTTGATTGTATATTAATTACTGGAACTTCTTTAGCAGCTGAACCTTCTAGAAGTGCTACTTTATATGCTTTAGATGTGGCAAATAATAATAATATACCGGTGATAATGGATATTGATTATAGACCATATACTTGGGAATCATCAATCAAAGCAAAAGAATTTTATAATTTAGCTGCTAGTAAATGTAGTGGTGTAATTGGTAATGATGATGAGTTTGGAGTGTTAGCTGGTGATTACAAAAATGGTTTGGATTATGCTAAACAGTTAGCTAAAAATGTGAGCTTGGTTATTTATAAAAAAGGTCAAAAAGGTTCTATTACTTTTGCAATGAATAAAGAAATTAAAAAAGGAATATTTCCTGTTAAGCCTTTGAAACCAACTGGAGCCGGTGATGCATTTATGGGATCATTAATAGGATCAATTTTAAATGCTAATGATTTAGAAAGATGTATAGAAATAGGTTCAGCTGCAGCAGCTATTGTAGTAACAAAAGTTGGTTGTGCGCCAGCAATGCCAAATTTGAATGAAATTTTAGAGTTTATGAAATATAATAAAATTAATGAAGGAGAATAATATGCATATTCCACCATTTGATAATAAGAACAAGCCAATTGTAGATATTGAAGACAGTAGAGTTCCTTTAAATTATTTTAACATAGTAAAATTAAACAAGGATCAATCTTTTGAATATCAAACACCTGGTTATGAAACATGTATAGTACCTGCTACTGGAACAATAAATGTAGAAATTGAAGGAATAAAAGTTGAATCATTAGGCACTAGAACAGTTGATGTATGGGATGGAGAACCAGAAGGTGTTTATGTTCCATCAAACACAAAAGCTCAATTTGTATCTTTAGTAGATAATTCAGAAATTTTTATTGCTGGTGCAAAGTATGATAAAACTCTTGAACCATTTGCTGTTCGAACAAATGAAATTGATTTAGTACAGTATGGCTCTGATGATACAAAAACTCATAGAAAAATTAAACATATTTTAGGCGCTAAGCATCATGATAAAGTTGGAAGATTGCTTTGTAATGAACTTTATACTGTAGGGCAGGGAGGTTGGTCTGGTTTCCCACCTCATAAGCATGATACAGATCGTCTACCTGATGAAACTAGACATGATGAAACATATAATTACAGATTTAAACCAAATAATGGATTTGGTTTTCAGATGTTTCAGCAAGTTGATGATAAAGTTGGTAAAGCTGAACATATAATTGATGGTTCAACTATTATGATTAGAACAGGTTATCATCCTTGTGTTGTGGCACCAGGTTATGAGATGTATTATTTCACAATTCTTGGAGGACTATCTCAAAGATCTCTTGTTCAATTTTTTCAACCTGAGCATGCTTATCAGGTTGAAACAATTCCAGGAATTAAGGATATGATTGCTAAATACAAATAAATGACAGCTGTAAATTTAAAGAAAATTTTAAATGATGCAAATAAAAATAATTATGCAGTAGCAGGTTTAGTTGTGCTAGGCTGGGATGATGCCCTAGCTTTTACACAAGCTGCCGATGAAACTGGAATTCCGATAATATTGCAAGCTGGTCCCTCATGTAGAGCTCATACACCGATTCCCATATTAGGAAAAATGTTTAGATATCTAGCGAGTCAAACTAAAACAAATATTTGTTGTCATGTTGATCATGGATATACTTTAGATGAATGTTATGAAGGGATTGACAGTGGCTTTACTTCTGTAATGTTTGATGGTTCTAAATTAACTTTAAATGAAAACATAAAAATTAGTAAAAAAATTGCCTCAAGAGCTCATAAACATAATATTTCTGTTGAAGGTGAGATAGGTTTTGTAGGTTATGATAATGGTAAAATTTCAGAAGGTACTAATATTGAAGATGCGGTAACTTTTGCAAATAAAAGTAATATTGATGCAATGGCAATTTCAGTTGGTAATACACATTTACAAACCTCCAAAAAAGCAAATATCGATTTCAAAAAAATAAATTTAATTGAAGCTAAAACAAAGATTCCACTCGTTCTTCACGGTAGTAGCGGTATTCCTGTGGAACAAAGAAAAAAACTCTCAAGAAAAACTAAAGTAGCAAAACTTAATATTGGTACTGAGATTAGAATGACATTTGGAGAAGCTTTAAGAAAAAATCTCAAAAATAATCCTAAAACCTATGATAGGTTGCAACTATTAAAACCAACAATTAAAGATTTAACAAAAGTTACAAAAAAAATTATAAGACAAATTGGTCCAAATTGATGGGACAAATATTTATAGCAGCACTTAAAGAAGAAACACCAAAACTTAAAGATTTTCATTTTTCAGGTGTAGGAAAAATAAATGCTACAATCAAAATTATGGAATTAATTTCAAAATTTCAACCTAATGAAATTATTAACTATGGCACAGCTGGATCAACAAAGAAACATATATCAGGATTAGTTGAATGCACCACGTTTGTTCAAAGAGATATGGATGCTAGAGGTTTAATGAATTTTAAATTAGGCGAAACACCTTTTGATCCTATATCAAAAATTACTTACTCTAATGAGGGTTATATATGTGCATCTGGAGATAGTTTTGTTCAATCATCAATTGAAATAGATTGTGATATTGTTGATATGGAAGCTTACTCATTTGCTAAAGTTTGCAAAATATACAATATAAAATTTAAATGTTTTAAATATATTTCTGATTATGCAAATGAAAATTCAAATAATGATTGGATTGATAATTGTTCAAAAGGAGCTAAATTATTTTCAGAGATATATCCTCAATTAAAAATATGATCTTAAAAATACTTGAAAAATTAGGAAGAAAAAAAATTGTATTAGATAGAGGTCCTTCACATCCAGAATTTCATAAGGCAAAACCATGGATGGAAAGATATTATCTATTATTTAGAAAAAGACCTAAATGGTTTCCATTTAACATCTTAATCCATAAAATGTTAGATGATGATCATGGAGAAGGAGTGCATAATCATTTATGTCCATACATTACAATAATATTAAAAGGTGGATATTGGGAAACAACACCTAAAGGCAAATTTTGGAGAGCGCCTGGGTATATAGGATTTCGTTCTGCCGATCATATGCATAGAGTCGATCTTGAACCAGGTGTAAGTACAATGACTTTATTTATCCCAGGCCCATTTGGTTTGAGGAAGAACAAAAGAGCAGGTTATAAAGAGAAAATTTAATATCTAAAGTGCATCGAAGATTAATTTAAATCCACTTACAAAAAGTAAAATATAAACAATATTAAAAAATAATTTTTCAGAGATAAATTTTTGAATATAAAATCCAATTACAACACTGGTAATAGCTAATGGCAATAATAAAAAAGAAACTTTTAAATTTGAAGGTGCTAGCAAATCAAAATAATAATATGGAAATATTTTAACAAAATTAATAATAAAAAAAGTCATAGTCATTGTGCCAAGATACGTTAATTTATCTAATTTAAGAGGTAGAACGTAAAAATTTATTGGAGGATTACCAGCATGTATTAAAAAACTTGTATATCCTGATGCGCCAGACCAAAAAATACCTTTAGATTTTGTTGGATTTAATAATGAGCTATTTTTTTGATAAATTGAAATTACAACAAACAAAATAGAAATAATACCAACTAAAATTCTAATTTGGTTTTCTGAAGTGTATTGAAAAGTAATGCTACCAATAATTATTCCAATTATTGAAGATGGTATTATTATTTTAAGTAATTTTAAATCCCATTTACTCCAATATAAATACAAAGCAATTAAATCCATTACAAGTAACAAGGGTAAAAGAATTCCAGCTGCCTTTAAAGGACTCATTGCAAATGACATAATTGGTACTGCCAACATAGATATTGGGCCAGGAAAACCACCTTTAGATAAACCAAAGACAATTACCCCAAAAGATGCAAAAAAAAGGAAATACATATCCATTAGGATAAAATTTTAAGTGCATTATATATATCTTTTAGCTGATCCTCTTTATCTTCTAGTCCACAATATAATCTTATGAGTGTTCCTTTTAAATTATCTTTAAATGTTCTTTTTTTCAAAGGTGGAAAAGTTATTAAGCTGTCGTATCCACCCCAACTATAACCAAGTTTAAAGACTTTCAATTTCTTATAAAATTCTTCTAGTTTTGTGTTTGAATATTTTTTTTTAAAAATAAATGCAAATAAACCAGAACTACCTGAAAAGTCTCTTTTCCAAATTAAGTGATTTGTTGTATGTTCTAGAGCAGGATGAAATACATCTTTAACTAATTTATGTTTTAATAAATTTTTTGCTAAATATAATGCATTATTTTCTATTTCTTTCATTCTAAGTTCCAGAGTAGGGATGCCTCTTAATGCTAAATAGACCTCATCTGAACCAGGACATATACCTAAAGTTTTAGCTGTCACTCTAACTTTACGACTGTAATTTTTATCTGACGAAACAAAGCCAATTAAAACATCAGAATGTCCATTAATATATTTGGTTCCAGCATCAATTATTATATTTATTCCAAGTTTAATAGGATCACAAAATAAAGGAGATGCCCAAGTATTATCCATTACTGTGGGTATTTTATATTTTTTTGCGATACTAGTTATGAAAGGTATATCAATAATATCAAAAGTAGCTGTTCCAGGAGACTCTAAATAAATAAGTTTAGTTTTTTTACTTATTAATTTTTCAAAATTTTCAATATTATCAATAGAATGAAAATATTTTATAGATACACCGTATTCTTTTAATATATTTTCACAGAACGTTCTTGTAGGACTGTAAATACTATCATTAATTAAAACCTCGTCACCTTTTTTTAATAGAGCAAAAAATGGAATAATTATTGAAGCTAAACCTGAAGGTGAAAGAACAGTATCATGACAATTATATAAATCACTAATTGAATCTTCTAATTGTTTATGAAATGGATTTTTATTTATTCCATAATAAGTTTTTCTATCGTCTGCATTTTTAACATCATTCAAGTAATCTTTAAAATTACTGAATATCATTGTAGAACCTTTGTAGGTTCCAGGATTAATAAATCCTTTCTGTTTAATAGGATCTCTTCCTAGTTTTGTTAATCTTGTTTTTCTTTTCATTAGTATACTATATATAGTTAATAAAATATTTATCTATACAACTTATAGAGTGTAACAATAATGCATAAATCTATCATTTGGATTAACTTATTAATTTGGTATAGGGAAGCAATCTTTGAAAAAAGATATTTAAATAATTATTTAAACGGAGAAAATAATATGAAAAAACTATTATCTATCTTTGCAGTTGCTGCATTTGCTTTCTCAGCTAATGCTGGAACTCTTGATGATGTAAAAAATAGAGGTTTTCTAAAATGTGGAGTTACAACTGGTCTTGCTGGTTTTGCTGCTCCAGATGATAGCGGTGAATGGGCTGGTCTAGATGCAGATATGTGTCGTGCAGTTGCAGTTGCTGTTTTTGGAGACCGTTCAAAAGTAGAATTTATTACAACTACTGGTAAATCTCGTTTCCCAACATTAGCTTCTGGTGAAGTTGATATGTTAGCGAGAAATACAACTTGGACTATTAGCCGTGATGTTAATCTTGGTTTTGAGTTCGTAGGTGTAAACTTCTACGATGGACAAGGTTTTATGGTACCATCAGCTCTTGGTGTATCAAGTGCAACTGAACTTGATGGTGCTACTGTATGTATCCAAACTGGTACTACTACAGAGTTAAACCTTGCTGACTTTTTTAGATTAAATGGAATCAGCTACGAAGCGCTTCCAATTGAAACCAATGATGAAGGTAAAGAAAACTTATTTGCTGGAAGATGTGATGTATATACTACTGATGCTTCAGGTCTTTCTTCAACTAGAGCTGCTGCTTCTAATCCAGATAAATGGAAAGTTTTACCAGAAATTATTTCAAAAGAACCACTTGGTCCACTTGTAAGACATGGTGATCACCAGTGGGGTGACGTTGTTCGTTGGTCTTTAAATGCAATGATTATTGCTGAAGAACTTGGTGTTACATCTGAAAATGTTGATGCTCAAATGAGCTCTAATGTTCCTGAAGTACTAAGACTTCTTGGTGTTGAGGGTAACTATGGTGAAATGCTTGAGCTAAGTAATGATTGGGCTTATCAAATTATTAAACAAATTGGTAACTACTCTGAATCTTACGAAGCAAACGTTGGTCCTGACACACCTCTAGAAATTGCAAGAGGTTTAAATGCTCTATGGACTCAAGGTGGTATTTTATACGCACCTCCATTCAGATAAATTGTAATTAAATTTAAACGGGGGGTTTTAAACCCCCCATTTTTTTTGTATATACTAACGATGCGATCTAACTTAGGTTTCTTTTCTGATGAAAAATTTAGATCCATTTTTTTTCAAACTTTAGTTGTAGGTTTATTTGCCTTAGGTTTATTCTTTGTAATTAGCACAACTTCTTACAACTTAGAAAAAAGAAATATTGCAACTGGTTGGAGTTTTCTTCAAAATCCAGCAGGCTTTGATATAAGTTTTTCACCTTTTTTAGAATTTAAATCTACTGACACTCACTTAAAAGTTTATTTTGTTGGTGTTTTAAATACTCTTTTAGTTTCTGTTACAGGATGTATAGCTGCAACAATTTTGGGTTTTATTTTAGGTATAGTAAGGCTGTCTTCAAATTGGCTGCTAAGTCGTCTAGTTTATATTTACGTTGAATTTTCAAGAAATGTACCTCTACTTCTTCAAATAATTTTATGGTATAGTATTTTAATTCAACTTCCTCGTGTAAAGCAATCACTTCAATTTCTAGATGTATTTTATATTTCTAATAGAGGATTATATTCTCCAAGACCAATATTTGAAAGTGGATTCTCATATGTATCAATTGCAATTGTATTAGCTTTAATTTCAAGTTTCTTAATAAATAGATGGTCAAAAAAAAGACAAGATAAAACAGGTCAACAATTTCCAGTATTTTCTAGTTCAATAGGATTAATATTTATTGTTCCCTTAATTTTATTTTTTATTCTTGGCTCACCAATGTCTTTTGAACATCCTGAAATGAAAGGATTTAATTTTAAAGGTGGTTTAGTTATTAGACCAGAATTTATTGCAATGTTTTTAGCCCTATCAATTTACACAGCAGCATTTATTTCTGAAATCGTTAGAGCAGGAATAATGTCAGTATCAAAAGGACAAAGAGAAGCCTCTGCTGCTATAGGTTTAAAACAAACATGGATAATGAGACTAATAATTATCCCTCAAGCTCTGAGAGTTATTGTCCCTCCACTAACAAGTCAGTATCTAAACTTAACTAAAAATTCTTCTTTAGGTATTGCAGTTGGATATGCAGACCTTGTTCATGGTTTTGGAGGAATAAGTTTAAATCAAACTGGTCAAGCTATTGAATGTATGGCAATTGTTATGGCAACTTATTTGTCAATTAGTCTTACAATATCTTTCTTTATGAACATTTATAATAGAAGTATACAATTTAAGGAAAAGTAATGAATGAAATGAATGAAGTTAGAAAACCACCAGTAGCAACAACAGGTATTATTGGTTGGTTAAGAATTAATTTATTCTTCAATTGGACAAACTCATTAATAACTTTATTTGTTATTTATTGTTTGTATCAGTTTATTCCTTGGATCTTAGATTGGACAATATTTTCAGCTGACTTTAAGTATAATTATCTCGGTGAGCAAATTACAAATCAAGAAATGTGTTCACGAAATTTAGATCCTGAAAATGGTGGAGCGTGTTGGGCAGTTATATATGTAAGGTTTTATCAATTTATTTATGGATTTTATCCAAAGGTTGAGGTTTGGAGGGTTAATGTAGCTTATGCAATGTTAGCTTTAGCACTGCTTCCACTTTTGTATGCAAAGCTTCCATATAGAAAGTACTTCTTATATTTTACATATATCTTCCCTGTTATTGCTTATTTTTTACTTAATGGCGGATTGGGTTTTACTGAAGTCTCTACAAATAAATGGGGTGGTCTTCTAGTAACACTCGTTTTGGGTTGTACTGGAATTGCATTAGCTTTTCCTATTGGGATTATGCTAGCATTAGGCCGAAGATCTAAATTACCTGTTATAAGCATGATTTGCACCTTGTTTATTGAGTTTATTAGAGGTGTTCCTCTTATTACTTTATTATTTTTTGGAATGGTAATGCTTCCTTTATTTTTACCTGAAGGAATAGATATGGACGGTTTAGTAAGAGTCCTTGTAGCTGTTACATTATTTCAATCAGCTTACATGGCAGAGGTTATAAGAGGGGGGCTGCAAGCAATACCCCCTGGTCAATATGAAGCTGCTAAATCACTTGGTATGTCTTATTGGAGAATGAATTTATTAATCATTCTTCCTCAAGCTATAAGAATTTCTATACCTCCTATTGTAAACACGTCTATAGGTTTGTTTAAGGATACAACATTGGTTATTATTGTAGGTATATTAGATTTATTAGGTATTGGAAGAGGTACTTTAGCTGATACGAATTGGTTAGGTTTATCCTATGAAATTTACTTTTTCGTTAGTTTAGTGTTTTTTATATTCACATTTGGAATGTCTAGATACAGTTTGTATTTGGAAAAGAAATTAAAAACAGGTATTAATATGGGGGCTGATTAAAATGAGTGAAGAATCAATAATTTCATTAAAAAATGTTAACAAGTGGTTTGGTGATTTTCATGTATTACAAGATGTAAATCTTGAAGTTAAAAAGAAGGAAAGAATTGTTGTTTGTGGTCCCTCTGGTTCTGGAAAGTCTACAATGATCAGATGTATTAATAGATTGGAAGAACATCAAGAAGGTTCAATTGTTGTTGATGGAATTGAGTTAACGGGAAATTTAAAAAATATTGATAATGTTAGAAAAGAAGTTGGAATGGTGTTTCAACAATTTAATTTATTTCCCCATTTATCTGTAAAAGAAAATATAACATTAGCTCCAATTTGGGTGAAAAAAATGCCTAAAGCTGAAGCAGAGGAGCTTGCTATGAGACAACTAGAAATAGTAAAAATTCCTGAACAAGCAAATAAATATCCTGGTCAATTATCTGGTGGTCAACAACAAAGAGTGGCAATTGCTAGATCTCTTGCAATGAACCCTAATATAATGCTTTTTGATGAACCAACCTCAGCTCTAGATCCTGAAATGATTAAAGAGGTTTTAGATGTTATGGTAGATTTAGCAAATGGTGGTATGACAATGATTGTTGTTACACACGAAATGGGTTTTGCTAAAACTGTTGCTGATAGAATGGTGTTTATGGATGAAGGAAAAATTGTTGAGGAAGCTAGTCCAGATAAGTTTTTTAATAATCCAGAGAGTGATCGTACAAAATTATTTTTAAGTCAAATTCTTCATCAATAATTTAAGAATATAATAATAAATTAACTCTTCTATTCATTTTACCTTTGTTTTCTATTTTGCCGATTTGAATTTTACCAATCTCACTAGTTGTTTTGACATGTGTACCACCACAAGGTTGTAAATCAACATCACCAATTCTAATTAATCTTATTTTGCCATCCACTTGTGGAGGTTTTACTGACATAGTTCTGACAAGTTCAGGTTTTTCTTCCAATATACTACTTTCAATTACTTCACTAGTAACGGTATGATTATCTTCAACTAACAAATTTATTTTTTCTTCTAATTCTTCTTTATTTATTAATTTATCTGGATCATTAAAATCTAATCGACTTTTTTCATAACCAATTTGACCGCCAGTTACTCCTAATGGGATTATAGAACATAACAAGTGCAGTGCAGTATGCATTCTCATATGCTTGTATCGTAAATCCCAATTTATTTTTCCAATTATGTCAACATTCTCCTCAAGATTTTTGAGATTATCTACAATATTTATTATTTTATTATTTTCTTTAATAGTATCTAAAACTTGTATTTTTTTACTTTCTGCTTCTATTGCGCCTGTGTCTCCAGGTTGACCACCACTTTTTGCATAAAATGCTGTTTTATCTAATTCAATACGATTTTCTTCTTTAACAACACCTATAATTCTTGCTTTAAATTCTTTAAGGTATGCATCATCTTCGAATAATTTTGTCATATCGTTTTTTAACAGTATTTTAAAAATATTATATTGACTTTTTTCGTATTCTGAATAAATTAGAACAAAAATAGAACAAATAATTTTATAAATAATATAATTATTATTTATCAATTATTTAAATATTTTTTCTAATATTATGTCTAAAAAAATAGAAAACTTAATATTTAAAGCTGAATCCAGAGGAGATCAAATAACACCTTATTTTCTTGATACAGTATCTGCAGGCTTTCCATCTCCAGCTACTGATTATATGGAAAACAAACTTGATCTTAATGAATATTTGGTTCAACGTCCAACAGCTACCTATATCGTTAAAGCTAATGGCCCTTCTATGACCGATGCAGGCATATTATCAGGTGATCTACTTATTGTTGATAGAAGTATTACGCCTCGTAACGACAATATTGTTATCGCATCTATCTTTGGTGACCTAACAGTTAAAAAACTGAAAAAGAAAGATCAGTCACTATTTTTAATTTCTGCCAATAGTGAGTATCCTAGTATTCAAGTTAAAGAAGAAATGGAGTGTTTTATATGGGGGGTAGTGACATATGTTATACACAAAACTACTTAGTAGAAATCATAGCTCAGTAAAGCAATCTATAGCATTAATAGACTGTAACAATTTTTATGCATCATGTGAAAGAATATTTAATCCCAAACTTATAGGAAAACCAATTGTCGTACTTTCTAATAATGATGGCTGTATCATTGCACGATCAAAAGAAGCAAAAAAATTAGGAATAAAAATGGGTGAGCCTTATTTTAAAGCAAAAAATATTATTAAAAAAAATGATGTTAAAGTTTTTTCATCTAATTATTCTTTGTACGGTGATATTTCACAGAGAGTAATGGAGACTTTATCCAGTTTTTCCTCAGAAGTAGAAATTTATTCCATAGATGAAGCATTTCTTGGTTTAAATGGTTTTGAGAACTATGAATTAGATACTTATTGCAGACACATTAGACAGACAATTAAAAAATGGGTGGGGGTTCCAGTTAGTATTGGAGTAGGGGCGACAAAAACACTATCAAAAATAGCTAATCACCTAGCAAAACAAAGATCAGACTATAAAGGTGTTTGTATACTAAAAAATAAAATAGAAACAAAAAAAGCATTAGAGTTAACATCTATTGAGGAAGTTTGGGGTATTGGAAGAAGATTGTCCTTGTTTCTTAAAAAATATAATATCCACAATGCTTATCAATTTTCACAAATGGATAGAGGGTGGATAAGAAAAAATATGGGTGTAGTGGGAGAGAAAACTTACCTAGAATTAAATAGTGTATCATGTCTAGATCTTGATGTAGTCCCTAGTGATAAAAAAAGTTGCTGTGTTTCAAGATCATTTAGTCATCCAATAGAACAACTATTTGATTTAGAGGAATCAATATCCACTTATGGATCAAGAGTATCAGAAAAGATAAGAGAGGAGGGTTTGGTGGCAGAGTCCATGAATATTTTTGTATTAACAAATCATTTTAATCGAAGAGAAAAGCAATATTCTAACTCAATAAGACTTAATTTACCCTTTCCTACAAATAATAGTATTAAAATTGTTAAAAGAGCTCTTGAAGGAATTAGAAAAATTTATCGCCCTGGATACCGTTATAAAAAAGCAGGAATTATATTATCTGGTCTCAGTAGACATAATACTACAAAGGGATTACTTGACTATGATCGAGAAATTTCTGATAAGATGATGAACACTATTGATAAAATAAATTCTAGATATGGAAGTTCCACATTAAAAATTGCCTCTGAAGGCATAGAAAAAGTATGGAAGATGAAAAGAGAGAATGTATCCCCATGTTATACGACAAGATTTGAAGAGCTAGTTGAAGTAAAATCTTAATCTAAAGAACAATTGGTCATATCAAAAGATTTGCTAGTTAAATATTCGATACGTTCTTCTAATTTTCTTTTATTAACTTTTTTATATCTAGTATATGGTCCTTTTTTCATATCAAGGTTTTCTTCATTTATAGATAAAAATAGACAAGTATGATTATAAATTAACTCATCAGGAGATTCGTCAGTAATAGCACCTTCACCTCGGTTATATGACCCCCAAAGATCAAATTTATCTTCATCAGTTAGATACAATCCAAATTGAGAATATTCTTTTGTGAATGAAGATGTTGCAACAAGAATAATGGTTGAAAAAATAAAAGGAATTAAGAGAATTTTATTCATTATGAGTTTATATTAATGATAAATTAAGAAATTAAAAGAATAAAAATGAATAGCATAAATTGGCTCCCCGGGCCGGGCTCGAACCAGCGACCGATCGGTTAACAGCCGATTGCTCTACCACTGAGCTACCGAGGAACACAATTTTGTTGATAATAAAAAAAAATTAAAAAACAAGAAAAAACTGGAGGCTCGGAGCGGAATCGAACCGCTGTGCAAGGCTTTGCAGGCCCCTACATCACCACTCTGCCACCGAGCCTTTAAAAAAGGACTATTATTACTATACTATTTCTCATTAATTAATGAAAAAAAAATTCTAAAGATTAATAATATAATTTAAATAATTGATTATATGAAAGGTTTATATAAAGCATCTTTTAAGAAATGAGTCAAACATTTGAAATTGCTAGAAAAAATATGGTTGTTAATCAGTTAAGACCAAACAAAATTAGTGAAGAAAATATCTTAAAAATATTTGAAAATACTCCTAAAGAGAATTATTTAGATCTTAGTTCAGGTAAGAATTGTTACCGAGACAATAATTTAGATATAACTGATAAAAGAGGATATCTCAAAAATTTACACCTGGCTCAAATAATAAAATATTCGAAAATTTTACCTAATGATAAAGTATTGCATATAGGCGGTTTAACAGGCTACTTTTCTACTCTTATCAGTTCACTATGTGAAGAACTTCATGTTGTAGAAGAAAATAGAGAATTATTTAAATTATTAGAAGATAATATTAGCAAAACTAATACCACTAATATTAGCTTATTTAATAATAATTTATTAGATGGATTAGTTGATAAAGCTCCATTTAATTTAATTGTTATTGATGGACCTATATTTAAAATAACTGATAATTTAAAGAAACAACTAGTAATTAATGGCGGACGGTTAATATATATTAAAAAAATTAATGATAACTTGGGTAAAGCTTATAAAATTATAAGAAATGAAGATTTGTATTCATCTGAGTATTTATTTGATGTAATGAGTAGTTATCAAATCCAAGAACAAGAAGAGGATTTTAAATTTTAAATGAGATTATTTATAGTATTTTTAATATTTATTTATTCTAAATCTTTATTTGCTCTGTCGATTGATGATTCTGTGAAAAGTACAATTGCTAATAATTTGAAGGTAAAAATTGCTTTTGAAAAACTTAAAGAAAGTAAAGAAAATATTGAAGCAGCTATAGGAAAAAAACTTCCAACTGTTACCGGTACAATTTCTGGAACATATAGTAATAACGATACAACATCAGCAACAGATGTTTCAACAACACCAGAAACTTTTACAGATAAGTATAAAATCAGTATTACTCAAAATTTATATGATGGTGGTGAAAAAAATTTAGAAATTGAAAGATCAAAAATTATTTATGAAAATGCAATAATAAATTTTTATAAAACAGTCCAAGATCTATCGTTAACAGCTGTGGAAGGTTATTTAACCGTCATAAATTATGAAAAATCATTAGAGGCTTCTAAAAAAAATTTTGACTCTGTTTCAAGATTCTTAGAAGAAGTGAAATTAAAATATGAATTAGGATCAGCAACTATAACTGAATTAAAAAATGCTGAAAGTGCTTTTTCAATTGCAGAAACAAATCTTTTTTCATCTGAACAAAACTATAAAGTCAGTTTAAAAACATTTAAGTCAATTGTTGGTAAAGAAGCTATTAATCTAGAAGATTATGTAAACATAGAAAATGATTTAAATTTTGAAAACATTCTATCTGGAGTTTATAAGAATAATTTTAATATTTTAATTGCGCAAAATAATATTAAAATTAAAAAACTAGATCTCTCAAAAGAAAAAAGTTCTAATAGGCCTACCTTAGATATAACCGCGTCAACAGAGTACTCTGATGGTTCACGAATAGATGCAGGAACTGAAAATACTAATGCATCGATAGGCTTAACATTAACAATTCCAATATTTCAGCAAAATATTGATAAATCAGATATTAGAAAAATTAATTCTCAAATTTTACAAAGTGAAATTGAGCTTGAGGATCTTAAAGCAGGTTTAAATATTGAGGTATCAAACTATTATAAAAACTATTTAGTTAGTAAATCAAATTTAAATACATCTATATTAACAATAGAATATGCAAATACTCTTTTACGAAGTACTCAAGAGGAGTACAATCTTGGAACTAAATCCATCACCGATCTTATAGAGGCAGAAACTAATCTTTTAAATGTAAATGTCGAATATTTTAATTCAAATAAAAACTATTTGATTAATTATTTTAATTTACTGGCTTTAGATGGATCATTAATTAAATTATTTGAGGAGTATCTACCTAGCTATAATTAGAGTTTTATTAATTCAATTAAACATTTATAATACCTTTATGAATACAAAAAATTCAATCAATGAATCACTTGAGATCATACGAAAGGCACTAGAAGATGAAAAAAACGATACTATCAAAGATTTATCATCTAATATTTTGATACTTAACCAAAAAGTTAATAGTGATGGCACAATAAAATTTCTTCAAAAAGAAGAAGATATAAATAGTGAAATTAATAATATTATAGACCAAAAACTCTCCTATCTTGTAGAAAATAAAATTGAAAAAATACTTGATGAGAAAATCCCAAAATTACTAAAAAATTATTTCGAATCAAAATAGTCACAATGCAGCTTGATAAATTTTTTGATTTTTTAAAAGATGAAAAAAATCTTTATTCTCAATGGGAAGAATCAAATTGTTTTAAACCTAAGAGTGGAGGTGAGCCTTATTCTATAATGATGCCACCACCTAATGTTACAGGCAGCTTACATATGGGTCATGCTTTAACCTTTACAATTCAAGATATATTAATCAGATACCATAGAATGAAGGGTATGGAAGTATTGTGGCAAGCAGGGACAGATCATGCAGGAATAGCTACTCAGATGGTGGTTGAAAGAAAATTAAGTGAGGCAAAACTAGATCGACGATCTCTAGGTAGAGAAAAGTTTATTGAAAAAGTATGGGAATGGAAAAAAGAGTCGGGTGGTCAGATAAGTAATCAATTAAGAAGACTTGGTGCTTCTGCAGATTGGTCAAGAGAAAGATTTACTATGGACGAAGGACTTTCTAATGCAGTTAAGAAAGTTTTTGTTAATTTATTTAATGATGGAATTATTTATAAAGATAAGAGATTGGTGAATTGGGACCCAAAACTTTTAACAGCTATTTCTGATCTAGAAGTAGAGCAAAGAGATACTGAAGGAAGTTTATGGCATATTAAATATCCTATAGATGAAAATAATCATATCATTGTTGCAACAACAAGACCTGAGACAATGTTAGGTGATACTGCAGTTGCCGTTCATCCTGATGATGAAAAATATAAAAATCTAATTGGCAAATTTTGTAACTTACCAATTTCAAATAAGAAAATACCAATCATTGCTGATGAATATGCAGATCCTGAAAAAGGTTCTGGAGCTGTAAAAATTACACCTGCACATGACTTTAATGACTTTGAGGTAGGAAAGAGACATGATTTAGAATTTATTAATATTTTTGATGAAAATGCTAAATTGAACTCAAATGTGCCTGAAGAATTTCAAAATTTAGATCGATTTGAAGCAAGAAAACTAATTTTAAAAAAATTAGATGAAATGAATTTATTAATTAAAGAAGAAAAACAGCAAATGGTCATACCATATGGTGATAGATCAGGTGTTGTTATTGAGCCATGGCTGACAGATCAATGGTTTTGTGATGCAAAAAAATTATCAGTTGATCCAATATCAGCTGTTAAAGATAATAGTTCTAAATTTATTCCCAAACAATGGGAAAATACATTTTATAATTGGATGGAAAATATTCAACCGTGGTGTATTTCAAGACAGTTATGGTGGGGACATCAAATTCCTGCATGGTATGGTCCCGATAATAAATATTTTGTTAGTGAAACTCTAGAAGGGGCACAAAATCAGGCAAAAGAATTTTATGGAAAGGATGTTGAGCTTAAACAAGATGAAGACGTTCTAGATACTTGGTTTTCTTCTGCTCTATGGACATTCTCAACTTTAGATTGGCCAAATAAAACGTATGAATTAGATAAATTTTATCCTGGTAACGTTTTGGTTACTGGTTTTGATATCATATTTTTTTGGGTTGCACGGATGATGATGATGGGTTCTTATTTTATGAAGGAAACTCCATTTAAAGATATTTATATTCATCCTTTAATCCGTGATGAAAAAGGACAAAAAATGTCTAAATCAAAAGGGAACATAATTGATCCTTTAGAGTTATTAGATAAATATGGCGCTGATACATTAAGATTTACACTAACAGCACTGTTAAATCCGGGACGAGATGTA
This sequence comes from uncultured Alphaproteobacteria bacterium, assembly GCA_902602845.1. Taxonomy (GTDB): domain Bacteria; phylum Pseudomonadota; class Alphaproteobacteria; order HIMB59; genus CACPNW01. Next base: position 4,540 of record CACKSN010000015.1, on the reverse strand, counting down.
AAATTATCTGAAGCTAGAGTTAAAGGGTATAAATCATTTACAAATAAAATTTGGAATGCTGGAAAATTTTTACAATTGAATAACTCAATTTTTATAGATGATATATCAATTGATTCAATTATTTTTGATGCAAACAAATGGATAATAAAAGAATTGAATGATTTGAACACTCAACTTGAACAATTAACTAAAAAGTATTTGTTTCATGAAATAGCCAATAAAATTTATCATTTCGTATGGCATACTTATTGTGATTGGTACATTGAAATTATTAAACAAAATTTTGAAAATAAAAAATTTTCAGATGAAATTAAAAAAGTTTCTGGATGGACATTTATTCAAGTTTTAAAGATAATACATCCCATTATGCCATTTATAAGTGAAAAATTATGGAGATCTTTAGTTGACGATAAATCATATTTAATGAACCAAGTTTTTCAAAATTATTCAACAAATAATTCTTTTAATAATTCTAAAAAAAACTTTGAAATATTTATTGAATTCATAACATCAATAAGAAATTTGAGATCAGAACTAAATATACCCTATAAACAATCAATTAATATCTTAATAGAAGCAAAAAATGAAGAACTTAATAATTTTCTAATTGCCTATAAAAATGAAATAAGTAATTTTTTAAAAATCAAAGATATTAGTTTTGAGAAAATTCAACCTAATAAGAATTCAGCTTTAATTGTATTAACATCATTATCAGTTTTAATCCCTCTAGATGGTATTATTGACTCAGGAGCAGAACTAAAAAAATTAAATAAAAAAAAGCAAGTTGAGCAAGAAAAATTTAATAAAGTTAATGATAAATTAAAAAATGATAACTTCATGAATAAAGCTTCAGAAGAAATTATTAATAAATTTAAAAATGAGGCAAATATTTATAAATCTTCTATTGAAAAAATTGATCAAATAATAAATACTATCAAATAGAATGGAAGATAAAGGTTCAAATAGAAAATCTAATCTACCTAGTAGATATGTTAGTGTAGGGCCTAAAAGTGCGCCTCATAGATCTTATTATTATGCTATGGGTTTGAAAGAACATGAAATTTATCAACCATTTGTTGGTGTTGTTAGCACCTGGAATGAATCAGCTCCTTGCAACATTACTCTTCAGGATCAAGCGCAACATGTGAAGACAGGTGTCAAAGATGCCGGAGGAACACCAAGAGAATTTACAACTATAACAGTAACAGATGGAATTGCCATGGGCCATGAGGCAATGAAATCCTCTCTTATTAGCAGAGAAGTTATTGCAGATTCCATTGAATTATCTGTGAGAGGTCACTGTTATGATGCAATAGTTGGACTTGCTGGCTGTGATAAATCTTTGCCAGGTTTAATGATGGCTATGGTTAGATTAAATGTACCATCTGTATTCATTTATGGAGGTTCAATCTTACCAGGAAAATACAAGGGTAAAGATGTTACAGTTATTGATGTTTTTGAAGCAGTTGGAAAACATGCTGCTGGCACTATCTCAGATCAAGATTTAAAAGATATTGAACAAGTTGCTTGCCCATCTGCTGGATCGTGTGGAGGTCAGTTTACAGCAAATACAATGGCATGTATTTCTGAAGCAGTTGGTTTAGCTTTAACAAATTCAGCTATGCCTCCAGCAGTAAATACTGAAGAAAGAAAAGCTTATGGTGAAAAGAGTGGTAAAGCTATAATGAATTTATTAGAAAAGAATATAAGACCAAGGGATATAGTAACTATTGATTCATTAGTAAATGCTGCAAGAGTAGTTGCAGCTACTGGAGGTTCAACTAATGCAGCACTTCATCTTCCTGCGATAGCTAATGAAGCGGGTTTAAAATTTACATTAAGAGATGTTGTAGAAATTTATAATTCGACTCCTTATATTGGAGATATGCAACCTGGTGGAAAGTACGTTGCTAAAGATTTATATGATGTAGGAGGTGTGCCAGTTGTTATAAAATCTTTATTAGATGGTGGTTATATAAACGGAGACTGCATAACTGTTACAGGAAAAACAATAGCTGAAAATCATAAAGAAGTAATATTTCCTACAAATCAAGATGTTGTTTATAAATGTGATAATCCAATTAGTGAAAATAGTTCAGTTGTAGGGTTGTGGGGTAATCTTGCTCCAGATGGATGTATATCAAAAATAGCAGGTTTAAAAAATTTGACTTTTAAAGGAAAAGCTAAATGTTTTGACTCAGAAGAAGATGCTTTAACTGCAGTTTTAAAAAATGAAATTAAAGCCGGTGATGCGGTAATAATTAGATATGAAGGTCCTAAAGGAGGACCTGGTATGCGTGAAATGCTTTCAACAACAGGTGCAATATATGGACAAGGGTTAGGTGAAACTGTTGCTTTAATTACAGACGGACGGTTTTCAGGTGGCACAAGAGGATTTTGCATTGGTCATGTAGGACCAGAAGCAGCTGTAGGAGGTATGATAGGTTTGCTGAAAGATGGCGATGAGATTATTATTGATGCTGTTAAAGGCGAAATCAACGTTACGCTTTCAGATCAAGAAATAGAAAATAGAAAAAAAGATTGGAAGCCAAGAAAAACTAATCATAATTCTGGATCTATATGGAAATATTCTCAAACTGTTGGGCCAGCTTATGAGGGTGCTGTTACTCAACCAGGGGCAAAAGATGAAACGCACACATACGCTGATATTTAATATTAATTAACTAATTCAATCGTAACTGGTGTGTGATCAGAAGCTTTTTCCCATCCTCTTGGTTCACGATTAACATTAACTGATTTAATCAAATCAGTTACTTCTGGTGTAGTAAGAAAATGATCAATTCGTAGACCATTGCCTTTTTGCCAATTACCACCTCTATAACCCCAAAAGGTCCAGTTTGTATTTCCATCAACAAAATATTTAACTGTATCAACAAAACCTAAATTCAAAAGATTTCTAAATTTTTCTCTTGTTAATGGATGGGCACAAGCATCATTTTTAAAATTTTCTGGTGAATACACATCTTCATCATTAGGTATTACATTAAAATCTCCACCTATAATAATTGGTTGATTATTATCAATTAATTCTTTGATATACTTATTAAAATTTATCATCCAATCAATTTTGTAATCAAATTTTTCTGTTTCAATTGGATTTCCATTTGGAAGATAAATATTTATTAATTTAATTTTATTTTTTATATTTTTTAGAGATATTTCTGTTTCAATAAATCTGGAATTTAGATCTTGGTAATTAGGAATTTTTAAGTTTGAAATTTCAATACTTTCTTTACTGAGTATGGCTACCCCATTCCAAGCTTTTTGCCCATTCACATAACATTTATAATTAATATTTTCTAATTCCTCTTTAGGAAAACTTTCATTTGTGCATTTTAATTCTTGAATTAAATATATATCTGATTGATCTATTTTTATAAATTTTATTAAATGCTCTATTCTTGCATTAACTGAATTTACATTCCATGTAGTAATTTTCATTTATATTGAAAAAGAAGTACCACACCCACATGATGAAGACGCTAGTGGATTAGAAATTTTAAATGAAGATCCAATCAATTCATTAACATAATCAATTTTAGATCCTTTTATTAATTCAATTGAAGTTTTATCTATCAATACATCAGCATCTTTATAATTAAAGATTAAATCATCATCATTTGGTTTATCAGAAAAATCAAATTTATATTGAAATCCAGCACAACCACCACCTAATACGGTAATTCTGAAATATTTAGATTTTTCAGAGATAAGTATCTTGTTGATATGATTCTGAGCACTTTCAGTTACTTCAATTATATTGTCCATTTATCTAAATATTGTTATTATTTATTTTTTTACAACTATAATATAAATTTTATTATGTTCAAACATTTAGCTTCCAATCCAGATAATTCAAATGGAAGACTATATAATGAGCTAGATGAAGATTTGAGAAATCCATTTGAAAGAGATAGAGCCAGAGTTATTCACTCTAATTCTTTTAGAAAATTAAAACACAAGACCCAAGTTTTTATTGAAAGTGAGAGTGATTATTTTAGGACTAGACTAACTCATTCTTTGGAAGTTGCCCAAATATCAAGATCAATTTGTAGATTACTTGAATTAGATGAAGATCTAGGTGAAACAGTTGCTCTCGCACATGATTTAGGTCATCCTCCTTTTGGTCATATTGGCGAAGATGCACTTGATAATTCAATGAAAAAGTTTGGAGGTTTTAATCATAATGATCAAACCTTGAGAGTTTTAACATTTATAGAAAAAAGACACCCTGATTTTGATGGATTAAATCTAACATGGGAGAGCTTAGAGGGAATAATAAAACATAATGGAATTTTGAGTGATCATTTACCTTATCACTTAGATAATTATGCAAAATTACACAATCTACATCTAACTGATCAACCTTATTTAGAATCACAGATAGCAAGTATATCTGATGATATTGCTTATAATAATCATGATGTAGAGGATGCTATTAGAGCGAATTTAATATCATTAGATAATATTGCTGAGTTAAGTTTTTTTAAAAAAATAATAATTGATTTAAAAGATCACT
>CACKSN010000014.1 GCA_902602845.1 uncultured Alphaproteobacteria bacterium | reverse complement strand
TGCCAGATCTACTAACTATTCCTATTTTACCTTCTTTGTAAATGTGACCAGGCATAATGCCTAACATAGATTTACCAGGGCTAATTATTCCTGCACAATTCGGACCTACTAATCCCATTTTTTTGTCTTTTGGATATCTTCTCATGTATCTTTTTATTTTAACCATATCATGAGAAGGAATTCCGTCAGTAATAGCCACACACGTTTTAATACCTGCATCAGCAGCTTCCATTGCTGAGTCTGCTGCAAAGGCTGGTGGGACAAATAAAATTGATGTTGATGCTCCTGTTTGATCTACAGCTTCTTTAACAGTATTAAAAACAGGAAGATTTAAATGAGTCATACCACCCTTGCCAGGTGTTACCCCACCAACAACGTTAGAACCATACTTAATCATTTCTTCAGCATGAAAACTTCCAATTTTTCCAGTAAATCCTTGGACTAAAATCTTTGTATTTTTGTGAATGATTATAGACATAATTATCCAAGAGCCTTTACTGCTTTATTTGCTGCATCTTCTAAAGTTGATGCTTCAATGTAATTAATATTGCTTTTTTTAAGTATTTCATTTCCCTTTTCGACGTTAGTTCCAGCTAAACGTATTACTAAAGGATGTTTAATTTCAATTTTTGATAAAGCTTGAACAATTCCTTCTGCAACCCAATCACATCTGTTAATCCCTGCAAAGATATTAACTAATATTACCTTAACTTTTGTGTCCATAGAGATTAATTTAAAAGCTTTAACTATTTTTTCAGGTGTTGCACCTCCGCCAACATCTAAAAAATTTGCAGGTTCACCACCAGCAAGTTTTATCATATCCATTGAAGCCATTGCTAAGCCAGCACCATTAATAATATTACCAATATTCCCATCTAAGCTTACATAATTCATTCCTCTGTCAGAAGCATATACTTCATTTGAATTTTCTTGTGTTTTATCTCTAAGTTCTGCAATTTCGTCTCTTCTAAACATTGCATTATTATCAAAACTCATTTTACAATCTAATGCTAATATTTCATCTTGGTGTGATACAACTAATGGGTTAACTTCAACCATTGTTGCATCAAGTTCACTAAAAGCTTTATAACAACCAATAATTGTATTTGCAGCTCTTGAGATCAATTTGGGTTCAATTCCTAAACCAAAAGCTATTTCTCTTGCTTGAAATTGTTGAATACCAACTGCTACTTCTATTTTAGATCGTATAATTGTTTCAGGTTTTTCTTTTGAAATTTCTTCGACACTCATTCCACCTTCTGTTGAGGCTACAACCATTATACTTTCTGAAGATCTATCAAACACTAAACCTAAATATAATTCATGTTTTATATCAGTTGCTTCTTCAATATAAATTCTATTGATTATCTTCCCCTCTGGACCAGTTTGGTTTGTAATTAATTTTTTACCTAATAATTTATCAGTTGCATCAGCTACTTCTAACGGAGAATTACATATTATAATTCCTCCCGCTTTACCTCTAGCACCAGAGTGAACTTGCGCTTTTACGACCCATTTAGAACCACCAATTTCTCTCGCTTTATTTTCTGCATTTTCTGGACTATAAACGATACCACCAGTAGGAATTTTAACACCAAAATCAGACAATATTTTTTTTGCTTGATATTCGTGTATATCCATTATTTGCTCTCAATTAATTTATTTATATTTACAATATTTTCAGCCATTCTTGCAGATGCAGCATCTATCATTCTTCCATCGAGCTGAGCAGCGCCCTTTCCTTCAGCAGCTGCTTTTTCTAATTCTAATAATATTCTTTTTGCTTTATCTATTTCTTCTTTGGGTGGAGAAAAAACTTCATTAGCTAAATCTATTTGCGATGGATGTATTGCCCACTTACCTTCAAAACCAATTGCTGCCGCTCTTTTTGCTGCATCAAGATATCCTTCTTTGTCATTAAAATCACCAAAAGGTCCGTCTATTGCTCTTAAGCCATATGATCTACAGGTCATTACTAAAGTTGATAAGCCATGATGCCATTGATCACCAGGGTAATCAGGATTTAAACCCCCTATAACAACAGTTCTTGCTCGCATACTTGCAGCATAATCTGCAACTCCAAAGTGTAAAGCTTCTAGTCTAGAACTTGATGTTGCAATTGATTGGATGTTAGACATTCCTAGTGCTGTTTCAATTAAACATTCTAAACCTATTCTTTTTTTAAATTTTTTATTTTGTTCAATTTGATTAAGTAGACAATCAACCATATAAACGTCAGATGATGAACCTACTTTTGGAATTAATAATGTATCAACCCTATCACCGACCGCTTCAATAATTTCAATCACATCACGATACATATAGTGTGTATCCAAGCCATTAATTCTTATAGAGATTGTTTTACCTTCTTCTCTCCAATTGTATTCTTTTATTGCATTAATAACATTTTTTCTTGAATCAATTTTATCATTTGGAGATACTGCATCTTCTAAATCTAAAAAAATATAATCGGCATTTGATTTTAAAGCTTTTTCAAACATTTTTGGATTAGATCCTGGAACTGCCAATTCACTTCGGTGTAATCTGGATTTAGCAGGTTTAAAAAATAAATGGCTCATTTTAAAAAAATATATATTTGATTAATATTATAAAAGCGATAAAAAAATTTAAATATTATAAAGATATTTCTTTTAGGCAATTTTCATAATTATTTTTTGGATTATTTACAATTTTTGATACTGGAAAAAAGTCCAAATCATCCTCGATAATACTTTTGTTTTTATGTAGAAATTCATTTTTATCATCATTAAGAAATTCAAGACCCTCATTATGAGACATAATAAGAGGCATTCTATTATGTATATAGGAAAGGTTCTCATTTGCTTCTTTGGTAATGATACAGACAACATTCATTTTTTTATTATCTCTGATTTCCTCCCTCCAAATTCCACCAAAAAATAATAATTCATTTCTCGGAATTGATATTAAATATGGTTGTTTTTGATTATTTATGTTTTTCCATTCATAGTATCCATTTGCAATAATAAGGCATTTTCTTTTAGTAAATGACTCTTTAAATAAAAATTTATCATTAATCGTTTCAATTCTTGCATTAATAACGAATTGAGTAACATTATTTTGTTTACTAAAAAAACTATAACTCCAAATAAAAGTATCTATTAAAAGTTTATGATTATTTTCATAAATAATATTAACGATATTAGAAGGTGATATATTGTAAGACTTATGTGCGTAATTTAAAACTTCTGAGTTAGGAAATAGTTTTGTAATTTTTTCTTTATCTTCAGTGCTTGTAAATCTTCCGCACACTATGATGCTTGTGATAAAGGCATTGGTCTAGAAACGCCGACAGTCATCCAACAATCTTTAAACTCACCGTTTTGCTCTACTTTTTCTACTGTCCATTCAAAACCAAATTTTTTTCCATTACTATCTGTAAGCTCTACAAAGTAATATGAACTTTTTTCTTGTTCCTGAACAGGAATTATATTGTGTTCTAGGTGATCAATCATCATTGCGTAAGATGGATTTTTAATCATCCTAATAAAATTGTCTAGAGGACCTGTGTACATTCTATTATTTGGATGTGCAAATTCCCAAGTTTGTTCAATACCGGCATCGTCAAAAGGTAAATTATTTTTTTGTAGTGCTTTTAATTGAATTGAAATGACTTCTTTAGGGCCAATTGAAGGGTCTGGTTTTATCATTTCTCCATAAACATTTTTTGATAATAAAATAAACAAACTAAACAATATAATTTTGTGCATATTTTTAAAATAGTGTAATTACAATTTAAGGCAATATGTATATTTATGATTTTATCCAAGGATTAATAATTGGAGGAACATTAATTATAGCCATAGGACCTCAAAATTTATTTGTAATACAGCAAGGGCTTAAAAAATCTTATGTTTTTACTGTTACTTTATTTTGCAGTCTATCAGACAGTTTACTAATTATAATCGGAATATATTTATCTAATTATATTGTTCAAATTAATCCAAGTATTATAGGAATAATAAAAGTATTAGGTGGAATTTGGCTTATATTTTATGGATTAAATAAAGTTATAAAATCAAATAAATTTAAAGATATAAATAAAGAATTAAATATAATTAACGAATTCGGTAAAATATTAATTACCTTAATCCTTATTACATACGCAAATCCTCATGTTTATCTAGATACAATTATTTTGTTGGGATCATTATCAACAAATTTTAATGATCAATTTTCATTTGGCATTGGAGCAATTTTAGCTAGTTTTTTGTTTTTCTTTTCTTTGGGATATATGTCAAAGTTCTTATCAAAATATATTTATTCAAATAAAACTTGGTTTTGGATTGATCTAACCATTGGCATGCTAATGATTAGTTATGGAATATATTTTATAATTTTTTAAAGAAAGTTTCTAAGTTTTTACATACCTGATCAACATTTAATTTTGTAAATACAAGAGGTGGTTTTATTTTAATAACATTGTCATAAGGGCCATCAGTGCTCAACAAAATACCTTGATTTCTCATATAATTAATAAGCAATTTAGCTAATTTTTTGTTTGGTTTAGACACATTACTATTTTGAATAATATCTATTCCTAAAAAAAGCCCCCTACCTCTAACTTCACTAATATATTTTTTATATTTAAGTTGGATTTTTTTTAATTCTTTTAAAAAATAATTACCAACTAACAAAGCATTTTTTTGTAATTTATTATTATCAATAGTCTCTAATACTGCTTTACCGATAGCGCATGAAACGGGATTACCACCGAATGAATTAAAATATTCCATCCCATTATTAAAAGTTGAAGCTATTTTTTCTGTAGTTATAACAGCAGCTATAGGGTGACCATTACCCATAGGTTTGCCCAAGGTTACTATATCAGGAACAACATCATGCTCTTCAAATGACCAAAAATTACTTCCAACACGTCCAAAACCAGTTTGTACCTCGTCAACAATACATAATGCATTGTTTTTTCTAATTTCTGAAAATATTTCTTTTAAATAATTTTTTGGAAGAATTACTTGACCACCGCAACCAAGTATACTTTCAGTAAAAAAACATGCAATTTTTGTTTCTTTAATTTTATTTCTAATTACTGTTTTAGCTTCATCTATATATTTTTGAATCCAATTTGATTTTTGATATCTCCACTTACCTCTTAAAGGATCAGGCATATCTAATACGTGAACATAATCTTTTTTACCTAAACCACCCTTACTATTAAATTTGTATGGACTTAGATCAATTAAAGCATTGGTATGCCCATGATAAGCATTGTCCATCACAAAGACATCTTTTGCACTAGTATAAGTTTGAGCTATTCTATAAGCTAAATCATTAGCTTCAGATCCTGTACATACGAAAAATATCTTATTTAATTTCTTTGGAAACTTACTTAAAAGTAATTCACTATAATCGTTAATTGTATCGTATAGATATCTCGTATTAGTATTAAGTTTTAAATTTTGCTTAGTCATAGCTTCATGGACATAGGAATTTGAATGCCCAACATGGGAAATATTATTTACACAATCTAAGTATCTCCTGCCATATCTATCAAAAAAATACTGATCTTTAGCTTCAAGCATATGAAGAGGTTTCTTGTAAGAAATTGATAAATTATCAGAAATATTTTTTCTTCTTTTTTTTAAAGTATCTTTAAAATTATTATTATTAGAATAAAAAGATTTTGGAATTCGTAGAATTAAATTTGGATCAGGTGAAATTTTATTCCAAATATTGAATAAAAATTCTTCACCTACTCCTGGAAAATTCTTATCATGTCCTAATAAATCTAAAATAATTTGAAAATGTAAATGTGGTAACCATTTTCCATTTTCATTAGAATTACCAATTTTACCAATCCATTCACCTTTCTTAATTTTTTTTCTAATTTTTAGTTTTTGAAAGATTATTTTGGATAAATGACCGTATAGAGTATAAAATTTATATTTTTTAAAACTATGTTCTAAAACTAGAGTGGGGCCATAGTCATATTTAAAATTATTATTTTTTAAAATTATAATTTTACCATCTATTGGAGCAAATAAATCTGTTCCCTGATCAATAAAAATATCTATTCCTAAGTGAATATTACGTCTTTCATTCGTATTTAATTCAGAAATAAAGTTAGGTCCCTTATAAACTTTTCTTTTTTCATTGTATAAACCTATACCTATACGAGAATTATCTTCTTTAAATATTTTATTAACTCTTTTCTTAAGCGAACTATTATCTGGGTTACCTTTTAATAAAAGTGAATCAGAGCTTAATTTTAAGATAGATTTATTTTTATCAAGTAAATTAAATTTAAAAATATTACCAAAGTTGAATTTATTTATATAATTTATAATTTCATTATGATGGTGAATAATATCAAAGCCACATATTTCGCGAACAATATATATTAAAAAATTGATAGGAATTTTGTCTAATTTTTCTAATAAAGACCATGCATCTTTCTCACTAATACTTAAATATTGATTTGATGGATATTTAATTCTTTGTTTTTTTGCCATTACAACAGTAATCATAAGTCTTGACTTACATAATGATATTAATGAATTAATTTCATCCTCATTAATAGAAAACTGTTTATTATACTCTGTTATTATATTTTTAAGTGTAAGATAAATATTATCATTATTCATTAATGCATATGAAAGGCATATTGCTAAATCATTTATTGTTGGAGAATAAATAGAATCTCCATAATCCAGTAAACCACAAACATTGTTTTCTTTAATAACAATATTATAATTATTTGGATCTGAATGAGTTATTGAGTATCTTAATTTATTTAAATTATTTTTTACAAATTTTTCATATTCTGAAAAACATTTTAATAAAATTAATTTTTTTGAACCAATAAAAATATTAATATCTTTTTTAATCCATTTTATATTTGATGGATCCCAAATAAAATTTCTATGGGCATCTATATCGTTAAATGCTTTCAACTTAGTTGATACTTTTCCAAGTAACTTACCTAAAGAATTTTCAATTTTATCGTTACTTTTTGTATCTCCATACATTTGCCCTTCGATATAAGATAAGATCCTAACAAAGCATTCTCTATTTTTTTTATCTAAATATTTTACAATCTTTGTATGGTGTATTTTTGGTATAAAAGATTTAAGACTAAGATCACTTCGTAAATAATTAATTAATCTATCTTGGTATTTTAATATATTTATTTTTTCTGATGGATTTGAAATTTTTAATACATATTTTTTTTTATTATTTATGAATATAATAAAATTTATATCCCTTTCACTATCAAGTTGTTTAATTTTGAGTAATTTATTTCTTAAGAAAGAAAAATTAATCTTTAACCATTTAATTAAATGTTTATTATCAATAATGGGTGGATCAACATCAAAAACTGACATAAAAGGTGTATAATTCAAAATGCTGAAATCTAAAAACATTTTTGTTTGTATTGGGGCAATTCATCACGATTATTTATTAAATCTTAAAAAAAATATTATTAATTTTAGATCTAATCAAATTACACAAAAAAGCAGAATTGGTGGAGTGGCGTACAATATTGCAGAATTGCTTTCGAATTTTGTTGATGTTAACTTTTATAGTTTAGCGATCAATGAAGAGATTAGAAAAAAAATCTCAAAAAAAATATATGTGCATCAATTGAATAAAAATTATACAGATAGATACTATTTAGCTTTATCAGATAAAAATAATAAATTTTTATTAGGTTTAGCTAATACAGATGAATATGAAAATAATAAATCTTTAAAAATACCAAACATTAAGAATAAAAATATAATATTTGATCTAAATTTTTCTAAAACTTATTTGGAAAAATCAATAAATAAACTATCAAAAAAAAATAAAATTATAGTGTGCGCAACATCAGTGCATAAAGTTATTAAAATTAAAAAGATTATAAATAAAATTGATTTTATATTTTTGAATAAAGCGGAGTTACTTAAACTGACAAATTCTTCAAATATAATATTAGGTGTAAAAAAAATATTAAAACAAAATAAAAAAATAAAAATAATTACTACTAATTCAAAAAATAATGTAATCTTTGGAAGTAATAAATTTATAAAAAAAATAAAACCCCCATCAATCAAAGTAGTAAACGAAAATGGAGCTGGCGATGCACTAGCAGCCATGATGCTGTATTTGTTAAGTATAAATGAAAAAATGAATTATATTTTGAAAACTTCTGTGGCATGCGGATCTTATTATGCTAGTGGTAAAAGTCTAAAAAACAAGAATGATTTTTTAAAAATTAAAAATCTTTCTAAGAAAGTGAGTATTCAATAGTATGCATGAAATATTTTATGTAAGTGAAAAAGTTCAGGAAGCAATAAATAGAAAAAAACCAATAGTAGCTTTAGAAAGTACATTGATTAGTCATGGATTGCCCTATCCAGAAAATATTAAAGTCGCAAATGAGTCTATAAAGGCTGTTGAGGATAGCGGTGCAATTGCTGCAACAATAGGAATAATTAGAGGTAAGGTTAAAATAGGATTATCGCAAGAAGATATTCAAATATTAGCAAAAGAAAAAAATGTACAAAAAGTTTCAAACCACAATATAAATTTATCAATATTTAATAAAGAAAATGCTTCTACAACAGTAGCAAGTACAATTTCTATAGCTTCTAAATTTCAAATAAGATTTTTTGCTACAGGGGGAATTGGTGGTGTGCATCTAAATGCTGAAAATACCAATGATGTATCTGCAGATCTATATTCGCTTTCTGAGAATTCAAATTTTGTAATCTGCAGTGGTGCAAAATCTATTTTAGATTTAAGTAAAACCTATGAACTACTTGAAACTTTAGGAATTACAAGAATTGGTTATCAGACAAATTATATGCCTGGTTTTTGGTATGAAGAAACAGAAAATAAAGTCGATAATAAATTTGATGAAATTCATGAAATTTCTTCTTTTTTAAAACTCAATGAAAATACAGAAAATAAAAAATCAATTCTCATATTTAACAAAGTTCCAACAGAAAAAGCGCTTAATAAAAATGACGTTGAAAAATGGATTAATAATGCAACAATAAAAGCTGATAGAAATAATATTAGTGGAAAAGAATTAACGCCATTTCTTATAAATGAAATTAACGAACAATCAAAGAATGAAACTCTAAATGCTAACGTGTCCTTAATAATTAATAATGCAAATTTAGCTGGTCAGATTGCTAAAAGTTTTTATAGCTAAGGTAACAAAGATAATTTATCTTTAAGTAATTGAAAAAATTTTTCATCATTAGCTTTATTCATCACAAAACAATTTTCTGGTCTTTTGGTAACGCCAAGCCAATCAACAACAGTTTCCCCTCTTGTTAATTCAGAATTTTCTTCAACTGTGACATTAACTTCTTTTCCACTAAAAATAGATGGATCTAACAAATATGCAATAACACATGGATCATGCAGAGGTGTTTCCTCAGTTTCGTACAATTCTTTATGAAATATTGTATAAAATTCCATGAGTTCTCCAAAAAACTTTGAACTTTTATTTTTATTTTCATCCATTGATTTGATAATTTTTGAATTTACATTTACCTGATGGGTAACATCTAAACCCATCATTGTTAAAGGAATGCCTGATTCTAGAACAATATTAGCCGCATGTGGATCCACATAAATATTAAATTCAGCTGATGGCGTAGTATTGCCTAAGCACATAGCAGCTCCACCCATAAAAACTATTTCTTTTATATTTTCTTTAATAGAAGGATCTTTTTTTAAACTTAAGGCAATATTTGTAAGAGGTCCTGTTGGACATAAATAAATTTGATCTGTTGAAGATTTACAAGTTTCTACTATGAAATCAACTGCATGTTTTTCTTGAGGTTTATAATTTGCATCTATTATTATAGGATCTCCTTTTTTGTCTAATCCAGTTTTTCCGTGCACATATTCAGCTGTGAATAATTCATAATGAATAGGCTTATTTGCACCTGAGTAAACTTTGATGTCCGTTCTTTCAATTAACGTGCAAACTTTAAGAGCGTTATTTACTGTATTATTTAAACCACTATTTCCACCAACACAGGTAATACCTAGTACATCAAGCTCTTTAGAAGAAGCAGCTAACATTATTGCTACAGCATCATCATGACCTGGATCACAATCTAAAATTATTTTTTTAGTCATTAATAAAGCTTTTAAGAGGTAATGAAGATCTTTGTAGCCAATTCCATTTAGGATATTCGTTATTATGATCAATTACATGAATTGTATAAGCATGTCTTGATTTTAGACTTGTGTTCTCACATGAATAATGAGGAAGTCTACCATGTAATAAAACGAGTGATCCTTTTTTTACTTCTACAAAAGTATCAGTTTCAGGAAAAGGATCATTATTTAAATCTATCATCTGCATTTTACCATCTACTTTTTTAAAAAGTTTTCTTAATGGACCTTTATGACCTCCACTTGCAACTTGTAAACATCCGTTTGTTTTATTTGCGTCCTCTAATGCAAACCAGAAACCAATAGTACTTTCTGGCTCAGTATATAAAAAAGTGGAATCTTGATGACAAACAACTTCACCACCTATTTTGGGCTGCTTAAAAATATACATGGACTGGAGTAATTTTGGTCTTGAGAAACCAATTGATAAAGCAATATCTTGAAGTTTTTGTTTATGAGAAAATTTATAAAAAACTTTATCTAAGTCGTGCAAGGCATGACCTATTTTGTTTACAATAAAATGTTTATTTTCTTTTATATTATTATCATTTAAATTAGCTTTTTCTTCGAAGAAGAAACGAATTTTATCTCCTGATTCTAAAAAATAATTATCATCATTATGAGCTTGATTGACTGTATCAAAAATAGATTTTTGATCATTAAAATTATTATGTTCGATAAGATATGATGAGCGTTCAATTAATTCATCACATTCTCTATCTGTATTAAAATTTTCAATAACTAAATATCCGTTATTATTCCAAAAATTAATCATATCATTATTTAATGGCAAATCATTAGTTGAAAAATATTTCATTATATTCCTATTAATTTCGTTAAGAATGGTAAGCCAACTTTAATGAGATTTAATAACTGTGGAATTAAGAATTTTCCAGTTGTTGCAAAGAAAAAGATTATACCTCCAATTATAACTATCAGAATTAAATTTCTATAAAAATTACCATAATTATTATATTGAGATTTTGACCTAGATCTCAAGATAAATAGTATAATTACTATAACGATTAAAACTATTAACAACCGGATCATATCTTTTTCTATATTTAGATAATAAAATTTGCAATATATTTGTAATAATTAAGTATAAAAGTTATTTGAATAGATTATTTTATAATCTTGTAACCTTTAAAATATATAAATGCTGTAAATATTAAAGAAATTACAATGAAGATTAATATATATAAATTTGAGTAAAAATTAAAATTAAATTCATCATTAAAACAATCTCGAAAAAAAGATACAACATAATAATATGGATTATATTGCAAAATAAATTTAAAATTATCAGGTAGATAATTAATAGAAAAAAAGGTTCCTGAAAGAAAATTTACTGGTGTAACAAAGAAATTTGAAAATGTACTTTGAGTATCCCATGTACTAAATAGAATTCCAACAAAACAACCTAAACAAGAAAAAAAAATAATAACAATAGTTAAATAATAAGAAAAAAATAAATAATTGTAAATTTGAATATCGATTAATAAAGAAAAAATAAAAAAATTTATAATTGCAATTATAAAACCGATTAAAATTGAACTAATTAATAAAGAAAAAAGTATTTCAATTCTTGAGATTGGAGCAAGTAACCAATCATCAAAAGAGCCAATTTGTTTCATATTGATAAGAGCAACTGATGGAATATCGTAACTTTCTTGAGCAACTAACATTATTATTAGTCCAGGTGCTATAAAATAAACAAATGACTTAGAGTCAATTAAAATTGAATAGTAGTTTTCTAATGTTAGAAAAACTAAAACAAAAAGAATATTAACTGTTATAGGGGCTAATAAAGAATATTGATATTCCGAGAAGAATTCCCTAAGTCTATAAGCAATTATAGCAAAAATTGCTCTAAAATTTATCATCAAAAATTATTTTGAAAAATATTTTTTTACCAATTCAACCCAGAAATTTACACCTACTGGTAGAAGATTATCATTAAAATCATATTTCGTAGTATGAAGATGCGCCTTATGATTATCATCTCCCTGACCTAAATATAAATATGTGCCAGGTTTTTCTTCTAATAAATAAGAAAAATCCTCTCCACCCATTGAAGGTTCAATATCTGTTATAACTTTATCTTCACCAACTAGACCCTTCGCAACATTTGCAGCAAAAATACTTTCTTTTTTTGAATTAATTGTTGGCGGATATTTATTTACTAAATCAAATTGTATTTTAATTTCAGCACCATGCGCTGCAGCTATACCTGAACACAATTCTTTTAGTCTTTTTTCAATATAAGATCGCGTATTTTTTTTAAATGTTCTAATTGTCCCTCCCATTTTAACTTGATCATCAATAACATTATAGGCTGTTCCTGCATTAATTTTAGTAATACTAATTAATGCTTTGTCAACAGGATCGGTTGATCGACTTATTATTGTTTGAGCTGCTGAAATAACTTGAGCAGAGATTACAACTGGATCAATTGATAAATGAGGTGATGCAGCATGTCCTCCCTTACCTTTAACAATTATGTCGAATTCATCTACCGCTGCCATCATAGGACCGTTGTTAACACCAAAAGTGCCAAATGGAAGCTCAGGCCAATTATGAAGAGCATAAACTTCATCAATTTTAAAATCTTTAAACATACCATCATCAATCATTTTTTTTCCTCCAGCAAATCCTTCTTCACCAGGTTGGAAAATAAAATATACTCTGCCGTCAAAATCATTATTTTCATTTAAGTATTTTGCTGCTCCAAGTAGCATGGTAGTATGCCCATCATGACCACAAGCATGCATCATACCTTTATTTGTAGATTTATGGTCAAATTCATTTTTTTCGGGCATAGGCAAGGCATCGAAGTCAGCTCGTAGCCCTATTGTCTTTTCATTAGTTTTTTTATTACCATCAACCCATGCAACTATCCCTGTATTTGAATATCCATCCTTAAAATTTACATTAAATTCTTTTAATTTATTTTTAATATATTTAGATGTTTCATGTTCCTCTAATCCTATTTCAGGTATTTTGTGTAAGTCATGACGCCATTCTGTCATTTCGTTTATCATTTGATTTATACTATTCAGAACTGGCATTAAAATATCCCAAATAATCCTTTTCTATTAAGTTTATCTTCACAACTTTTTAATTGTTTATTAAACATATTTGTATTTCTTTCTACAGTTTTAGCTACTTCAATCAACCATTCTTTACTTTTAAATGTTTCTTTCGACCAGCCATTTTGACCTTCGTGATATGCCAGATATTGATTGTAATAATCTTTTTTTGATATACCAACCATATTTTCCGTTTGAGTTGTATACCAGCCAATAAAATCAGTTACATCATTAAAATTAGCCCTAGAAGCATTTTGTTTACCTGTTTTATTTTTATACCAGTCCCAAGTTGGATTAGTAATTTGAGCATAACCAAAAGCAGTAGATGGTCTTGAACTTGGAATAAAACCTAACAATTTTTTTCTTTTTGGTTTCGCAAATTGTGTAAAAGATGATTCTTGTTTGATAACAGCTAATTGAAAAGCAATTGGAGTTTCCCATTTGTCATAGGATTTTTTAGTTGCCTTATACCAATTTTTCTTTTGATCAAATATTATACAACTATCAGCTGTATTAGTTAATTGATTAGAGGTACAGGCATAAAGAAAAATAATTGAAATACATACTATCTTAAGAATATTATCCAACCTCATAAAAGACATAAATATCATAGTTTTTGATTATATAGTCTTAAATGTGGCAAAAAATTATTGCTTACTATTGAATTATTAATATGAATGCTTAAATCTTAAAAAATGGCAGAAAATTTAAAAGAAAATCTATCGTTTCAAGCAGAAGTAAGTAAACTTTTAGACTTAGTGGCTAATTCTCTTTACAGTGAAAGAGAGATATTTTTACGTGAATTGATCTCAAATGCTGCTGATGCTTGTGAAAAATTAAGATACCAATCACTTTCAAAAAAAAATCTTTTAAAAGATGAAAAAAATCTAAAGATTAATATTCGAGTCTCCAAAAAGAAAAAAATCATTGAAATCGAAGACAACGGAATAGGTATGAATAAAAAAGATTTAATCGATAATCTTGGCACAATTGCAAGATCTGGAACTAGCAAGTTCATAGAAGCAATGAAAAATAAAAAAGAGGGTGATATTTCTGCTATTGGCCAATTTGGTGTTGGTTTTTATTCTTCTTATATGGTTTCAGATAAGGTTGATGTTTTATCAAGAGATGCAGAAAATGACGAAATCAACCTTTGGACTTCAAATGGCAAGGAAAATTATTCAATAGAAAAAGCAAAGAAAGAAAAAAGAGGCACATGCATTACTTTAAATATTAAAAAAGACGCTCATGAGTTTCTAGACTCATTTAGATTAAGATCAATAATTACCAAATACTCAAATTATATACCTTTTCCAATTTTCCTAAAAGATCTTGACGATAAAGAGAAAGAAGAAAAAGTTAATGAAGGTAGTCCATTATGGTTAAAAGATAAAAAAGATATCAAAGAAGAGGATTATAAACAATTCTATAATAATGTTTCTTTCAACTTTGATGAACCTCTTAAAACTATTCATTACAATGCAGAAGGCGTAATAAGCTATAAAGCTCTAGTTTATTTTCCCACAAATCAGCCAATGGACTTATTTAACGCTGACAGAAAAAATAAAATAAAATTATATGTACAAAAAGTATTTATTACAGATGAATGTGAAGATATTATTCCTAACTGGTTAAGATTTATACCTGGAGTAGTAGACTCGCAAGATATCTCACTAAATATTAGTAGAGAAATGTTACAAAATAATCCTATAATTAATAAGATTAAAAAAGGCTTAACAAATAAAATATTAAGTGAAATTGAAAACTTAGAAAAAAAGGAGAAGTCCAAATTTGAAACTTTTTGGAATAACTTTGGTCCAGTATTAAAAGAAGGTCTTTACGAACATAATGACCATCATGAAAAAATACTTCCTCTCCTTAGATTTGAAAATTCAATGAATAAAAATAAGATTTCCTTAGATGAATACATTAAAATAATGGCTAAAGACCAAAAAGAAATTTACTATTTTGCCAATACCGACAAAGAACACATTAAAAATTCACCTCAATTGGAAGTATTTTCAGATAAAAAAATCCCTGTCCTATTTATGATAGATGCAGTTGACGAATTTTGGATTCAAAATGTAAATAAATTTAAAGATCTTGAATTTAAATCAATTACCAAAGGAAAAATAGATGTATCAAAAGTTGGGGAAAATACAAAAAATAATAAAGAAAAAGATAAAAAAATAGATAGTAAAATCAATGATTTAATTAATATTCTTAAAACTGAACTTAAAGAAAATATATCAAATGTAATAATTTCTGAGAGATTAACTAAGAGCCCAATACTACTTGTTGCAGAAGAAACAGGCATGGACATTAATATGGAAAAATTAATGAAAATGCATAATCAGAAAACTCCTGATTCTAAAAAAATTTTGGAAATTAATCCAAACCATCCTATGATAATTAAATTATCAAATAATTTAACTAAAATTGATCATAAAAGAATGTCAAATCTTATATTAGATCAGGCTAATATTCTTGATGGAAATATATTATCCAATCCGTCTGAATATTTAGAAAATCTTACTGAAATATTTATTAAGTAATTGAATTGACAATATTATTGTTATTAAAATATTCACAGAACTGATTGGCAACCATTTCAGCGACAACTATTTGGGCTTCATCAGTTGAAGCAGCTATATGTGGTGTTAATATTATGTTTTCTAAATTAAATAATTCACTTTGTTCAAGGGGTTCTTTTTTAAAAACATCTAAAGCAGCTCCTTTAATTACACTATTTTTAAGCGCTTGAACCAGATCGGTCTCATTAATTAAACCACCTCTTGCTGTATTAATTAATATGCAGCTCTTTTTCATCATATCAAATTCATCTTTAGTGATAATTGAGCTACCGTCTTTATTTGGCTTACAGTGGAAAGAAATAATATCAGAATTCGATAAAATATTTGTTAAGTCACTTGAAAAATAGTTTTTAAAATTATCTTTTACAGAATTAAAATAAGATGAATAAATGGAAACTTTCATACCTAATGCATTAGAAATTTCAGCTACTCTTTTTCCAACATTACCAAATCCTACAATTCCTATTTTTTTACCTTTTAGCTCATTTCCCTTCATTTTCTTTTTTTCCCATAATCCTCTGTGCATTGTCTCATTAGCAGGAGGTATCTTTCTTAGTAATGCAAAAATTAATCCTATAGTATGTTCAGCAGTTGCATTTGTATTGCCTCCAGGCGTATTCATAACAATAATATTTTTACTTTTTGCAGTTTCAACATCAATATTGTCAACTCCTGCTCCTGCCCTTCCAATTATTTTTAAATTTTTTGCTGCCTCAATTATGTCAGCGGTTACCTTAGTAGCTGATCTGACAATAAGACCATCATAATTTACAATTATATTTTTTAATTCTTCAGGTGTTAGGTTTGTCTTAATTTCAACATCAAGATTATTTTTTAATAGAATTTCAGGTGCAATATTATCCATTGCATCTGAAATTAATATTTTAGGCATGCTTTGTTTTTATCTCATTATATGCCCAATCAATCCAAGGAAGTACTAATTCAACATCTGAAGTTTGAACAGTTCCACCAGCCCATATTCTGAATGAGGGAGGGGCTTTTGGATAACCATTACAATCAAATCCAACATTGTTTTCAGATAATAATTTACATATTTCAGCCATAATAGATCTTTGGCCTGTTTCATCTTTACTGGTAAACCAATCTTCTGTTATTTTAAAAGTTATACCAGTGTTAGATATGTAATTCATATCTTTATATTCAGAAAGAAAAGTTAAATAATTATTTTGATCAATCCAATCACTAATTTTTTTTAATGAATTTTGGGATTTAGAAATTAAAGAATTTAAACCACCTTCTTTTGCAACCCAATTAAGGCTATCTATTATATCTTCGACACAAATCATAGACGGTGTGTTTATTGTATTTCCTTCGAATATACCCTTTATTAATTTATTATTTTCAGCCATTCTGAATAATTTAGGTACAGGCCATGATGGTGTATAACTCTCAAGCCTTTCAACTACTCTAGGAGAAATAGCAATCATGCCATGAGCGGCTTCTCCTCCTAAAATTTTTTGCCAAGACCAAGTTATAACATCACATTTTTGATAATCTATTGGCATACCAAAAATAGCTGATGTCGCATCGCATATTGTTAATCCTTTTCTATTATCAGGTATCCAATCTCCATTTGGAACTTTCACTCCAGAAGTTGTTCCATTCCATGTAAATATTACATCATTATCAAAATTTACTTTACTAAGATCTGGTAGTTTTCCATAATCTTCTTCATGAATATTTAAATTTTTTAGTTTTAATTGGCTAATTGCATCTATAACCCAATCTTTACCAAAGTTTTCCCAAGCTAAAATATCTACACCAGTTTTTCCAAGAAGACACCACATTGCAGCTTCTAATGCTCCTGTGTTTGATCCAGGCATAATTCCTAATAAGTAATCTTCAGGTAAGCCTAATATATTTTTTGATTTATCAATTGCTTCTTTCAGTCTTGCTTTACATTCTACAGATCTATGAGATCTTCCAGTTAAAGCATTACTCAATGCGGTTATTTCCCATCCTGGCCTTTTAGAAGTTGGTCCACTAGAAAAGTTGGGGTTAGCTGGTTTTAAATTAGGTTTGTTCATAATTATTTTCCAAATTCATAAACCACTAAACCATCCAAAGGTTTAGGATCAAACCAGGTTGATTTTGGTGGCATAGTCAGTTTATTGTCGGCGACCTTAATAACATCACTTATATGAGATGGGAAGATAGAAAATGCCACACTATCTTTATTTTCATCAACTTTTTTTTCAAGAGCATTCAAACCATGGCAACCAGCAATAAATCTTATTCTTTCGTCATTATTTACATCTTCAATATTCAAATATTTTTTAAAAATAAAATTATTTAGTATGTTGATATCAAGAGTATCAACAAAATTATTCGTTTCTAATTCTTCTTTGAAATATAAGGAATACCATTTATTTTCATGATACATACCAAATTCCCTATTTTTTTCAGGCTTAAACGCATTATCTTTTTTTGTAATTGAAAAACTTTCTGAAATTAATTCTAAAAATTTCTTCTCAGATAAGCCATTTAAATCTTTAACTACTCTATTGTAATCAAATATTTTTGCTTCATCACTTGGAAATGCTGCAATCATAAAATTTTCTTGATGAATATTTTTATTATATTTTAATTCACCAATTAATTTCATTGCACCCATTCTGTGATGACCGTCAGCGATATAAAAATTGCTTATAGTCTTAGAAAATAAAGATGATAAATTATTTATAAATTCCAAATTAGAAATACACCAAAGTTTATGAATAGAATTATCAAAACTTTCAAAATCATAATCGGGATTTTTCTCTATGATTGAACTTAAAAGTTTTGAAATATCTTTATTGTTTTCAAAAAATACATAAATAGGACCAATTTGAGTTTTAATATTTAACATTTGTTCAGCTCTTTCTCTCATTCTATTTTCGTAAATTTTCTCATGAGCTTTAATTTTTTCATTTGTAAAATCTTCTATGTTTGCAAGTGACAAAAAACCAGTTTGTATATGTTCTTTAAATTGAATTTGATAAACATAGAAATGATCATCAACATCTTTTTTTATAACATCATTTTCTTTCATTTCACTGAAGTGGAGTTTTGCTTCTAAAAGAGTGTCTGTTTCTTTTAATTGTCCGACTGGATTAAGAATTTTTAAATAATTCCAATAATTATTTTTTTTAAAAATTTCTATATTTTCTATACTTAGATGGTCAGTTGATGGCGCAATTAAGCTTTTTGCATCTTCATTAAATGGACGTGTTCCTTTAAAAGGCTTTATCTCAACCATATTAGTTAATCTTTTTAAGTTAAATATTTAAAAATAAAACTTAAATCTAAGCAACCTCAGGTATTTGAGAGATAGATTTGTTAATACCATCTTCATCAATTACATCATCAGCCATAGAGCCATTTAAATAATCATCATAAGCTGTCATGTCAAAATAGCCATGACCACAAAGATTAAAGAGAATAGTTTTTGTTTCACCTTTCTCTTTACACTCAAGTGCAGCATCAATAGCTCCTTTTACTGCATGATTTCCCTCAGGTGCAGGGATTATACCCTCTTGCTTCGCAAATGTTAGGCCAGCTTCAAAACAATCTTTTTGAGCATAGGCCTTTGCCCTCATCAATCCAAGTTCGTAAAGATGACTTAGATGATATGACATACCATGATACCTTAAACCTCCTGAATGATTTGCTGGAGGCAAAAAGTCTGATCCTAAAGTATGCATTTTAATTAAAGGTGTCATTTTTGCCATATCTCCGTGATCATACGCATATTTACCCTTTGTGAAAGAAGGGCATGAAGCAGGTTCACATCCAATAATATCTATTTTCTGACCGCCTCTTAATTGCTGACCTAAGAATGGAAACATCAAACCTGAAAGATTGCTTCCTCCCCCAGTACACCCAACAATGATATCAGGATAATCTCCAGCCATTTCCATCTGCATAATAGCTTCATTACCATTTATTGTTTGATGCATTAAAACGTGTCCTAAGACACTACCAAGTGAGTATTTTGCTTTTCCTCCACTTTTAACAGTTGCTTCAATTGCTTCAGAAATTGCAATTCCTAAGCTTCCAGGATTTTCTGGATTTTCAGAGAGAAGTTTTTTACCAAAATCAGTTAGTGATGAGGGACTAGCATGACAATTAGCTCCAAAAGATTGCATCATCAATTTTCTATATGGTTTGTGATCAAAGCTAACTTTAACCATAAATACTTCAATATCAATTCCAAATATTTGACCAGCAAATGCAAGAGAACTTCCCCATTGACCAGCACCTGTTTCTGTAAATATTTTACTTATACCCTCCTCTTTATTAAAAAAAGCTTGGGGAACAGCAGTATTTGGCTTGTGGCTTCCAGTTGGGCTGACTCCTTCATATTTATAATAAATCTTAGCAGGTGTATCCAAAAACTTTTCTAATCGTCTTGCTCTAAATAAGGGAGATGGTCTCCACTGTTTATATACTTCTCTAACAGGTTCAGGAATTTCAATTTCTCTTTCTGTAGAAACTTCTTGCATGATTAAACTCATAGGAAATAGTGGAGCAAAGTCATCTGGGCCAGCTGGTTGTTTAGTTCCAGGATGTAAAGGTGGTGGCGGTGGACTTGGTAAATCTGAATTAATATTGTACCAAAATTTTGGCGCTTTACTTTCTTCTAATATATATTTAATTGAGTCAGTCATAATAAATATATATTGAACTAAAAACAAAAAAATATCAATAACAAATGAAATATTTTAATTTTAAAAATGTATCAATTATTATAGCTTTTTTACTAATTCTATATGTATTTTTAGGATATTTTATTCATTAGTTTATTTTGCCCTAGATAAACACCTATAAGAATTAAAATAATACCTACTAAAGAATTAAATCCAATTTTTTCACCAAGAATTATGTAACCCCAAAGTAAAGCAAAGGCTGGTATCAAATATGCAACATAAGATAAAAATACAGGCCCTGATGTTTTAGTTATATAATATCTAAACTGAAAAGCTATCGCGGTTGGAAATATACCCAAATATAATATGGCAAAAATCGAATTATAATTAAAATTAATTTTAAAATTACTTAAACTTAAATCAATTAAAAAAAATGGAATTGAAAATATTGCACCAAATGTTGTTGCAAAGGTAGTAATTGAAAATGAGTCTAATTGATTTAACTTTTCATAAGCAAGAATATTTGAAAACATATATCCAAACGCTGCAAAAATAACTAAAATTTTTGCGAATAACTCTATGAAATTATAAGAAATTAAGTTTTGTAAAGAGTTTACATTAAATATAAATAAGACACCTAAGAGTCCTACTAAAATTGGTATTAATTTTGTTAATGTAAACTTTTCATTCTTTGTTAAAAAATGTGACATTAATAATGTTATTAATGGCCCAATTGCCATTAACATTCCCGCAGTCGAAGACAAAATATATTGTTCAGCCCAACTAATTAAATAAAAAGGGATAAAGTTACCAATTATACCAATCACAATTAATAAAAATAAAATTTTATTTGTAAAAATAATCTTTTTTTTTTGTAAATAAAAAAAAAATAATAAAAAAGCAGATGCTATTATTAATCTTAATGAAGCAACTCCAATTGGTGAAAAACTATTTAGTCCTACTTTTATTGCAAAAAAAGCTGATCCCCATATGCCTGATAGAACAATTAAAAGAAAAAAGTTATTGATTGGGTATATTTTATGCAAAAATTAGATTTTATTTTTTGGTTTTGGGATTTCAATGCTTTTAGTTTCTGTCATGAATTCATCTCTTCTTCCATCCCATAAGTAGTCAGCATAGTCAAATTCTGTTATCATTCTGTCTGATCTTTCAAATGTTAATCCATATTTTCTACAGTAACTTCCAAATTCTTCAGCATGTTCAATAGGAAGGTTTTCAACTGTCCATTTTCTTGAGCTTCTGTCAAATTTGAAACCGTTTTTTTTAAACCAATCTCTATGATAGTAAGAATCTCTACCAAATGCTGAAAAGGTTATTTTTTTTGTCATAAGAAATTAGTGCCCTTATAAAGAAATAATTTAAATACACAATTTTTTTTTCAATACATTAAATGCATTTATTAAAATAGTAGATATTATTTTATTAATTATATAGAATATAATAATGGATATGTATAACAGTACTGAAATTACAGTACACCAACTCAATGAACTAAGGCAAGAAAATGCTAAGATTCAAATAATAGATGTGAGAGAAGATACAGAGAGAGATCATGCTTACATCAAGGGAACAATCCATATGAAATTATCTGAAATAGCAAATAGATTTACTGAATTAGATAAAGAAAAAAATATTTTTGTAATGTGTCATACAGGCACGAGAAGTCAGGCTGTTTGCAAATGGCTTAAAGCTCAAGGATATCAACATTGTGTGAATGTTTTAGGGGGTATAGATGCATGGGCAGCCTTAATAGATAGGAATATTAGAAGATACTAATTGATACTTTGTACATAAAGACCATAGAAA